>NZ_NPDQ01000005.1 GCF_002812125.1 Leptospira brenneri
TGGATTCAGCCAAGTGATACTAATCGCTCGATCGGCTTGACCATATTACAATATACACGTGCTAAACGTGTATGTCATTGAAAGCATTGTTTGTTAACTTATATGTCGTATACAAATGTTGGGAGAAGCTCTGAATGGAAAAGTTCAGGGCTTTTTTTAGTTGTGAGAATTTTTTTCTTCAATCTCAGGTTACCCTTGCAGAATGTATTTCCATCGGAGGCGGCGCAGGATTGCGGAGCTCGCGAGTCTGGGCAAGGACGCCCAGTCGAGCAGGAGATGGGAAGGCATTCTGCTGTGTCTCCGCAGGCTTTCCCTCGATCCTGGTTGATAAGAATCAATTCTGGAAAAGGAAAAGAACAGAACCTCTGTCGTATACATTTGTTGGGAGAAGCCTTTGGTCATAAGATCAAGGGCTTTTTTTATGTCTTGAGGGGAGAGTGGTTAAAGCTTTAAATCTGTTCAGGGGTAAATAGATGGCTTCGTATAATACGATTTCTTAGCTTTTCATGTTGGTGAAAAGTAAATCTATATTTTTGACAAATGTATGGAAGAAATAAAATTGCCAATCATGGGCATTCTAAATGATTAAATATCGGCCTGAGATAGATGGTTTACGCGCAGTCGCAGTAATATCTGTTATCTTTTTCCATGCAGGTTTTACCTTCTTTGAAGGCGGATTCATCGGTGTTGATGTTTTTTTTGTAATTAGCGGATTTCTTGTAACATCTACAATACTAACGGAATTGGAGAAAGACCAATTTTCTATCATTAACTTTTATGAAAGACGTGCGCGGCGAATATTGCCAGCTTTGTTTTTTCTTTTAGCTATCAGCTTCCCTATTGCATGGATTGTTTTTTTACCCAAAGACCTTGAAAGCTATCTTAAAAGCTTAAGTGCAATTCCAATATTTAGTGCAAACGTTTTTTTTTTAAAGGATGTTGAGTATTTTTCAACGGCATCAGAATTAAAGCCACTACTACATACATGGAGTCTTGCTGTTGAGGAGCAGTATTATATTTTTTTTCCTCTACTAATTTTGTTTACTAGAACAAGAAACAAAAAAAGCAAGAGACAAATTTTATTCGTTATTTTGCTTTTTCTTGCCAGCGTAAGTTTAATCTATTCGCAGAATTTGTCTTCCTCAAAAGTCTCTACAAACTTCTATTTACTTCCAAGTAGATTTTGGGAAATTGCAATAGGTTCTATTCTTGCATTCATTCCTACATCTGTTTATATGATTTCAACTTCGAAAAAACAATTACTAAGCTTTGTTGGTATTAGTTTGATTCTTCTTTCGGTAGTTATGTTTAGGCGAGATACACCTTGGCCAAGTTTTTATACTTTGATTCCGACTATTGGAACAGTATTCATTATTATGTTTGCAAATACTTCTGATACATTTGTTGGGAGTCTATTGAGTAATAAATTTTTTGTACAGATAGGGCTTATTTCTTACAGTGCTTATTTATGGCATCAACCAATTTTTGCATTTAGTCGTTATACCTTTAGTTCAAATTATTTAAATACATATACTATGTTTATTTTATCTTTTCTTTCGATGTTCCTTGCTTATAGTAGCTGGAAATATTTTGAGCTGCCTTTTCGAGATAAAATACGATTCCCTCGCGTGCTTTTGTTTAGACTAAGTTTAATTCTCAGTTTATTCTTTATTGTGTTTGGCTATTCACTTTCCAGGGTATTTCGTTATTTTCAAGGAGAATCAATTGTCGCAAAACAATTATTAAGTAAGGGATTCGCCTATGCAAAACTCATTTCAGATGAGCGTATTTTTGTAAGGGAGCGAATTCATCTCCAAGATAAAAGTCCTGATATACTGATTATTGGGTCATCAAGAATCATGTCTATTGATGGTATTTTGGGTAAAGAGTCTTTGGGACTTGGAGTAAGTGGTGCCTCAATTGAAGATGACATTGCAATCGTATACATGAGTACTAGGAAATTGAACCCTAGCAAAATTTTGATCGGTGCAGATCCTTGGCTGTTTAATCTAAATTGCGGTCATGAACGCTGGAAATCCTTAGCAAGTGAGTATTATGAAGCCCTTGGAGAAAAAACTCAAAACAAAAATAGTCCAAAAGAAATCAACTCATTAGGATATTCAATAATCAATTTATATGAAACATTAAATTTTTCTTTGAAAAACTCCCCAATAGATGATGCGACTGAGTTTCATGCTAAGATTCGTCGTGATGGGTATCATATTTATGACCTTATCTATAGTTCTAAGTCGCAAAAGGAAATTGAATCTGAATTTAATGCTCAGATAAACTATGGTATGGATCAATATGTTTTTTCGCCTAAAGCTAAAATGGAATTTATAGATATGCTTCGAGAGCAGTCTCAAAAAAGGGAAGTAGCTTTAATTTTGACGCCATACCACCCGCAGTTATATGAGAAAATGAAGAAAGAAAAGCCGATTTTTCTAATAATCGAAAAAGAGTTTCGGGATCTCGCTAGGGAAAATAATATTTTAATCATTGGTTCATATGATCCAGATAAAGTAGGTTGTGCAGCGGATGAGTTTTATGACGGAATGCACCCTCGTGCCCAATGTATGAAAAAAGTAATGAGTCAAACATCATTTTCTCATAAGAAATAGATCCGAATTTGCTTTGTTAGAATTCAAAGATTAAATTTAGCCATAGAGTTATTCCTTTCTTCTAATACACCTGGATTAGCTCTGAATGACAGAACTCCCGAAGGTGTATCTTTAGAAAAAAATCTCTTTTTACTCAATACAACGTACTCTGGACTCTCGACTTATGATTTCGGATTTCATTTATCGATTTGGGAGAAGTTCTTAGGTAAGTTTAACTGAGTATGGTTCGTATTTTAAAGGAGCCTATGGAATTTTAGGAATGATGATTTTAGGGATGGGGCTTTCCGGTTTAAAAGGTGGAGGTCATCTTGATTGGAAATTTATTAACCTTTCTCTTGTTTTTAAGTTTATTCTTTGGCCACTTTTAATGTTTGGTTTGATTGCATTGGATCATTATATCCTTCACTATCTAAATCCAGAGTTTTATATAGTGGCGATCATATTTGCATTAGTGCCAATGGCAGGGAATACGGTGACTCTCGCGGTTTTACTCAAGACGAAACCGGAAAAAGCTTCCATCGTCGTTTTTATTAGTACGGTGATTGCGATTCTTTATATTCCCCTTATGCTTGTTCTTACAAGTTTACTTCCGTTTCCAGTTCCTCCGGACTTTCTACCCACAATGCATGGACAGTATCAAAAAATTCTTTTACCTTCCGTATCTTGCCTTCTTGTAAGGTAAAGAGAAAATGATAATGGTTGTTATACTGTTTCCCTGTGGACTTTCGAATTCCGAGTGATTCTGCAACTACGCTCACTCGGTCTTCTTCTGCCGTCATTTCTTTCAAGGTGAACTGGAAGTTTTCAAATGCTCTAAAGATCATTTTAAATCCAAAGGATATCTTTTTTAAGTCGTAATCACCAGAAACCGGTATATTTCCTAAAATCCACCAATGTAAGTCATCATCTAATAATGCGAATGCTTCTTTCATATTTCGTTCATTCAGATGATTAAAAAAATCGGTAACTATCTTTTTATTAGCAGGTAAGTTCATATGAAATTCCTTCCCAATCGGTATTTTTTGAAAACCAGAGTTAATATGTAGACCAATTGGTCTACGTTTAGTAGCAGGTGCATCTTCTGTCGATCGAAAACTATCGTAAAAAAATATCATCCATTATTTACGTAATTTTGATTCGCGTAAATCAACCTATAAACTTTATGTAGCACTTTTGCTTCTCGGAATGTTTGGTTTTCTGACAAGAAAATGGATGAGGTGGAAAAGGAATCGTCCATTACGGCTAAATCAAATTTTTACTACATACTTGGTTTAATCTTATTTTTGTTCTAAGTTGCTAAACATATCACTTCATATACGGTAATTGGTTTTGATTTTCCTTTGACAATGACTTGGTCAATTTCTCGAATTTCAAAACCATCCTCTAACGAATATTTACCGTCTACTTGTTTGAAAGTAGACTCGGAAATAAGTATAGGGCAATTGTAATGTTTTGTTAATCCTTCAATCCTAGAAGCTAAGTTTACATTGTCACCGATTACTGTGTAATCTAATCTTCTATCTGAGCCAATATTACCAACGATTGCCTCTCCTGTATGGATTCCAATTCCGACTTCTAGTTTGTCTACAGGACTATTCATTCTCAGATTTAACTTTTCTAATTCACGAATCATGGAAACAGCGGATTTGACGGCACGGAGAGCATCATCGTCTCGTTTGATAGGGGCGCCGAATATAGTCATGATAGCATCTCCGATAAACTTATCAATGGTCCCGTTAAATCTAAAAATTACATCTGTCATACGAGACAAATATTCATTTAAAAATTGAACAACTTCTTCGGCAGATCTTTGTTCTGCAAATTTTGTAAAAGATCGGATATCGGAAAAAAGAATGGTTACTTCCTTATTTTCTCCACCTGGTTCAAGTTGTACTTTGTTTTTGTAAAACTCGCTGACTAGTTGGGAAGGAAGATATCTTTCCATCATTTGTTTTGCATTTGCTTCTTTCACCATTTCGATATTGGAAACAGTAGTCACATAACCAACTGCTAAGATCATTCCGAAACCGATCATCATCGGTATTAAATCAAATGGATAACCTTCCCCTAATCCGATGGAAATCACCAGAAAATAAACAAAAGCAATGAAAGCCCCGAAGATGGTTCCGATTTTAGAATGTCTCAATAGATTGAACTGGTAAATGAAAATAGCACTAGTCATTGCGATAAAATAAATGAGTCCATTCTCTTTTTGGATGGTCGGATCTAAATAGATCATTAGGCCAATAATAAAATAATCGATGGTGATTGTGAAAAATTTTAAGTAATGTTTGTAAGGTAAAAATGTTACAACAGGCAATACGATACTAGCAAAAATAAGAAATATAAAGTCGAGTGTAACTGTTACTAAACTTGGGGTAACAATTGTGTATTTGATCCAACCAAGATACGATAATGAATCCATAATAGATGTTATGGAAAATAAAACGAACCTGACAAGGGCCACTGTCTTTTCGTTTTTCATCTCCCTTGAAATCAAAATCTCATCAACGATTGATTGTTTCATTTATCATTCCCTATATAAAATTCATAAAGTATTTCTAAACATAAGATTTTATGTTTAGGGTATTTTGAGACGCAATCGCCATTGTAGGTATGGAGTAGATGCAGTGGCGACTCAATTTTACTTCTTAAGGATTTTGTCTTACTGTAAAGGAAATAGGTAAGGGTTGTTCTAGATCCAACCAAACATTTCGAATGGTCCGATCCGATTCGCGGTAGTTTTGACCAAATCGGTTTCGCTGTGGCAAAGATTCGAGAAAATTTAATTCGAAAAGCGGTTTTCTTTATCTAAAGAATGGAAATTTTTTTTCCATAGAATTTACTTTCTGGAATCTAAATCGAATTGCGTTATTGAAAAGATATGTTAAGATACCCGATAACTTTCGACTGGTAAAGGATCTTATGAAAAAAATTATTTCATATTTTATTTTCTTCCTTTGTGTTTCTTTCTGTCCCGCACTTCGAAGTGAAACCCTCCTTTTGAAATCCGGAGAGAAATTGGAAGGCAATATCGTCGACCAAGACAAGGATTATGTGACCTTCAAACTTGCTGACGGAACTACAAAAGTTTATAAAAAAACTCAGATCAAAAAGATTTCATATGCTAAGGTCGTAGATCAGGCTTCCAAAAAGGAGGAGGCGCAGAAGATTGAAAAAGAGGAAGCCGAGAAAAAGAAAATAAAAGAAATGGAGCTAGCAGAAAAACAGAAAGCGGATTTCGAAAATAATAAACTCGAGGAGGAAAAACGCAAAGCCAACGAAGAAAAAGCCAAAAGAAGAGATGAGGAATTAGCAAAAACTAAACGTCATTATTTGGAAGCTTCATTCGGAATAGGAAATGGGAAAGAACAATCAGAATTAAGGCCATTTTACCAAACCATTCAATACGCTGGACTTTTATTTAGTAGCTCTGGTCAGGCAGAGATTCTTACCAATCCATATAAGACAGCTAACAATAGTAAATCTGGTAGAATTAAATATGTTTGGAATCGATTCTCACTTGAACTAAAAGGGATAGAAGCGAAGGGAATCATTGAACCCAATGGTTTTCAAACTTTATCTTTCGGAAGCGGTGGCGGATCTGGTGGTTCTTCTGGAGAAAGAGTTGTTAATATTCTTTTAGGTGATGCAAATTCAAAATTCCAAAAAGTTTCCTCTCGAATTGGTTTTACTCCTTATCCTTTGCCTTCTTTAGATCTCCAGGTAGTAGGTGGGATCGATAGGATTTGGACGAGTGCTAGTGAAGAAGTGGATAGCGTAGGAGGAATCACACCAACAGGTATGAATCCTGTTCGAATCAGTTATCGTGAATATTCTAGCAGTTTCCGAGGTGGAAGTTTAGGAATCGGATTTGAATACGAGTTTTTAGATCGATTTACTCTTCAAGGGCAATTTGTTCATATCAGTGGCAAAACTATATCCTCTGCAAAAAACTATGAATACAGGGCAAATGGGTCTAATGGAAGTTTTCTTCCTAATGCGACAGGTTTGGATTACTGGTGGACATCTAAGGGAAGAGAATTGAACCTAAGACTTTCGGCGAGAGTATATAATAACCTGAGCGTATTTATCGAAGCAAGTGATATGATATTGAAGAACACTTTGCAAACTGGTTATATATCAGATAATGAAGGTAGCTCTGATCAAATTGGTTTAAAATTGTTTGGACCAAAAATCATTATTCCTATTTTACACGATTCTAAAACAATACTTACCTACTACCAAATAGGTGCAAATTATCGTTTTGATTTTTGAAGTTTTCTGGAATTTCGCAAACTTCAATTTGGCTAATTCTTGTTCTGTTTTTGAAGGAATAAATAAGAAACAAAAATGATTACGAGTATCGAATCAAAAACAAGGGCAATGCCGGACCTCATAAGAAAAGATGTTCCATAAATAAGATTGAGTATCACAAAAATACTTTTGCTTACGGAAGCCACTACCAGAACCAAGTTGCGAGTATGTTCGTGATAGGCTCCATAAATCAGCATTCCACCAACAATGGCTATCAAAGCAGCCCAATTGCGAACAATAATATTGGCCAAATCTCCATTCAATGTATCACCAAATGTTAATGTTAGTCCTAAACTTGGGTGGAGTGCAGAAAGGAGCATGGAGCAGGTGATGATTCCTGAGCCGAGCATGATCCATTTGATATTAGAAAAGATTAAATTCATATTGAATACCTGGGTATTCAATGAAATAGAAGTCAAGAGAAATGTTTGATTTATTTTTTATCAATTTGAATTAGATTTATCTTTTGTTATCTTTTGAAACGATAAAACCTTGCGTTAGGAATCCGTAGGGCTTGGTCACCTGCCATCGTTAGATGGCTGGGGACGGGAGCGAACGCGCACCCCGAAGGAGTCCGACCCGAATTCTATCGGAACACGAAATTGAAATTCATTGGGAACGCTCAGAGATAAATTTGTAACGCTCACTATGAGATAATCGTCTAATATGTAAGTTCTATTTTTTTAAACCGGATATTCTAATGATTTCTTTGTTTTTTCTGATGCTCGGGAAAACTCTTCCTCTTTATTTCAATGTTCTGATCGGTTATCTTGCATCTAAAAAACTGGGTGTAGAGAGGGAGTCTATTGCAAGCCTTCTCATTTATGTGATTGGTCCGGTCGTTGTTTTTTTTGCGACGGTAAGCGTAAAGATAGATCTAGCACTCGCGTTGTTTCCTTTATTGCTTTTTATTCTCTCCAGTGTTCTTGCATTTGTAGTTTACTACTCTTGTCGAAAATATTGGCAGGATGGAACGGGTAATATCTTAGCGTTCACTGCAGGAACTGGGAATACTGGTTTTTTTGGGATTCCACTTGCGATGGTACTATTACCTTCGCATTTGGCGGATATTTATGTGTTTGCTGTTTTATCCTCTTTGTTGTATGAAAGTAGCACAGGTTTTTATGTTACCGCAAAAGGCAAACTAACAACGACAGATGTCCTTCGTAAGATACTTCGTTTGCCACCTCTTTATGCTTTTCTTCTCGCTTTAGTCTTCAATTTATTCGGATTGGAAATCCCTCGTGTATTATTTGAGTATGGTTCCTACTTTAAAGGAGCCTATGGAATTTTAGGGATGATGATTTTAGGAATGGGGCTTTCCGGTTTAAAAGATGGAGGTCATCTTGATTGGAAATTTATTAACCTTTCTCTTGTTTTTAAGTTTATTCTTTGGCCACTTTTAATGTTTGGTTTGATTGCATTGGATCATTATATCCTTCACTATCTAAATCCAGAGTTTTATATAGTGGCGATCATATTTGCATTAGTGCCAATGGCAGGGAATACGGTGACTCTCGCGGTTTTACTCAAGACGAAACCGGAAAAAGCTTCCATCGCCGTTTTTATTAGTACGGTGATTGCGATTCTTTATATTCCCCTTATGCTTGTTCTTACAGGTTTACTTCCGTTTCCAGTTCCATTGGATTTTAACAAATTATAGATCAGAATTGGTTGTGAATCAATCGTGAGACCGCTTGACATCTTTCTAAGGAAACAGCTCTTATTAAGTTTATTGGGAACGACCAAAAGAAAAGAATTAGGTTCCTTTTGGCTTAAGCAATTTTTCCCATACGTTTTAATACGTGTTCTGCCATCCCGCCAGCTATCTGTTGTTCGCTGAGGAAAATTTTTCCAATTGCTTCTTCGGTCCACAACTTGGCCTCATCTTCGTTGTGGGTGCGAATCACAGTTTCGATTTTTGGATTCAACTTCCTTGCGATTTCAACCATCTGGCGCACATGGAATGTATTGGATGTTGCAGCCACGAGTAAACTTGCATTTGCAATGTGTGCTTGCACTAATACATTTGGGTCGGAAGCATCACCACATACTGCGGGTATTTCTCGTGCGCGCAATTTTTCCACAACTTCACGGTTTGATTCCGCAACAACGTACGGGATTTTGTGTTCATCTAGAATATTGGCAATGCGTCTTCCGACTCGTCCATAACCAACTAATACCACCTGGCCAGATAAAAAAACATTCGCCGTAGACATTGGAAGCATGGAAAGTGGATCATCGGGCATTTCGAGTTTCCGCGCGAATGACGAATGTTTGCGAATCCATTTTTGAAACGGCTCAAGTACAGTAAACAATGTAGAATTAAATGCAATCGAAACTAAGGCACCTGCTACAATTAGATTTTGACCATCGATATCTAAAAGTCCAAGACTCAATCCTAACCCGGCCAAAATAAAAGAGAATTCACCAATTTGGGCGAGACTTGCACCTACCGTCAAAGCAGTGTTTAACGGATAACGAAAGATTAATACTAATCCAATAGCCACAAGTGTTTTTCCAAACATAATGATGGCTATTACTGTAATCACTTTTAAGGGTTGTTCCAGTAAGATGTGTGGATCAAAAATCATTCCGACGGAAACAAAAAATAATACAGCGAAGGCATCGCGTAGTGGTAATGATTCTTCTGCAGCACGATGACTGAACTCGGACTCACGCAACATCATACCAGCAAAAAAAGCACCTAAAGCAAAAGATACATCGAAGAGTAATGCCGAACCGTAAGCAACACCAACTGCAGTGGCAATTACGCATAAACTAAATAGTTCCCGTGAACCAGTACCTGTAACCCACCAAAGTACTTTCGGTAACAAACGTTTTCCTACGACTAACATTACAATTATGAATGTGATGACTTTCGCAAGAGTGACCACAAGGGTAACCAGTATGTTTGCATCAGTTGGAAGTTGGATGCCGTCAGCCTTGCTTCCCATGATACCAGCTAATGGCGGTAATAATACAAGCACAAGTACCATGACTAAATCTTCCACAACTAGCCAACCAATGGCGATGCGACCATTGATACTATCAATGACTCCTCGTGCTTCTAGGGCCTTAAGAAGTACAACCGTACTCGCAACGGAAAGTGCTAAACCAAATACGCAAGCCTCTCCCCAACTCCCTCCCCAAAATAGGATGGCGCCGGCTCCCATAGAAGTTGCTACAAGAATTTGTACAATGGCACCCGGAATGGCAATGCGTTTTACCGACATTAAGTCTTCGATGGAGAAGTGAAGTCCTACACCGAACATAAGCAACATGACACCTATCTCAGCAAGTTGTGCAGTTAGTGCTGCATCGGCAACGAATCCAGGAACATAGGGACCAACAATGATACCGGAAATTAAATATCCCACGAGTGGTGGCATTCGTAGGCGGATTGAGATAAATCCCAAGATCATTGCTAGGCCAAAGCCGACAGCAACTGTAGAGATCAGGTTTACTTCGTGGGGCATATAAAATTAGAATGATATGAGTCTTCTTGTTACAATCTTTTTTTGTGACTTTGGAAAGCTTCTGTGTGTTGATCAGGTCACTTCCTCGTGGTCTTTTACGTCAACACTACAACCATTGATATATATCAATGAGGTCTGAATGGGTATAAAATTTCACTGGCAAAATTGTGTGATTTCTTTTTTTAGTCTGCTGATTAAAATGATTCCTATCTTTACTCTCTGTGTTTCCTTTGTCTTGTGAAGTATCGGTTTTATTTAGGATTCTTTGCTGTTATCATTCTAAATTTTTATTGTTCTAAAGTAGAATCTCGGATTGTCAATGAAGTATCAGAATTTGAGATGGTGGAACCTCCGCCAGATTTTCGCCTATCTTCTGTTTGTCCCTCTGGTTTGAAACAAGAGAAGGGTTATTGTGTTATTGATTATCAGTATGTGATCCCACTTGAGAAAAATGGTGGTCTTGGACAACCTCTACCTCAGGTGAAACTTGATCCCAAAATCATTGACTTAGGTAGGTATTTATTTTTTGATCCGGTTCTTTCTGGAGATAAACAATTATCCTGTGCCCACTGCCACCATCCAGCCCATAGTTTGTCTGACGGACGAAAACAAAGTATAGGGAAAGGAGGAAGTGGTTATGGTCCTTATCGGAAAGATGGACTTCTGTTAAAAAGATCAGCCCCGAGTCTCTGGAATGTTCTTTATATGAAACATTTATTTTGGGATGGAAGGGCATCGAATCTGGAAGACCAAACAGAAGGACCTCTTTATTCTCCTGATGAAATGGGAAGTTCACCTGAGATCGTTGAATCTCGGTTAAACGAAATTCCTTTGTATCAAAAAATGTTTCGTGAGGCCTATGGTCCTAAGGGTTCGAAGGTAACGGCAGATCTCGTCATCAATGCTATTTCAAATTTTGAAAGATCACTGGTTTCTTTTAGTAGTCGGTTTGACAAGTGGTCTTCTGGAGATAAGGATGCATTGAGTCCTGAAGAACTTCTTGGTTACAATGTCTTTCGTTCTTTTGTTGCAAGATGTGCTGAATGCCACCCACCACCAATGTTTACCAATAATGTATTTGCTACTATCGGTGTTTTGGATTCTGGAGAAAGGGATTTCGGAAGAGAAGCCATCACGGGACAAGATTTACTGAGAGGCTCCTTTCGAGTGCCTACACTGAGAAATATAACAAAGACAGCACCTTATATGCATTCTGGGAATTTAGAAACCTTAGAAGAGGTTGTTCATTTTTATAATGAAGGTGGGGGTCGAGGGAATGGTGCTCCTAGAGACCTTAGGATTCATTGGCATGTCAGAAAAATGGGCCTTAGTCAAACTGAAATAAAGTCTCTTGTTTCCTTTCTTGGCGCATTAACTGACGAAACAAGTATGCCAAAATTTCCTAAGTCAGTTCCTTCTGGTTTGCCTGTTGCATTAGATTTTCAATCAAATATCCATCGGAGTTCCAAGTAGTAATGAGTTTTCAAAAAACATCGTTTTCCAATCAAACATCTAAGAATTATAAAATTTTTTACCAGCTATGGTTTCTGATTCTTTCTATATTGTTCATGCCGCAGAGTATGTTTTCACGTACAGTTGAGGTTCGAGAAGGAGAGTCCATTCAAAAAGCAATTGATTCATTGGACAAGGGAGATACGGTAAAAGTTTTTCCTGGTGTTTACCATGAGTTTTTATTTGTAGATAAAACACATTTTACTCTCTCTGGTGTGATCGTAAATGGTAAGTGGCCCATTTTAGATGGGGAAGGGAAACTAAATGATGGGGTCATTGGATCAGGTGCCAATTTTATCATAGAAAACTTTCATATAAAACATTATAAAGCGAATGGTGTGATGACACAAGGTGCAGGAAATATCACCATGCGTAAACTCATTGTCGAAAACACTGGTATTTACGGAATTTATCCAACGATGGGTACAAATGTATTAGTAGAAGATACTGTTAGTCTTGGAATTGCTGATGCTGCTATTTATATCGGAATGTGCCATAATGTTGATGTTAGACGAAATGAAGTATATGGAAGTGTTATTGGGATTGAAATAGAAAATTCAACAAACGTTTTGATAGAAGGTAATACTGTTTACGATAACTCAGCAGGAATTGTTGCTTTTGCTTTGCCTGGACTTCCCTTAAAAAAAGTTGAAAACGTAATCATTCGAAATAACTTCATTTTTGATAACAATCATAGAAACTTTGCTGAACCAGGAGCTCTTGTTGCCGGAGTTCCACCTGGGATTGGGATCGGTGTGATGGCAGGGGATGCTGTCACCATTGAAGGAAACATCATACGCAGAAATAGTTTTGCCGGTATTGGAATTGGAGATAATAATTTGCTTCCTAATTCCAAATCACCAGATCCAGATGTGGAACCAAATCCTGATCGAAATAAAATTTTAGATAATGTTTTTATCGACAATGGGGTTAGGAAATGGAATGATTTTGTTTCTTGGATCTTTTATGTGATCCGAGTCCTTTTCTCAGGGAATCCCATCCCAGAATCTCCTAACGGTGGGAAGGTGGGAATTTTCCCCGAAGGGTATGACGTAGTTGCTTCTGGGAAAGGAAAGGGTAATTGTTTGATCTCCCCGGATTCCGTAACCAAAATTGGAACTGCAGATTACGGAATTTGCCAACCACAAGAAACAAGTGTAAAAATCAAAACAATGATCGGTGATCCAAAACTTGGAGAAGCCAAATCAGATGCCAGAGAATTAGGAAAACAAGTGTTTGGTGCTGTTTGTTCTGGATGCCATTCGATGACACTTCGAACTGTTGGTCCTCCCATCAAAGAAATACAAGAGAAATACAAAAAAAATGTGTTTGGGGTGGTTTCTTTTGCATCTATGCCAAAGAAAGTCAGACCAGGTTTTATTGAAATGCCTTCTCAGAAATATTTGGGGAACGAAAAGTTAACAGCAGTCGCAAATTATATTTTGAATTTGAAAGATGAAGAGAATAGAGGGGTCGCAAAATAATATGAATGCAGAAAAAGTCCAACCTCAGATGAATCCATTTCGCGGTGGACTCATCGCCGTCATTCGACTGCTCGCTCCATCTATTCTAACAACCATCTTGATTTTGTTTATTCGGTTCGCTTCAAGTGATGTATCATGGAAACGTAATGTTCTAACTGTATCTTTTCTTTGTTATTATATTGCTGTTTCTCTGATCGGAACGTTGCGGGCGGGATCTGCCCCGGAAGAAATTCTAGGAGAGGACGAAACCCAGACAGACCGTATTTCTCTTATGAGACGTGTTCGACATTTTATCCGAATCTTCTTTTCGCTTTGGTTTGTGGGAGGGATTGCGATTCTTGCGGGTTTGTATGTCGGAATGAGTAAAGATCGTTGGGATATGCCCATTCCTCTTCCTTCTTTACAAATCCTTAGTTCCATTATATGGGCAATTCTTTCTTCGTTGTTATTGCAGTTAATGAGTTTTCAGAGAGGGCTTTATCTGGCGAAAGGTGGCTCCGCAAAAGGTTATATCTCCCAGAGTATTTTTATTTATGGTTTTCTTATCTTACTTTTTCCCATTTATTTTATATTATATGCCGGGAATGGAAAGATAGTTAATATCCCATATCTTGTTGCTTTCACTTTGCCGACGAATATTCTGTTGGCTTATTTGATTTTAAAAAAATACAAATCTGTTCTCTTTATTCTCGGTGAAAACAGGGATTTGTTTTTTCATCCTGATTCCAAATTCGCCGCCAAAAGAGCGTTTGGTGTTTTTTTGTTTTTATTTCTTTTTGTGGGTTTATTCTTTTTGGATTATTCGCGAAGAAAAAAAATACTTTGGATCTATGCTGCAAAAGAAAATCATTCCATTTTGTTTCAATCACTTCGTTTGATAGGAGTTGACACCAATGAACGTGATGAACATCTTTACACTCCATTGTTTTGGGCGATCCAAGGAGGTTCTCTTGAATTTGTTCGTTCCATTGTCAAAGAAGGGGCTGATTTAGAGGCAATCAACGAATTTGGTCAAACTCCATTGATATTAGCGGTATTATTGAATGATGAAGAGATTGTAAAAGAACTCGTTTCTCTTGGGTCTGATGCTAACAAGGCCGATACGATTGAAGGACAAACTCCTTTGATTTTAGCCGCAAGAGATGGGAATTCTCAGATCGTAAAATTCCTTTTAGAGAATCAAACAAATCCTTTGCATAAGAATAAAAAAGGACAGAGTGCACTGAGTCTTGCTCAGGAGAATGGTCATCAAAATATTGTGGATATGCTCTTAAATCAGAATTCCAAAAAATAATCAGAGAGGTTTCGGAAGTTTTTTTCTGAAACTTTTCATCCATACCATAGAAGAAAGTGATCTATTTTTTGTTTGCAAAAACAAACAAACCAAGGCTAATCGATACAGCTTGGAATGGTAGGGGTCAGTATGGAAAAACGATTTAAAACCTGGGTAGAAATTCTTGATATTGCAATTCTAATTGGTTCCTCCGTTTTGCTCATTGCATGGTTTTTGGGTTATCCTTTATTTTATCGAACCGATGGGCCTGTATTATCTATTTTTACAGCCATTTCGCTATTTGTCATTGCTGGTCTACGACTTGCGACAAGACATTTTTATCTTTGGCCTTTTACAGCTAACCTCGCTTTTTTAATGATCGTTGGTGGTGGAAATATATCATCTATACTAATGTTATTGTCAGCACCTTCCGTTCATATCAATCCCAAATCTTATTTAGTAATGACATCGATTTTTACTTCGATAGGTCTTGTTTTATTTAGTGTTTACGAAATTCTATTGTATTTAAGAAAAACTCCGAAAAGTCCATGGATTTTGGACGATATCTTAATCCACTTAGCACTTGTTCCTGGGGGAATAAGTTTGATCGGCCATCTCTTTCAAAACCCAACGTATCTTAGTATGTCTATAGATCCAAGAGTTGGTATCTCTCCTCTCGAAATGGTATTTATGGCAACCTTAGCTCTTTCTACTATATTATCCAATCCAAACTTGTTTCTCTGGAGATTTCTAAAAGGGGGACTCACCAATCAATTGATCTTCCTTGGTTTGTTTATCAATCAATACATTGCTCCCGTAGTTTATTTGTTATTTGCCGGAGCCAATTGGCATTCGGAACCATTCGGACTAGAGTTGTTTATTTTTTTTGGTGGGGTGATTGCCACTTTAGGTTTTTTATTGATTCAGGCAAAACTAGATAAGAACTTTTCCGATCCTGATATGTTAGAAACATAGGTAGGATTCAATTTTGTTTAGAATTGTTCTAATAAAGTTTCGAACCTTGTAAAATATCATCTATTGGATTTTTTGACTTTTGTTGACTGATTAGTCAACATGGATGTACATTTTAGTCAGTATCAAATTAGAATGTATAGAGGTTGGTTTACTTATGTGGACTTTTAATGCAGAGGCGGGGACATCGACTGCGCAAGGATTTGGAATATGGCTCCTTGTGTTTGTTGCACTTTTTATTTTCAATGAATTTGCTAGAAGATGGAAATGGGCTGGGTTTTTTAGTTTTTTTGTTCTTCCTAGTTTTCTGACCATCCTTTGGTTCTTCTTTATGAAAGAACACACCTATACGGATTGGTTTCACTTAGTAAAAGTCTATTCTGCGACTGCGGGATGTATTATTTTTTGGGCGATCCGGCACATCCAAAAAAAAGATAAAAAGGGATATGTTAGGTGGCGATTGGCAAATGTAAAAGTGGCTCTTATTTTTCCTGCTGCCATTCTTGCCATTAATATCATCGAAGCTGTGACTCGTGACTTTCAAGTGGGCAAAATCTATTGGAACAATTTTTCAGGTCCAATTGAGGGTGAGGTTGTGGGAGTTCTTGGTGGTCCTTGGAACTACATGAATGCGATAGCTGGAATTCTTAATACGGTAACAATCACTGGATGGTTTGGGATCGTCATTCGCAAAGAAACGGAGACAGACAAAAGCCGAGATATGCTTTGGCCAGATATGTTATGGTTTTGGATCATTGCCTATGATTTATGGAATTTTTGTTATACATACAATTGTATTCCAACACATTCTTGGTATGCAGGTTTGGCACTTCTCATTGCTCCTACATTATGTGCGTTTACTCTAGGAAAAGGAGCGTGGTTACAACACCGGGCCCAAACCCTTGCGATTTGGTGTATGTTTGCCCAGACATTTCCAGCATTTTTGGATTCTGGAGCTTATGTAGTAAAGTCAACCTATAACCCTTGGATTTATAATGTAGTGGGTGCGATTGCGTTAGCAAGTAACGTAGCAGTTTTCTGTTATATGGTTTATAAATGGGTAAAAACAAAAAGAAATCCTTACACAGGTGAAATATTTACTGATTTAAATGAGTATAAAGCGATCAAAGCTCTTGCTGAATGATACAGTAAAAACTAAATTCTTAAGGGTCGTTTTTCTACGGCTCTTAAGGAAATCTCCTTCCCTTTTTTAACTTTTGTATTGCCAGGGTTTGGATCCTCGGGTTAAAAAGGAATTCCCCACCATGAAAGTTAGTAAAAATATTTTACAGTTTTTGTCCGAATTAAAGTTAAACAACAATCGAAATTGGTTTCTTGAAAATAAGGACAGGTTTGTAACGATCCAAAATGAATTGTTACTCTTGACGGGGTATTTTTTATCTGAAATTGAAAGGTTTGATAAAACTGTCAAAGGTGTTGACCCTAAGTCCTGTATCTTTCGAATCTATAAAGATGTTCGTTTCTCTAAAGACAAAAGTCCTTATAAAACCCACTTCGGAATTTTTATGAGAGGGGGCGGTAAACAAATTGAAGGTACTGGTTATTATTTACATATAGAACCTAACGGATCTTTGCTTGGTGGTGGTTGTTACAAACCCGATCCAAAATCTCTATTCAAAATCAGAGAAAGCATGATCAGTCATTCAAAAGCTTTTAAAGGAATTTTGGAAAATCGTAAATTCGTGAATGAATTTGGAACTGAATTTTATGCAGAGAAATTGAAAACCGCTCCCAAAGGTTTTGATAAAGATCATCCCATGATTGATTTTTTAAAATACAAAGGATTTGCCGTTGCCAAAAAATTAAAAAATTCTGATTTAACTTCCGATCAGTTTGTTCCTGAGGCAATCAAATCATTTCAAAATTTATATCCTTTGAATCAATTTTTGGAAGAGGCAATGAGGAAATAATAAAGGAATCAAAATATTATGATTTTACCTTTCCTGCTGATGGTTCTTTTCTTTTTTTCCTGTGGTGAACCTGTCACAGAAGATCGATTCCTTCCTGATTCTTTACCGACGGAAGAAGTTGTTAAAGATTCACTATCGGCTGACTCCTATTTAAGGAAATTACAGGAAGCCGCAAAGTTAGAAGGTAAAACTTTATCGGAATGGAAGGAGTCGGAACGTGGACAAGTTTCAGACCAAGAAATCACCAAATACTGGCAGATGGAAAGAAAATCCTTACCAAGGGAAGGTTCAGATACGGATGCCATTGATAGGCTCAGAGAATCCATTCGCATTCGGATTGTTTGGAGTCGAATTTTTCATAAGGTAGGTCTTCCGTGGAAAGGAAAATCTACTAGAATCTTAGATCAAGATCTATTGAAAAAATTGGATCTTCGGAATTCGCCTAAGTTTGGTTTGCTGGATAAGAATACTCGGTGGGTGATTGTGGAGTGGAGTGACTATCTATGTAATTACTGCCGCGAAACATTTCCACATACTAGGAGTATGCTATCAAAATATGGATCAAAAATTTTTTACGTTCATAAAGATTATCCCTTAGATGATGAATCTAAAGAGGGAATTTTCCCCTTGGCTGTTGGTAGGTGTCTCTGGGAAAAGGATCCAAATCAATTTCCAAATCATATGCAGGTTTTGTATACCAATGCAAAAAAAATATTTCGTGGAGAAACTTTTTCTGTAGTTGGCTCGGAATCATTGGAATCCTGCCAGAAGGTAGACCTCGATACCAAATATTTTGACCAAGTTCGAAAAGATATGAAAGAAGCTTCCGCACTTGGCGTAAGTTCTGTCCCCACTTTTTGGGTGAATGGTCGGTGGATTGTGGGGGCACTTAATGCCCAAACATGGGAAAGAGTTTTAAAAGATACAGCGCACTAGTCATTAAAATATTTCTTGCCTTCTTTCTATGGTAGGTTCTCCTTGATCCACGTTTTCTGAGGACAGGTTATGAAATTTAAACCCTATTTGATTCCTTTTTTAAGTTTACTTTTTCTGATGAATTGTGGTAAAAAACTCCACTTTTCTATGGTCACTTCCACATCGATGGAAAATGGACTTCCTTTTTTTGTGTTAGATGGTAAAGAGTGGAAGGCAGAACCTGGAGCAGAGTTTGTCAAATTACATTTTTATGCGGACAATGCGTTCTCTTTAAGTAAAGTATCTATTGAGTCTTGTTCTGGTCCATTCAAGGATCGTGTTGCTGCTTATGTAAACTTTGATGAAGTTTATGCTAGTACTGATGTTCAGAAATCCAATTCAGAAGTAATGTTTGATCCAGTTGTTCAGGCAAGGTCGGTTACTTTGAATTTTCAAAGAAATCAAAACATTTGCCTTAAGTCAGTAAAGTTTTATGATGAAAAGAATAAGGCTTATCGAACATACGCACCGGAAATTATTTCTGGTTCAGTGACTGCTTCCGAAACTGCTTCCCCGGAACCAACTTATTCCGTTATGAATCTATTTGATTCCAAATATGAAAATGGATACGCATCGGTTAAAGGTGGAGTAGGCGTTACTTTTAACTTTGATTTTGCGGAAAAGAAAAAAATATCAATGATCAAGATCTGGAATGGATACCAACGTTCTGATGTTCATTGTATTAAAAACGGAAGGGTTAAGTCTTTCCTTCTCACTGGAGATGATGGATATTCTGCAAAAATCAATGTAGAAGATTCGATGGGTAGCCAAGAGATTTCACTTCCCACTCCTTATAAGGGCCAAAAACTATCTATGAAAGTAGAGGAAATTTATCCCGGACTCACTGAAAAAGGAATCGTACTATCCGAGCTCAGGTTCGGTCATGATGGTGATTGGTTTGCGATGGACACTCTTCCGAAATCCAAGGAAACCGCTGCCAGAAATTTTGATGCTTTCACAAAAGCTTCACTCAGGAAAGTTTTGAATCGCGGTTTGACAGGGAAGGAAGTGACAGAGGTGGCAGAAGGAGAAGTAACCGATTTACCTGCTGGAGCCGATAACGAAGTTGCAGTGGAAGAAAATTTAAATCCTCCGACTGCTTCTGATTGGACGATCCGATTGCGTTCTGATGGAACTTTCTTTTTGGAAGGTTCAACAGCTCGTACGAACTATGATGCCGGTGAAGAAAGTTCACAGAGATTTTACGGAATGGGTAATTACGAAGTCAAAGAAACTACTCCAGGAAAAATTGAACTTCGTATTTTTGGATTTCTTCGCAAACAAACATTCACTAATTTTTTGGACTATGGGGAAGGAGATTGTAACGGTTGTGGTCGCGATTGTAACCAAGTGAAAAATCCAGATCCAAACAACACAGAGAAAATTTTCCAAGAGTTTGTGACCTTGCAAGTCAGAGGAAAACAATACTATTTAACCAATTCCAAAAAAACAGACAATCTGGACTTTTCAACATTGGAACTTAGTTTGGAATAAAAGGATGAAATCTGTGTTTTTTCGTTTAATCTCTGTTATCCCATTTTTTCTTATTTTGGTTGGATTTTCTTGCGGTGGTGAATCAGAAAAAAAAGAGAATTTTCAAACACAAAACTCGGTTTCTAATCCAAACAAAGCAAATAAGGTTTCCCTGTTTATCAAATGGGAAACCACGGGCCTTCCTTTGGAAATGGAAATCCGAGAACCGAGTGGAGCTCAAGCTCTAACTTTATGGACAACAGGATCAGTTAAAGAAGGAAAAAAAACGCCTTTTGGTGATTTGATTCCTGAGAGCAAACTTGTTCTCAAACCGGGTTCCAAAAAACAATTTTTACTCGTGATGAAAAATCCGACAGATTCTCCGGTTTATTTTTTTGCGGCTCCCCATTCTGCAATCCCAGTAGAACATAGTTTTGGATTTAAATTCAAATGCCTTTGTGTGAATCATGCGTTTACTGTCCCTGCAGGGGAAACTTGGTTTCGCGTGGTTGAGATCCGTCTTGCTCCCGATTTTTTAGGTGACCATCTTACCTTAACTCACAATTTAATTGGAGTTAGTCGAGAAAGGATGTTACAATTCGAGAAGAGTGCTGGTAGTTCTATCCCGAGTGAGATGGATTGAGATTGGTCACTGCAACTTTCCGTCCCGGTATCTTTTCCCCTTGGTTGGAACTTTAAGGAAATTATATAAATGAATGAACCTTCCGTTTTAAGGGCAGGTATGATTTACAGGGAGATTGTATTTATTGGAGAGATAACACTCTACAATATGCCGGTCACTCGTACTTAGTACTTGGTCGAAGTAGATCAAATCTCCCATAAAACCTTCGAGATAATCGCCATCACCTGGCGGAGTACCAAGCCAAGCATATTTACCAATAGATAAGTTTCCGCTGCTACAATTGTAAGTGGGTGGCCCAGAACTGGAGGAACTAACCGAGTTTCCCCCTTTGTAGAGATTTCCAGAAGTACCATTATGATCTAGAGACAAAAGGACGAATTCATTGATATTATAGAATGAGGCATTGGAATAAACTCGTGAAGCATTCGATTGTAAATCAAATAAGCTAACAATTTTCCCGCCTCCTCCATTTGGTAAGTATAATAACTTACCAAATTCTCCATTGTGAAAAATTCCATCGCTTCCTCCGTATTTCATATCGTTGAACACGGCAAAGATGGTATTGGCAGGAGTGTTGAGTTCAGGGGTACAGGCTCTCGTGAGAAACGTTCCTACAAGTGCCACATAGCGCAGACTTTTTGATCCGTTGATACCTGTGGCATTAAAGATTGGTTGTTGGCTGCCAGTGCCTTGGCTGACATGAAATCCGTTTCCGCTCCGGTCATCCATAATACTGACACAGTTCGTTCCTCCAGAGCAAGATCCTGGACCAAAAGAGGCAGCTTCCGGCATTAGAAAGAATTTTAAGCTACTGCTAGCAGGTGTTTGGTTCCATGAACTTACTTGTGTGGGATAATGGCCAGATAGAACTCGGATCTCTGCATCAGTAAGGACGCGGTTATAGATTCTGATTTCATCAAGATCACCAGAAAAATTTCCCACTCCATCAAGGCGCCTACCCACTTCCAGACTTGGCCCAGGGACTGTGGACCAGGATTTCGACCCTGAAGCACGTAAAACTCCATTTTCGTAGACTTCCGTGTTTGTGGAATTGAAAGTTCCGCAGAGATGCATCCACTGGTTTCGAAAACCTTCATGAAAGGTTGTGACATCATCTGCCACACCAAACATCCCTGTGACAGTATCGGAAACAACAAGTCCATTACCTTGCGAAGTATTGAAGGTACCATATCCCACTATATATTCACCAAGGGAACTTGATTTATTAAACCAAGCGCAAATGGTCCTTGGGTTATTTCCTGAAGGCAAACCGTTTGGACTTAACTTTTGCATAAAGGAGGCACCATTAAAATAATAAGCTCCGCTTGGGTGGCCGTTGCGATCGTTTGTGGTGATGGCCCCTGTTATGTTTAAGTTGTTTCCTGCGCTCCCATAGTCCTTTGCATTTCCATTGAACGGATAGTAGGTGATGAGTCCTGAAGGAATTTGTACACCTAGTCTCTGGATGTCATCATTGTCTAAAGCTCCGTTAAAAAAACGAACATCCGATATTTTGCCCTTAAAATAAAAACCATTGCCAGCATCTCCCACCTTGAATGTGTTTGCTGGTGCAATGGGATTACTTGTAAAGACAATGGAGTCTTGTTTACCGTTAATAAAAATTTGCCAATTGGGATTTGATCGTCTGAGAACGACATGAGCCCATTGATTTAACGGTAATTTCATTGTTGTATTACCACTAGGACCAACTGCTCCAAGTGAGACACTGAGAGTTCTTGATCCTCCAATGTAGGTCAAACCATACCCGTTCACACCACCTTGACCGTTGTAGAAGATAAACTGAGTTCCAGTCGTACTTTCAGGATAAACCCAAGCGGAAACGGTCAAATTATCGGTGATTGCTGGGGTAATGTTAGAAGTGGATTGGATGAGTTCTCCACTGCCTTGAAATTCATAGGCGCCATTGGCAAGGCCATTTTCATCCATGGTAGGAGTGGGGGCACCAGTCACCAAACCATTGTTTGTTCCAATGGAATCGTTCGTATTTCCATCAAACGTGTATCTTAATAATTCTGATGGTTCTAGATAACGTACCGAATGGTTTCCTGTGTCAGAGATATATACACTCAGGCCATCGGACAATAAATGACCTGGAAAATTTAGAAGTCCATTCCCTCCTGTATTATCAGCATATCCAGTGGTACTTCCTGCAAGAGTAGTGACTTTATTTGTGGATAGATTTAAATGCCTGATTTTATGTCCTGACCATTCCGAGACAAACAAATTTGTCCCATCAGTCGTCAGTCCATGAGGATCATTGAACTGGGCAGCGGTTCCAATTCCATCGGTGGATGCTTGTACACCGTCACCAGCAATAGTATCGACAGCATTGGTTCCCGTAAGATTAATCCTACGAATTTTATGCCCACCACCAGCTCCAAGATCAGTAATGTAAAGGAATCCTCCCAGGCCAACGGCTGTTATAGGAGACACGAAACGAGCGTTTGTCCCTATGGTATTATCGGTAAAAGTACAGAGAGAAGGGCTACCGGCAATCGTACTGACTGCAGTTGTGGTAGGGTTTACAACTCGAATCGTACAATTTCCTCGATCTACAATATAAAGACTTCCGTTAAAAAGTGTAATTGAAGATGGGTTATTGAAAGAGGCGAGAATCCCTGAAATGTTATCAGCAGAAGCTGCACTCCCACTGCCGGCAAATGTAGAAACTACGGAGGTGGCCAGATTAACCTTTCTAATCCTTCCGCCAGAAGATTCCAAAACAAACAAATTGTTGCCGTTTGTTGTTAGTCCAACAATTCCATTAAACTGTGCGGCAGTTCCTATTCCATCTTGGCAATTGGTTGTGACAGTACCCGGACAGGTTGTACCACCACCGGCATTTCCTCCGGCAAGGACCGTGGTAGTTCCGTTGGATTTATCAATCTTACGAATCACTGCGTTTGCCGTATCGGCAACATAGACAAAATTACCATCTGTGGTAATCATACTTGGCCCATTGAATCGTGCAGCTGTAGGTCCTGCTGATGCAACAGCTCCACCGGTAATGGCACCACCACCACCAGCATTCGTAGGATACGATCCCACTCTAGTTCTAATAAATGATCTTCGTCCGATTAAGTTTGTTCCAATATCTGTGCTTGCATTAGGGTGGATATTCCCACCGACAATGTAGCCGGTCACACAAGTGATGAATATAGTTACGTTGGCCGATGCCATGGTTCCAATAGAAAGATTTGGATCATCAAAAGAACAGATTGTACCGGCAGGTTGGGCCGTGAGTGTCACTGCATAATTGGAACCAGTTGCTACAAGAGTTGTAAATTTTGTAAGACCTGTAGTTGCTATGTTTAAAGTATCGGCTCCATTATTCTCTACGGTGATTGTTCCGCTAAGGCCGGAGACATTCACGCCCACTTCATAAAAATTGGCCCCGAGTCCACATGTAACACTTACGTTTGTTATGTTGTTACTTTGTACAACACCTTGGGCGTTGGCAATGGAACAGATGAGTCCTGCGCCATTCGTGACAAAACTGATAGAGTAACTTTGGCCTGAACTGAGTTTTGTTGGGAAGGTGAAGTTTCCATCTTCGGATACAGTGACCGACTCCTGGTTGTTGGTCAAAGTGACCGATGTTCCGGGAATGAGGCCAGAGACGGCGCCACCAATACTATGTCCTGTAAACTGCGGGCCTGAAAAAAAGCGTAGGAAAGCCAGAAACTCTAAGGGGCTCCGAGTCAGAGAAGGGAGGGAACAGGAAGAGAGGAATAGGAATACAAAGGGTAATGTAAATCTCTTCATGGGATTTTTTCTCTTCCTAATGGAAGAATGGAATCTATTGGAATTTAATCAAGAAATTTCGACTATCAAATTTGGAAGTTTTCAATTTTGGATACATCCTGATTAATTCCCTGCATTTTCGTTGTGTTTTTACCTAATTTCCGTTCGGGAAAGTCGTTTCTAATTCATTAAAATTTAAGAGTCAAAATCAAAATTTGAGGAAATCAAATGTCAGTAAATATATATGTAGGCAACCTTTCTTACGAAATGACGGAAAACAAGTTAAATGAACTTTTTTCAGTCACGGCGCAGTTTCATCTGCTAAAATCATTACAGACCAGTAAACAGGTGGTTCAAAAGGTTTCGGCTTTATCGAAATGAAAGAACGTGGCGATGCAGATAAAGCAATTAGTGATTTGAATGGAAAAAACATTCTTAACCGCGAAATGAAAGTGAACATCACGAAACCAAAAACAAACAACTGGAATTAAGTTTTAAAAAAATTATTTTTAATAAATAAATCAACAAAGATATTCCTATTTGGAATATCTTTGTTAACACTTTTCTCTTGGACGTATTATTTAAATACAATTCAAAAGACACTACGAATAAGGATTAGCTTTTGAAATTTATAAAAATGAATTTTCATGATTTCTAAAATCTTCTCTAAATTTTCTCGGAGTTGTACCTGTCCAATTTTTAAATGCATGATAAAAGTTTGCAGGGTCACTGTATCCCAGCTTTTCTGATATTTTTTCAATGCTAAGATTCGTAGATTCTAACAATCGAAATGCTTTATTTTTTATGATATCATTTGCAATATGTTTATAAGTTATTCCCTCGTTTTTAAGTCTCCTTCTTAATGTCCTCGTTGAAATTTTCATTTTTTTAGCCATTTCTTCCATTGTATTTTCTATACCATTGATACGAAATCTTTCATTCACCTTTTCATAGAGCGACTTCTCTGATCTTAAATAATTGTATTTTTCGTTGCATTCGGCGGCATATTTTTTTTGTAATAAACCATTTGCTTTGGGAAGATGTTGGTGCAAATGGTTTGCATCAATAACGAATTGATTTCTTTGTTTTCCAAATTCAACCGGGCAATTAAAAATTTCTTTGTATAAGTTTATATATTTTGGTTTTTCGTAGGTTAATGATACTAGTTTTATTTTTAATGGAGTACCTAGTATATCAGAACAGAATCTAATAATTGAGGAAAATTCTCTTTCGCAAAGAAATATTCGTAAATCGCTTAAATCCAAAAGCTCTTTTGCATTAAGGTAAAGATAACCGCCCTTAACAAATAGTTCATATTCAAAAAATGTTAGAGTGAGTTCTGTATATTTAAATAATAATTTTAGTGCCTCATAGAGAGTATTGGACAACATAGCAGCCATTCCTAAATCTCCCATTAGACCAATGTGATACTCTTTCCCAAGTAATAAACCTAACTCCGGTATTTGAGCCACACGTTGAATGTTTCTTAATAACTGTAATTCTTCTTCTGTTTGAATGTATTTTTCAGGGTTGGACAAATCATTAGGTAATAGCTTTGTACCTTCGAATATTCTCTTAAGCGGTATTTTATGAGATTTTAGAATTTCAATTGTATGAGATATGGAATTAATGCTCCGCCTGTAAGGAAGTTTCCCGTTGCTTTTTAAAATCAAATCCATATCTAATTCGTTCCTTGTCCTGAATTCACAGATATTTTGTCCGTTAGTACAATTGTCATTATTAATTTTTCGATTATCATTGTTTGAATCACTATGATTGGCTTTGGAGGGCGAATAATAAAATGGAAAACGAAAATTTTATTTTAAGAAATGGAACGATCGTTGATGGAACTAATAAACCTAGATTTATCGGAGATGTTTTAGTTCAGAATCATAGAATTCAATTAGTTAAAGAAGGAACGAAAGTATCAGATGCAAAATCAATTGATTGTAATAATAAAATTATTTGTCCAGGGTTTATTGATGTGCATAGCCACATGGATTATTTTGCAATATCCAATCAGAAAGAAAACTTCGATCCTTTTATATCTCAAGGAATAACTACTATGGTAGTAGGAAATTGTGGATTTAGTCCTTTCGGTTTTAAAAAAAATACCATACATCTTCCTTTGATTGAAAAATCACTTTTTAAAGAAGGACATGGATCTATCCATTGGCATGATTTTAATGGATACAAAAAAAGAATCGATAGCTATGGTACGCCAGTAAATCTTTTGAATTTAGTGGGTCATGGAGTATGCAGAACTTCATTTAACGGGTTTTCACCAGTGGAACTAAACCAATCAGATTTGGAAGAGATGTTGCTTTTATTGGAAGATGCTCTTGATCAAGGTGCTGCAGGTGTTTCACTTGGTTTGCAATATAAACCTGGTGTATTTTCGTCAATGGATGAATTAAGGCAAGTTGCTAGGCTTGTAAAACGAAAAGGAAAAATACTCACCGTACACGCTAAGTCTTATTCAGTGCTTTCTGGCACTTATCCTATGAATCCTTTTGGAACTCCACATAATTTGCTTGCAATTGATGACTTAATTTCTTTGGCTAAAGACACTGGTGTCTCTTTGCAGATTTCGCACTTATTGTTTGCCGGAGAGAAGACTTGGCCAACAACAGAAGAAGCATTGAATCGAATTTCCATTGCTTGTGATAAAGGAATCGATGTAAAATTCGATATTTTTCCCAACTGTTTCGGTGCTACACTGCTAAACACTTTATTACCTGAATGGGTAATGGCAGGGATGCCTAAAATTTTGGAAAACAGACTTGCTATGATGAGATTGCAATTAGAGGCAAATCTTGCATTCCATTTGGTAGGTATTGGGTTTAATGATATTCAGATTTCCAATGCTAGTTGTGCAGAGTATCATGAATATAATGGAAAATCAATCGGTGAAATTGCTCGTTTAACATCAAAGTCTCCTTTTCGTATTCTTGTGGAAATATTAAAGTTTTCCAATGCAGAAGCTCGGATGATATTACATAAATACTATCATGAAAATTTAATCCCTTTACTAATGAAACATCCCGCATCTTTATTTATGACAGATGCATGGCCGGAACCCTCAGGAGTGCAAAACGCAAGCGCCTATGGAGCATTTCCAAAATTTTTAAGTATTGCCCGAGATACAAAATGTCTCTCATTAGAGGAAACTATATATAAGATGACGGGCTTGGCGGCAAACAGATTTAAATTAAAAAAACGTGGTATAATTGCTGATGGTTATTTTGCGGATCTAGTTGTTTTTGATTGGGATAAAATTCAGGATAACACATCTCCCGAGAATAGCGATGCAACGCCATCAGGGATTGATCATGTATTTATAAACGGTAAACCTTGTTTGTTGAATTCGAAGTTAACGAATCAAATGCCTAGTGGTGAGTTCATAACGTCATAATAAGCGAATCTAAAGCATTCAATTTTTATTAAATACTACTTAGGAATGTAGGGAATAGTATCTTTTTGGGCATTCGGCAGAATGCTAATTCTTTCGGAAATTAGTTCTGAAATATATATCGGAACGACCAGTATCGGAAAATACCATATACTTCTGCAGCAAGATGAAAAAACGAAAAAACAACCTTGCGCAGTTCTCTTTCCCTACCATTGATTTTTTCTGGATAATTCTGTTTACTGCTTTTTCGTTTAGTTTTTGTCAGCGTACCGATTTGGAGAATGCAAGTGATCTTTATAGTCGCGAATTTACTGAAACACAAATTCTAAACTGTATGCTGAAAGGCCCTTTTTGTTCTCGCAGTGGCGATGCGAATTCAGTGCCGATCCAACCGCTGCTGCAATATGATTTTACCAACGGTAGTGTGGTGAATGCTGGATCATTAACCATTGCCTTATCAACACCGGAAGCGACACCATCCCTCACTCTCGGTAAAGACGGTGATACGAATGGAGCAATCAATTATACTGCAAATAACCAATATTATTCAAGTGGCGATGTCGGTTTGCCTATGGGTACAAATCCTCGGACTTTTTGTGCTTGGATCAAACCTACTTCGCTTCCTGCCAATGGTTCTCATCGTGTGGTTTTTCGTTATGGTTCCATTACTACCGGTAATTTCGCCGTTTTAGCAATTTCAACGGCAACTGGAAATAAAATTTCATTTTTAGGATATGGTTATGATGCCCTCGCGGATTATACCATACTGGTGAATACCTGGTCTCATTTATGTGCATCATATAGCGGAGGTAATGCGGCAGATTTTTATGTGAATGGAAACTTTATTGCCAGTCCATCTTTTGTCGGTTCAGGACCTCTTAATACGATCAGCGGATCACTTGCGATAGGGACCTGGACCGGAGGTGGAGGACCAGCAGACTACTGGCAAGGTGCTATGGATGATATACGGATTTACGGGATGGCGCTGAGTGCTAAACAAATCGGTCAAATCTATCAAATGGGGGTGGCATACGTAGAATAGTCAAAAAGAACGAATCGAAAAAAGGTATCTCTCATTACTTTTCTTTAACATCGTCAGACTGTCTATATAGTAATGGGCTTACACCCGTTGCTTTTTTAAATTCCACATTGAAAGCAGTTTTGGATCCAAAACCTGTTGCATAGGCAATGGTAAGGATAGACAAACCCGGTTTTTCTTTTAAGATTTTTTTAGCTTCAGTGATTCTAAACGAATTGAGATAACTTCGAAAACTAACTCCTAGTTTGGAATTAAGTAATTCTGAAGTTTGTTGGACAGTAAGGCCTATCGCAAAGGACGCAATTTCCAAATCCAGTTTTTCATCCAGATAGGGTCTTGATTCTCGCATCCACGATTCTAATTTGGCAAGTGATTTTTCTGTATCGATTGAGTTTAACTTTGATTTCGCGTAACGTGTAGTTGGCGCATTGTTTAGGGTGACAATTCGATGAAGGATTTCATTTCGCTCGCCCTCTAGTTTTTCATATTTTTGTAAGAGATTAAATAATAAAAAGAATAAATCGATAGGAAAAATAAACACAGCCGAATAGAGGAGGGGGGTGGAATAAGGTAAGATTCCCAAAAAATAAAACATCGTATTGTAACTAATGATAAAATACGTTCCCCAACTGATCAGAAAAAAAAGAATTTTCTTATCCCCTTTGAAATAATTTCGTAAGGCAGTTCCAAGTATAAGAGGGATAGAGATTAGATAAATATAAGTTGCAATTCTAGAAAAATTTTTGGTTGTATAAGAAGTAAGAATCGCTACAACACAAAAGATTGCAACAATCCCAATGATCAGCAAAATTTTATCAATCCGCGGATTGTTTACTTTTGTATTTAAGAACATTCGCACAAATTGAAAAGAAAAAGGAATTCCTAAAGTAGAAAATACTAATATGGCTTTGTTCTGCCACCAAGGAGATTCAGGCCATAAAACATCGTAAGCATTCCCGTATTGGCCATTGTACCAAAGAACGGTACAAACTACATACGCAGCATAAAAGAAAAATTCACTGAGACCAAAAGCAAAAAAGTAAAATAACGCAAACACGAACATCACCGTGCAGACTCCTAAAATAAGCCATGTAATTGCTGTTTCTAGAATCATACGTTTGTTAAGTGATTTTTCGTCCAAGGAACGAATGGGAAAAGAGATTAGCGATTTCGAGTGGATTCTGATATAAAAGTATTCTCCATAATTTTCTTCCGGGATTTCGAAACTTGGGTAGAGGGCTTCAGGGAATGTCCATTTGGACTTAGGAATTGTATCTCCTGTGTCAAAGGATTTGTATTCGTTCCGATGGACGGGATAATACAAAGTAGCAAAGTCGAGTGCTTTCCATTCTAAAGAGAGAATCCTACCTTGAGAGAATCCTTCTCCAGTTGTTTTTGCGCGAAGCCAGATAACATCATTGGAAAAATTAAAGGAAAGTTGGCCTTTCGAAATCGGATTCCAAATTTGTTGTTTTTGGATTTTTTCAAAAACGATTTCTGTGGAAGGGTCTTGGAAAAATTCGAACTGATTGGTTATGTTTTGATCTCCTGATCCATGGGGAGAACAAGAGGTTCCGAGAATCGTAACGAACAAAATGAACGCCCAGGAAATTTTTTTCATCGAGGACAATAGTCATTCCTGCTTTTAAAGTCTGGCAAGACAAATACATCGGTTCGTAGATGTTTTTGCCGATCTATTCCCCTTTGGGAAACTCTAAGGTAAAAATACTTCCGTTACCTGGCTCTGACTGCACTCGGATATTCCCTTGGTGTAGGCGCATCAGTTCAAAACAGAGTTTCAATCCGATTCCAAATCCTTTTTCGTCGAGAGTTCCGCGAGAACTCATTTGTTTGTAAAACAAATCTTTTTGTCGTTCTTTTGTGATTCCTTCTCCATTATCTTGTATGATAATTTCAGTGAAATCTTTGTGATCTTGGTAAGTCACTCGAATCCAACCTTCTGGATTACTAAATTTAATTGCGTTTGCAATCATGTTACGAAGGATTTCGAAAAGAATCGATTCATCCGCATAAACATTTGCAGTGTTGGAAAGGGATAACTCTACCTGTATTGATTTTTTCCCTAGTTCGAATGAGAAAGAATCGATTAAAGATTGAGTCAATTCTAGTAGCTGAATGTGTTTTAAGTTTAAATGGATTTTCCCTTTGTGGAATCGGTTTAGATTGAGCAAATGTTCTATCGCCGACATCGCATTTTCCAAAATCACAAAGATTTGTTTGAAAATATGTTTTTTTTCTTCTTCTTTCGAATCTTTATCTAAAATTAATGTTAGTGCTGAGTAGACGGTGCTTAAGGGCGAACGAAGATCGTGAGCAACTAAAGATATAAATTTATCTTTCCATTCATTGGCTTCTTCAGCGATTTGTTTGGCTTCTTTGTATTCTTTTGTACGAAGGGAAATTGTTTTTTCTAAGGATTCATTAAGTCTTTTAAGTTCTATTCCTAGAACCTCTGCTTTTATAAATGACTTTGTGAAATAAGAAGCCAAAACTAATGCTTGGAATAAAACAGTGATTAGGTAAGAATATTTTAATACTAAGAAATTGTTTGAGATTCCATAGAGGTAAAGAGTGTCATTAATTGCACTTAGGAATAAAAAAATTTGGATTAGTAGCAGGGGTAATGCCAATTCTTTTTTTTGGAAAGCAGCATAAGTGATACAGACAATGGAATAAAATAATCCAAAGATTGTGAGGAATATACCGTAGAAGGTGGTTACAGATCCTAACTCCGAAGGGGCAATCAAAACAAAAAGAAATAAGATAGAGCAGGTGAATACAAAAAATAGATTTCCACTTTTCGGGAAGTTTTCCGGGAATAACTGACCTAAAAAAGAAAGATAAAAAAGAATACCCAAGTAAAAAATTAAAGAAAGGGAAAAAGCTAAATGATAAGGAACATCTGGGAATAAATAATATAAAGAGTCTCCGTTTAAAGAAATCGAGTGGAGGGCGATCATGAAACTATACATTCCAAAATAAAAAATTAAGGATCGGTGCCTTCTGAAGAAAAAAACTATAAAATGATAAAATGCCATAAAGAGTAAGGCACCCGTGAGTAGAGAATCTCTAATTAATTCGTTGAATAGTTGTTTGTTTATGTTTTTATATAAACCTATCATTGGTGGATACCAGAAGGCACCATCATCATGATAGAAATTGGAAATATGGACTAAAACATTGATTTCTGGTTTGGGATTTGGGATGATGACCATCCCAGAACTACGAGTAGGAACCATGGTTTCTTTCGTGATACCAACTTTCCCTAGTTCTAACTGTAAATCCCCATCGATAAAAACGGAGATTGCGGCTCCTCCTGTTTGGAAAAAACGCATTGCATATATATTGTCTTTTGATGTTTCAGGGAATCTAATTTTTAATTGGTAAGTGGCATAACCAGTTCCTTCGCGAATGGTTTTCCACCTCTCTCCGATGACTTGAAAATTTTTCGATCCTTTCGAATTCTTCTTAAGGTGATTTTCGTTAATTGGGGTTTCTTCTGTTTGTGTTTTTTCTGGAATCAATTCTTTCCAATGGAAAGTCCATTCTCCCGAAAGTGGCAAAGGCTTTTCCAAATTCCAAGATCTTAAATCTAATACACCTTGTTTTGCGACGGGAACATCGGAAAAAGAAGTAAGCTGTGTGCAACTACAAAAACATACTAAGGATAGGGAGAGTTTCCAATTCATGCTTCGCAGAGTCCGAAATGACCCGTCTCTGCCATGCTGGAATTTGGAAAGATGCTGTCACAAGTTTATTTTTCCTTATCAAACTCAATCAGAATGAGATCAAGAGAATTGGGATCATGATCGGTAGAAACCAAATCAATTGTTTCTCCATCCCCTCCAAATTGAGCCGATTTTGATAATTTAGTTTTCGTTGCTGATTGGAATTTTTCTAAAAACGAAGGTGATTTGGATTTGTTCACTGCGGCATTGATGGATTTGTAATCTAGCTGCTGTTTTGCGAAAATAATTACGATACTATCCTTTTTCCCAAGGTTATCGACTTCTAAACTTTGTTTTTTAGGAAATACTCTGACTCCGCTTGTCCCACAATAGGGGCTATGTTTATCTGTATAAGGGAAAAGAACGTAAGAACTTCCGTCTGTTTCCTGTCCAAAAATATAGAGATAAATTGGTTTTTCGTTTTTTACGCTAACTTTAAAACGGGTTCCCATTTTGATCGGTTGTTTCGTTTGGTATATGTTATCTTTTACTTGTTTTAGTGGGATAAAGTCTTTTGTCGCGTTATCGACAAGACCAAGTTGGTAGGAGAAAGACTCATTCGGAGCAAATGTTCTCGGTGGATATAAGGCATAAGCTTCTCTTACAAATTGGTTGAAATCTTCGTAACGTAACCAAAAAATTCCTTTTTGGCCAAACCGTTCCCCCCAAGAATTCATAATTTGAATGGCTCCGCCTTCTTTATTGTCATCATACCCAATGGCAGTCATTGCGTGACCACCCCATTCTTCGGAAGAATCTTTTCCTTTTATATATCTTTTGACTGCTTTATAATCTTCTGAAGTAGGAAACCAAACTGCTTTGTTTAAATCTAAAAAACTGCCGCCGACTTCCATGGAGATCACTACGGGAGAACCTTGTGATATATATTGTTTTATTGATTCGATATCAGTATCGTATTTTTCGCCATCTTCTGTTAGGCGCTGATACCCTTCGATACGGAACTCTTTTGCCTTTTCTTTTTGTTCTTTTGTTGGTTTACTTCGGCATGAACTTTCGTTATATGGGAACTCTGAAAATTGTAAATTACCTTGTTTTTTTAAATCATCAAGTAAATCAACTGGGTAAGCACCATCGCAATCTTTATCAGTGTTTTGATTGAAAAGGTAGGCCGGACTAAAACTTACCTTATTTGGATCTTCTCCTGTTGCTTTTGCATGTAAGATTGTACGAGCTGCATACGATACTGCCCATCCCGTGCAAGAGCCTTGGTCTCCTTGGTTTTGTCGTTTAGGTGCATATTTGAGTAAGGATACTTCAGAAGGTAATCCCTCTCCATATTCATTCGAAAGAGGTTCGTAAACTGGAGCACGGTCATAACGTTCTGTATCAAACTTTGCTCCAAGTTTATGAGGACCAACTGACGCTGATTCGGTGGAATTATCATCCTCGGTTTCCGAATCATCAGAAAAACTACCAATACAAATAAGACCAAGTAAACCTAAAAGTAAAATCGGGATCATTACCTTTGGGTATTTAAAAATAAGTCCACCCAAAAAGGCAAAAATTGCGATTAGAAAAAAAGAACTTCCTTCTGATTTAGATTCTTCTTCTGGTTCCTTGTCGTCATCCGTCATTCGAATTGGCATTTCAGTTCCTACTTAAACTTGATTGTACTTTTTGATTTATTATTTGTGACAATTGCGGATTTTTTATTAAATAAAATCGAATCGATAGAATCGTGTTCTACAGGGAGGACAATTTTTCCCTTTCGATCAATAATTCCATATTTTCCACCAACAATTCTACTATGTTCATCACCATCCGATTGAATTTCGCATCCGTTACAAACGATAGAATACCCTTTTTCGAAAGGAAAAACAAAATCATAAGTGGCAGGAATTTGTTTTTTGCAACGAGAATCAAAAAATCCAAACTTTTTATTTTCGATAAAACGAGCCAGTTTTTCTGAATAATAATCGGGGCCGTTGTCATAATTAAAAGCTTCCAAGAGTTTGTTATTTTTTGTATCAATACAATACCATTTATTTTCATACACTACAAAACTAACCAATTCCTTGGTAAAGTCCATTGTGTGTTGGTATTGTGGTTTGATAATTACTTTCCCCGATTTGTTTTTAAAGCCATAAAGGTTATTTTCTTCAAAAGAAATGGGGAGGTTCGATTGTGAATATAACGACAGACAAAATAATAAAAAAGTAAAAAGAAATTTCATAATACCTACTGATTAAAAATTAGAAAGTAAACCATTGCGATGAGAGCCAAACAGGCCAAAATGGGAAAGATTACACCTGGAAAAGAAAATCCAAATACAATAAATAACCCGATCACAAGACCAAGAACAAAACCGATAGGCACGGTAATCATAGTAATCATAGACCATGCGGCACCATTTTGGTCAAACTGAGCAATGATAAAGGGACCAAAGAACCCAATAAGGCCACCGATTACCATACAACCAGCAATCATTAAGATAGATTTTATTAATGTTCCAATCATATCTTTACTTGACGCAGTCCCAACCAGTTTGCCAATTACGGTCGTTTGTATGGTTCCACTTTCCTGTTAAGTGAGTTGGATCTGGGGTCATACGTTTGATTGCAAGTTCGAATTCGAAAGCTCCTGAATCACCCGTTTCTGATTCAGACCAAACACCGCTAAATGTATTGCCAGTAATTGTTCCTCTTAGGCTACCACCATTAGAATCATAAACACCAGTGACTGAAATTCCGGTTTGTTTGAGTGTGAGTTTTCCAAAATTTCCGCAGTCCCAAACTCCCGATACTTTTTTAGTAAATCCACCCTCTGGTCTTGCTTCATATTGTTGTCCTTTCTGTGCAGGAATGGATACAATCAGCGTAAAAAAAATACAAACTGAAACGATTGTTGAAAATTTGAATTTCATTTAGTCTCCTTTAGATTACAAAACTTTAAAGTTCTAAAACTATATGTCAAGTTCTTTGGGTTTCTTTATTTGCTCTTGTTCTTTCAAACAATTTTGGTCATCGCTTGGAAATAAAATTTTTATTTGTGACTAGTAGTTCACCGTATATTTTGTCTTTGTGTTCCCATGCGGTTTCAATCTGAAAGTAAAAATTTATTCTTAGTTAATTCTCTTAAGACTAACCTGCGAATGATTGTTTGGTCTTTCTTCTTTGTTTCTGAATGTATTCGCTCCTTATTCGATTGACATTCTGCTTACCTCCGATAGTGTTCCTGGAAATGTTCTCTTATCTTCGTCATTCGATCCTCTTTCTGTTTCTCTGTTTTTTTTCTGTTTGTTCGAATGGTGCAGAGAATCTCCAGAATCCCGTTGCTATCTCTGGAGTTTTGGATTTGAGTGGATGGGATTGGAGACGGGGAACTGTTTCCTTGGATGGAGTGTGGACTCTTGACGAAATTCCATGGGAACTGCCTTCGACTCAAGGTTTTCATGGTGCTCCCATGGGTTTTGGGATTTATCAACTAAAAATTAAATTGCCAGAGAACTCAACTCATTTAGCACTTTTGTCTCCATTGGTTGGAACCGCCTTTTCTTTGTCAGTTGATGGGAAGGTTCTTGCAGAGGAGGGAAAGGTTTCCAAAACACAAGAGGGAAGTTTACCATCTTATCGCCCTAGAGTCATTTTGCTTCCAGGTACCGATCAACAAGAAATAAATCTCACTATAGAAGTTTCTAATTGGGACGATCAATTTGGCGGTATATATTATAGTTTAAAAATCGGAACATTGGAACAAATCCAATCCATAAGAACCCAAGCTGTGATCTGGGAAGCTTTCCTTTTTGGTGCGATTTTTCTTATGGGACTTTATCATTGTGGTTCGTTTTTCTTTCGCAATCAAAATAGGGCCCCTCTTTGGTTTGGATTATTTTGTATCATGATTTCTTTTCGGTCTACTTTTTATAGTGAAACTTTATTTTTAGAAATATTCCCAGATGTGAGTTGGTATTTTATCATTCGAGGGGTGTATGTGACGATGGCTCTGGCTCTCGTTTGTTTTGCCGCCTTTGTTGATAGGTTGTATCCAAAACTTTCTTTTCGGCCAGCAGTAATCTTAACAGTTGTTGGTGGAGTTATTTATGCCTTTATTAATTTGTTTGCTCCCATCGTTTGGACTACAGCACTTCTTGTTCCATTTCAGTTGTTACTTCTTTCCTTTGGAGTTTATAGTTTAGCCACTGTTGGACGGGCTCTTTATTACAAAGAACCGGGTGCGGGTTTATTTGTGGGAGGAACAGTTATATTTTTATTAACCGTATTACTCGATATCATTAAAAGTCATTTCTTTTGGAATTTACCTTCTTTAGTAAATGTAGGCACATTTATATTTTTGTTAGCACAGTCCCTAGTGGTTGCAAGGCTTTTTGCAAATGCTTTTGCAACTAGTGAGATGCATTCTGCTGCTCTTGAAAAAATAAATTCCTCTCTTGAGAGATTTATCCCTCGTGAAGTTTTGGGTTTCTTAAATAAAAAAAGTATCACCGAAATTGTATTAGGGGATTTTTCAGAACTAAAGATGACTGTCTTTTTTTTGGATATCCGTAATTTTACTGGTTTGTCAGAGTCGATGAGTCCAAAGGAAAATTTTAAATTCATCAATTCGTTTCTTAAATTATTTGGGCCAATCATTCGAGATCATAATGGTTTTGTGGATAAATATTTAGGTGATGGGATGATGGCTCTGTTTCCTGGACCACCTGACGAATCATTGGCGGCAGCAATTGCGATGAGGCATGCACTAAGAGAATACAATGAGGGTAGGACTAGAGGTGGTTACCAAACGGTAGAGTTTGGAATTGGTATTCATACTGGCCCTCTGATGCTTGGGACCATTGGCGAAAATCGAAGGATGGATTCCACTGTGATTAGTGATACTGTCAATGCAGCAAGTCGCTTGGAAGGACTGACAAAGAAATACGCAGTAGATATTCTGATTTCGGGAGCTACAATCCAAAGTTTGGAACATCCTGAAGTGTTTCGGACGAAGTTTGTGGCAGAGGAAACGGTAAAGGGGAAGTTGAAACCAATAGAGGTTTTCCTTCTTACCTATGAACCTTGATCAATGTAAATTTTCCCCTTTTGTATTCGCTAAAAATTTGGAATGATTATGATTCTCATGAATTATGTAGATCAATGGAATCATTTCGTTATTTAAAATTTGATTCTGTTCAATTTTTCATTATTCTTTAATCAATGTTTGCTGTTCTTTTTTTGTTTTTTTTGAATTTTTCTAAAATATCACCTCCTTCCTTTTTGTTCGTTCTATAAATTTTGTAGTTGGGATTTATCAGGAATTTGCATCCTATAAACAATTAGGATGTAAATAAATGGAACAACTGGTTCACCATAATGATTTGATGAAATTTTGGATGTCGGTGACCGACCGCATTCCTTGGTATCAAAAACCAACGAAAGCTTATGGAATCGCTGAGGATGGATTGAATCACTGGTTTCCTGATGGAAAATTAAATACTTCTTATCTTGCTTTGGATCATCAAGTGGAACAGGGGAGAGGTGAAGCTGTGGCCATTTATTATGATTCTCCAGTCACAAAATCCAAAACCAAATTATCATATAAAGAACTTTTAGAATCAGTAGAAAAGATGGCTTTTGTTTTGGATTCCCTTAACGTTAAAAAGGGAGATACCGTTGTTATTTATATGCCAATGATCCCTGAGGCTTTAGTTTCGATGTTGGCTTGTGCGAGAATCGGTGCAGTCCACTCAGTGGTATTTGGTGGTTTTGCACCTCATGAGTTAGCGGTTCGGCTTGATGATTGTCGTCCTAAAGTTGTGATTACCGCTTCTTATGGAATTGAAGTATCAAAAATTATTCCTTATAAACCACTGTTAGATGAAGCAATGCATCTCTCAGCACATAAACCCGAGTCTGTCATCCTTAAGTCACGCCCTAATTTAGAAGTGATTATGCATACAGGAAGAGATTTTGATTGGGACGAACTTATGGAAACTGCAGGAAGAAAAAAGTCGGTTCCGGTTTCTTCTGCGGATCCTTTGTACATATTATATACTTCTGGTACAACAGGAAAACCCAAAGGTGTTGTGCGTGATAACGGTGGTCATGCGATTGCAATGCACTATTCCATGGAAAAAATCTATGATATGAAACCGACAGAAGTGTTTTTTGCTGCTTCTGATGTTGGTTGGGTTGTAGGTCATTCGTATATCGTATATGCACCATTGATTTATGGTTGTTCTACTGTTTTGTATGAGGGGAAACCTGTAAAGACACCGGATGCAGGTGCTTTTTATAGGATCATAGAAGAGTATAAAGTGAAAACTTTGTTCTGCGCACCCACAGCTTTTCGAGCGATTCGGAAAGAAGATCCAAATGGTAAAGAGTTGTCAAAATACAATATATCTTCGCTAAAATATCTTTTTTTGGCAGGGGAAAGAACCGATCCCGTGACCTATGATTGGGCTTGTGACCTTTTAAAGGTTCCCGTTGTTGATCACTGGTGGCAAACAGAAACAGGATGGGCGATCGCAGCCAATATGATGGGCGAATCACCATTGCCAGCTAAGGCTGGTTCGGCGACAAAGCCTGTTAAAGGATTTGATGTTCGCATTCTAGATGAAGAAGGACATGAATTGAAAAATGGGGAAAAAGGAAATATTGTGATCAAATTACCTTTGCCTCCGGGTTGTTTGCCAACTCTTTGGAATGACTATCCAAATTTTGAATCTTCTTATCTTTCTCATTATCCTGGTTATTATTTAACAGGTGATGGTGGTTACTTTGATGAAGATGGATATTTATTCATTCTTGGGCGTATCGATGATGTGATCAATGTGGCCGGCCATAGACTTTCTACTGGAGAAATGGAAGAAATCGTCGCAGAAAATCATTCGATTGCGGAATCGGCTGTGATTGGAATTGGTGATGAGATCAAAGGTCAGGTTCCCATTGCCATTGTTGTTTGTAAAGATGGGCTTGTGATTGATCAAAAAGCCATTGATTCAGACTTAACTCATCGAATTAGAGAAAAGATTGGAGCAATTGCTTCTCTGAAGGCAGTTGTGTTTGTAAAAAGACTTCCAAAAACCAGATCAGGAAAAATCTTACGTAAAACAATGAGAAAGATGATCGATGGTGAGGAATATTCCATTCCTTCTACAATTGATGATCCTTCTATTTTGGATGAAGTAATGGATGCGGTTCGGTTGAAAATGCTGAAGTAATGGTTTGACTTATCATCAAAAATCATTGATCAGCAATTGAATCTAGGTCCAATCTGTGGAACTTAGTTTGGATCTAGAACAAACAAAAACAATTTTTGGTATTTCTAATTTCCGAGGAAACCAAGAAACCATCATTAAACATATCCAGTCTGGGGGGAATGCTCTTGTTCTTATGCCCACGGGAATGGGTAAGTCTCTATGTTATCAGATCCCTGCATTGATGATGCCAGGTTTGTGTATTGTTATTTCTCCACTCATTGCGCTTATGAAAGACCAAGTCTCTTCCTTAAAAAGAAAAGGTGTGGCTGCAGAATTTATCAATTCTAGTTTAGGAAAGTCGGAAAGGCTCCAACGTTATGATAAACTTGCATCAGGTGAATATAAAATATTATATGTTTCGCCAGAAAGGTTTCAAAAAAAAGATTTTTTAGATGCTTTGAGTAAACAAACCGTTTCCCTTCTTGCTATTGATGAAGCGCACTGTATTAGCCAATGGGGGCATGACTTTAGGCCTGACTATACAAAGATTGTTTGGTTTCGCGAAGTATTGGGATTCCCAACTACGATGGCACTCACCGCCACTGCATCAAAAAGAGTACAAGAAGATATCATTTCACAATTAGGAATTGAAAAGGATAAAATTCAGATTTTTGATGATGGTTTGTTTCGTCCTAATTTAAAATTATCTGTTCTGGATTGTTTTGATTCAGAATCAAAATTCAATACAATCTTGGGTGATTTGGAAAAACGCAAAGGTGCAACAATCATCTATTTTAGTTTGATCCAAGACTTAGAAAAATTCAGCCATTGGATGGATACTAAAAGGAAAAAACATTTAGTTTATCACGGTAAATTATCTGCAGACCAAAGAAATAAAGTACAATCTTTGTTTCTCAAATCTGAGGACGGAGTCCTCCTTGCCACAAATGCTTTTGGTATGGGTATCGATAAACCTAACATTCGTAATATTTTTCATGCACAAATTCCAGGTAGTATCGAATCATACTATCAAGAAATTGGTCGTGCTGGTAGAGACGGAGATCCATCTGATTGTATACTTTATTACCAACAAGATGATCTGGCTGTACAAATGGAATTTATTGAATGGCAAAATCCAGATAAATCTTATCTCCAAAAGTTATATAATGTCCTCACCCAAAAACAAGCAGAGTTGTCTGGTTTGGATTATGAAACATTACAATCTTATATGACTTTCAAAAACAAAGGTGATCATCGAATCCAAACAGCTTTAAGTTTGCTTACAAGTAAAGGACTTGTTTCTGGTGATTTGGAAAGAGGGACTTTACAAATAGAATCTTCTTGGTCAGATTCTATTTTTTCTGAAACGGAATTATTAGAGAGAAAAAAGGAAAATCAAAAAAGGTTGTACCAGACTGTCCTTTATACCAAAACAGAAAATTGTAGAAGAAAATTCATACATGAATATTTTGATTCTGCTTTTGGTGGTTGTGGGAATTGTGATTTGTGTTCTGCCAAGTTATGACCTGAATCTAGGGTCATCATAAATTCTATTGTTAGGCCTGTATCAACAGAAGAGTGCCTTCTCTTTATTTCTTGTTTAAATTGTTCGCTTTAAAAAAATGGACTTAATTCCGGGAGGAATGAGGTGTAAATCCTCAGCTGACGGCGCAACCGTGATTTCCATATAACTATTGGATAAGTCGGATCTTCCCGCAAATGAATCGCCCGTAAACGATCATTAGCACCGAAATTTATTTTCAGGGCCCCGGACAAATATGTCATTGGGTCGTTGTAAATGAAAAAATCACAACTTATCAATTCTGCGCTCCTAGTGACAACTATAGGAGACAAAATTGAAAATTCAAAAAAGTTTAATTCTCTTGGGCATTTCCGTGTTTTTAGTCTGGAATTGCGAAAAAAAACCATCTAACGTAGATTCTGCGCTACTGTTGCCACTTTTGCAAGTAGATCAAGTTGGAGACTCTGGCGATTCTACAAATCCTACGAATCCACCAACAAATTCATCTAATACCGGTAAGGGTGTTTGGTTAGCAGATACCGTCACCTCTGCACCTGGTCATACTGGTTCTGGAATTGGGAATAGTAACAATGCGGTGAATGGAGTCAGGGGGGTTGGCATTGGTGGTGGAGGTACGGATGTATTTTCATTATACTATACTTTAGCAAACGATCACATTATTTTAGAATGGGCTGGTCATAAAATTAAAAATGGCCCAGGTATCGATTTTATTGTTTTTGAAAATGCTTTTAAAGTATCAAATCCAAATACCTATTTTATGGATATCATCATTGTTGAGTTAAGTAATGATATGGTGAATTGGTGTGGATTTAATCCTAATTACATATTTTCGCCTGAAACAAGTTATTCGAAGATCCCTAGTGATTGGCCGAGGTTTGCTGGCCGTAATGCTGTTTTGTTTAATGAAACAACAAAAAACTTTGGATATGATCCTGATTTAGTTTTTGATACAGCCAATTCAGGTGGAGATGGGTTTGATTTAGACGAGCTCAGTGATGTATCGAATACGGCTGGTGGCTCTGGTTGTACTGTCAGTTTGAGAGATGAGTTAAAAGCAGGATTTACCTATATCAGACTATCTTCTGCATCTTCTGTTCGTTGGAAAAATCCAGATACAAATTTGGCTTTCGTAAAAGAAGCAATTTCCAATGGCCCAGACATTGATGGAGTGTATGCTAGATACAGAACTCCTAGATAAATAGATCGAACAACCTCTTTCGGCCATCCAAAGTTTTTAGGGAATTTCCTTTTGGATGGCTTTTCCCATTGTCAAAAATTTTAAATTCGATTTTATCTTTGTGACATTTTGTTCGTTTTTCGCAGAAAAATAATTTGAAATGACAAATTTTTTTCGTAAGTAATAATGAAGATACACTCTTTCGAATTTATCATTTCAAATGAAACAAAAAGTTTTTCTTAATATCGGCGAGGCTTATTTCACTTCAGGGGTCTACGAAATTCGTACAATTTTAGGATCCTGTGTTTCTGTATGTATGTACCACGAGAAAACAAAACATAGTGCCATCAATCATATCCTGTTACCAGGAAGTAATGATAAGGTAGAAGAGAAAAAAAGTTCACGGTATGGAATTACTTCGATGGAACTTTTGATCAACGAATTTGTAAAATTGAACATCCCTCGTACGGAATTAAAGGCAAAAATATTCGGTGGATCTCAAACTTTAAAACTAACAACGAGTAACGCTGGTCCAAAAAATATAAAATTCGTTAAAGACTTTTTACAAACAGAAAAAATTCCAATCATCAGTGAAGATACTGGTGGAGATTTATATAGAAAATTAGTTTTTCATACGGATTGTTATGATGTTTTTATCACAAGAATACCTGCGAACCAATCCACTGAAATTCTTACACAAGAAAGACATTTTGAAACGAAGGTTCGCGAAAGAATGGTTAAAAAAACTTCTATTTTTACATTTTAACCAGTGATTCGTTTGAGAACTTCAATCAAATCTTCATCATCAAAGGGTTTCACGATCCATGCTTTAACACCGGCATCTTTCCCTGCTTGGCGTAAATGGTCACTTGATTCTGTGGAAACAATGACAATATTCGCACCTGCACCTTTTGGGTGTGCTAAAAAATCACGAGATAACTCAATCCCATTTTTTCCAGGCATATTGACATCAAATACACAACCATCAAATGGTCCGTTAAGCTCTAAACTTTTCATTGCTTGTTCGGCATTTTCTGCTTTGAATATTTCATAACCTTCATCACCAAGAACCATTTCCATAAGTTTAAGGGCCGTTGGTGCATCATCACAAAGTAATATTTTTTTTGACATATTGAATCTCCTCGTTAACTATAAATATTGTAAAATAACATCAGGTATGGAAGAAAGACTTACTTGTCTATCAACAGCACCTAACAAAAATGCTTCTCTCGGCATACCATACACTACGCTGGATTCTTCATCTTGACCAATCGTACGGCCGCCAGAATCTTTTATTGCTTTTAAACCAACCGCTCCGTCTCTTCCCATCCCGGTAAGTAAGATGGCCAAACAATGGCTCCCCATTTTCCCTTGGGAAATAGAGTTAAACATTACATCTACGGAAGGTCGATGCCCACTCACTTTATCAAACATTTCTACTTCTAAATAAAAACGTCCTGCTAATCGACGTACCAAGAGGTGTTGGTCACCTGGTGCCAAATAAACATGACCTGGTTCTAATATATCTCCATGTTCAGCTTCTTTCACTGGTAGACCTGTGGTTTGGTTGAGTCTTTGTGCAAACAAAGTCGTAAAGTGTTCTGGCATATGTTGTACAATGACAATGGGAGGTAAGTCATTAGGTAATTTATGCAATATAAAATCTAATGCTTGTGTCCCTCCTGTGGAAGCACCAATCGCAATTAATTTAATGTTTGTTTGTTTGCCTTTTAATCCAGATAGTTTGGATTGATTACTCGTTATGTATTGTTTTGGTTTTGAACCAAGGCCAAATTTTTTAATTTTATTCTTTAATTCTTCTAACATTCTTAGAAAATCAGCTTCAGTCCCATCTGGTTTTTTGACAAAATCCATTGCTCCTTTTTCAAGAGCTTGGATGGTTGCATTGGCACCTGACACTGTATATGTGCTAAGCATAATGACAGGGATGGGAAAATTGGGAATTAACCAATCTAAAAATTCAATTCCAGTCATCCCAGGCATATCAACATCTAGGCTAATCACGTCTGGTAAAAGCTGTGGAACTAGACGTTTGGCTTCTAGTGCATTGGAAGCAGTTCCAACCACTTGAATATTTGGATCGTTGGAAAACATTTCCGTAAGAACATTTCTTACAACCGATTGATCATCAACAATGAGTAACTTAATCATCAGTCAATTCGTTGCATTTTTTGGAAAATGGATTTTACATCTAAAATCAAACTCACATTCCCACTTCCTAGGATGGTGAATCCATTGACCCCGTTCGCTTCCTCTAAAATTCCTTGTAATGGTTTGATGACAACGTTTTGGTTCCCAATGATTTCATCAACTCTGAGGCCAATGAGTTTCTTTTCATACTCAAGGACAATCATAAGAGGGTCTAAACCATCATAAAAAATTTCTTCCCTATGGTTTAGGATTTGGTTGATATCGAAGATAGGAATAAAAGTTCCGCGAACATCAATTACCTTCTGGTTGTCTTCTAATGGAATCTCTGTACGATCGCGAAGGCTAATAAATTCTCTTAGTTCTGTTGTTTGAATCGTAAAAAATTTGTTCCCAATTCTAACAACGGTTCCTTCCATAATTCCCAGCGATAATGGAATTCTTAAAATGAAACTTGTTCCTTTTCCTAGATGGCTATGGATTTCAATTTTTCCACCCATCCTCTCGATGTTTTGGCGAACAATATCCATTCCTACGCCACGGCCAGATATATCAGTTACCGATTCCGCAGTAGACAATCCAGGTACAAAGATTAAATTGTAAACCTCTCTATCCGAAAGTTGGTCTGTGTCTCCCGAAAGAATTCCTCTCTCTATGGATTTTTTAATGATTTTTTCTCTATTGAGTCCTCTGCCATCATCCCGAATCATTACCCAGACTTCGTTTACTGATTGCCTTGCGCTGAGTTGGATGGAACCTACTTCTGGTTTGTTTGCTAACGAACGTTCTTCGGCATTTTCAATTCCATGATCAATCGAGTTTCTTAAGATATGAATGATTGGATCTGCGATTAAATCCACTATCGATTTGTCGATTTCTGTTTCTTCGCCACTGATATAAAGTGCGACTTTTTTATTGGCCTTCTTTTGAAGATCTCTTATTAAACGAGACATCTTGTGGAAAACTCCACTGATCGGAATCATTCGCGTAGAGAGAGCAACTTCTTGTAAATCCAAAACAATTTTACGAAGCCGATTGATGGAAGAATTAAAATCTTCGTTTCGAAGTTTCTTCAGAAGAGGGTGTTGTGTTACATTGGATTCTGCAATTACAAGTTCACCTACCAGGTCCATGAGTGCATCTAACTTTTCGTTGGCGACTTTTATCTCTTTTTTGTGAACCGATGAAGAAGGACCTGTTACCTCTTTATCAACTGGTGTTTTCGTTTGGATGAGGGAATCTTGCGTTTGTTTGCCTAATACAGTTTGTGTTTCGACTGGTTCCGGTGTTTTGATATCTTCTATTGGCGAAGTGGTTTCTGATTCACCGAATATTTCAAAACTTTTTTTCTTTAACGGAACATCGGGTGAAACTTCAGATGTCTCTTCTCCAAAGATTTCGAAACTTTTTTTCTTTGTTGGTTTAGGTTCCGTTGGCGCATCGGTTGTTTCTGAGTTTAGTCGTTTGATTTCACGTTTTAAAACTTCGATGATTGCTTCCGATTCTTCATCCAATTCAGGATTGGATTTCGTTTCATCTACTTTTTGTAATAGTCTTCGTAACTGGTCGCAAGTATTGATTAATACCTGGCAAACATCTTCACTCGGAAGGAGTTTTTCCTTACGCAAAATATCCATTAAGGTTTCTGCTTCGTGTGAAATTTTTACTAAACTTTCTAATTTTAGTAATCCACTAGAACCCTTAAGTGTATGAACCGCTCGGAATAGATTATTGATTAACTCTTCATCATATTCACCTGATCTATCATTGATTTCTTCGATAGAGAGGATTGCGGATTCGCAAACCTCTATCAATTCAAATCCTTCAGGAATAAAGTCGAGTAAGAGCTGTTCTCTTCCCATAAATTAACTCAGAATTTTTCAGTTAAAGCGGCATGTTCGTGGCCAGAACTAAATGCATTAGCCTGTTTGTTGTTTTTCCCAAATTCAGCTGCAATGTTTTTTAGATCACCTGGTTTGTTTGTAATGGTTTTTTTCTGTTTAGCCACTAGTAGTTTTTCTTTGTCTATTTTGACTAAAGTTCCCATAATTTCCATTAGGTGGCCGGATTGTTCTTTTAACTCATTGGAAGTTGCTGCTAATTCTTCTGAAGAAGAAGCTGCAATCTGTGTTGTTTGATCCATTTGAGTCATCGCTAAGGAAATTTGGTTGATCCCGGAAGATTGTTCACTAGAAGCATCTGCAATCGACGAAACGAGTTCTGCCGTTTTTTGAATGCTTGGAACAATCTCTTCAATAACCTTTCCTGCCTCTTCTGCGAGTGATACACTATTGGAGGAAAGTTGGTTGATTTCTTGGGCTGCTACCTGGCTTCTTTCTGCTAGTTTTCTGACTTCATCCGCAACTACAGCAAAACCTTTTCCATGTTTCCCAGCACGAGCAGCTTCAATTGCAGCATTTAGCGCTAGTAAGTTGGTTTGGTAAGCGATTTCTTCGATAATTTTGATTTTCGAAGAGATGTTTTTCATCGCATCCAGAGTTTTAAATACAGCTTCTCTTCCTTTTGTAGTTTCTTTGGCAGAAGTGGAAGCGATTTCATTTGTTTCGTTTGCTGCTTGTGAGTTTTGTGTCACAGAAGAAGACATTTCTTCAATAGATGCGGTTGATTCTTCGATGGAAGCTGCTTGTTCACTTGCTCCTTGGCTAAGTGAGTAAGCAGTGGAAGAAACTTGTTCTGCTGCAGTGGAAACTGTTGTTGCGATTTCTACAGCAGAGTTAAGCGCTTTTGTGATGCTTACGATAATCCAAGCGGCAAGAAGAGCGGAAATGATTGCTGAGACTATAAATAGGCCTGCCATAAAAATGAATATACCTTGGTAGTATTCATCAGTAAGTCTATTTGCTTCGTCCATATCGGCTGCTGCCATCGCTGCAATGTCATCGGCAATGGCATCAAATCGATCTGCGGCAGGCCGACCTTTGGCTGAAGAAATATCTTGTGCTTGTTGTGTTAAATTTTTTAAAGCAATTACTTTTACTAGTTCAAAAGCATCCGCATAGTCCTTAAAAGCACCTCTAAGTTCTTCTAGTTTCTCTTTGTCTTTTTGATTTCCGATTTTTTCTAGTTCTTGGATGTAACTAAATAATTCTGAAGTGTAACGAACTCTATCACTTAAACGTTTGTTCATTAGTTCAACTGATTGATCAAGGATTAAGTTTTTCTCGTTTCTTGCGAGCCACATAAACTTTGTTCGTATTTTTTCCGAAAATTGAACCTTCGGTGAATAGATCAATACTAAATCAGTTACTTTGTTGTTAAATATATTAACACTGTAAATTCCTGAGCCAGTGCCGATACCGATAAAAACAATTAACAAGCTGAATCCGAGGATCAATTTTCCTTTAACTGTCATGGACTTTAGATTAAACATTTTTTTTCCTCTTTTATGTTTGATTGCTGATTGCTACATCTAATGCGAGTTGGTCTTCGTCTTTTAGAAGTTTTTCGATATTGAGTAAAACTTTTACATCATCGCTGACCTTAGCTATCGATTTAATAAACTGATTCCCTTGGTGGTCTCCAAATCTTGGAGCCTCTTCCATATTGGTTGGTGCAATTTTGATGACTTCTTTTACTGTGTCTACGATGAGACCGATTAGTTGTTGGTTTACGTTTAGAATGATGACACAGGTTTTGTCATTGTAACCGATGGACTGCATTCGAAATCTATCTCGAACGTCTATAAGAGCAATTACTTTTCCACGAAGATTGATGACACCTTTGATGAAGGTAGGCATATCAGGAATTTCAGTAATACTTTGCATCCCCACAATTTCTGTTATGAATTTAATTTCGATCCCGTAACTTCTATCTGCCAAAGAAAAAATTAGAAACCGACCATCTAGTGTGTCTTCATCATCAAAGTCATCATTGTCATCGGAAAGAGAATCCATATCTAAATTGTTCATAGTGTTACCTACTTATGATCGAAAAAAAGGAATATCTGAACTTGTCTAATCAAAATTATAAATCTACTTAATAAACCGGTTTTAAGCCACAATATCAAATTCCAAGGTTACGGATACTTCCGAGGATTTGTCCTTATAAATATTGGAATCTAAAACATTGAAGTAAATTTTTGCATTCATATCTTCTAGGATTTTTTTTACAATAGGTAAACCAAGTCCCAAACCAAATTCTTCTTTTGAATACCTTTCATCGACGTATCGATTGACTCGATAAAAAGGTTGAAATAAAATAATTTCTTCTGATTTTTTGAAATCAAATTGATGGATTGATGGATCCATTGGTGCATTTAAAATTTTAAGAGAAAGTTTATCTCCTGCTTTCATAAATAAAATATAAATACTCGAATTGTCCGGTCCATACTTCATTGCATTGATTAAGAGTTCGCGAATCGCAGTTCTTAATAGTTTTAAATGACAACGAAATTGATTCTCCTGTCCATTTTGTAAGTTAGAGATATGGAATCTTTGGTTTTTGATGATGGTCATATCTGAAAGATAACTTACTTCTTCTTGAATCAAACTATGTAAGTCTTTCAGGCTTGCAGGTTCCGTAGCACTTGCACTTCCTTCGAAAACGATTTGTGCTTCTGCTAAGGTCTGGACTAATTTTTTTGTACTACGAAAGTTATCGTCAATCAACTCAAAGATAGCAGAAGGAACTTCATAATGATCGTCTACTTTTTTTGCTTTCCTAACAAGGGACCCAACTGTAGTCACTAGTGCTCCTAAACCAGATCCTTGCATAAGCGAAGTGTTGAGATTGGGGAGGGCTTTTTCCATCCAATCTTTATGGCTTCCTTTGCCTTCGATTTCATGGCGCCAGTTGAAGATCTTTATGATTTCTTTATGTAAATTCTCTTCATATTGTACAACTGCCTTTTGGACTTGGGAGAGATCTTTCAGATTTCCCTCTGCAATTTCTAAAGCAGAGATCAGAAAAAACTTTTCTGTTTGGCCTGGAGAGGCAAATGGAGCTACTTTGATAAATAACTGAAACTCAGAAAAAGAAAAATGCGAGGCAAAAGGGATTCCTGTTCCTATTACTTCCGATATTGTTTCCCTCAGGTTGACATAGGATTCAGGAATGAATTCCTCTAAGGTCTGGCCAACAACATTGGAACCTAATTGCCAGGGAGTTGTTTCGGAAGAATAGGCTTCGATAATTTCGCCGGTTTCGGAAAGAAGGATGTAGGTTCCTGCGGGTAGGGATGGGAAAAGGGAACCCGCAAAAGATTTGATTGTATCATCCGTAGACATTTCCGTCATTTCGCCCTCAAGTTTAGAATTAGAACACATTTATAACGGACTATATTTATAACATAATTATTCATAAATTCAAGTAGGTGTATGAAAAAAAGTTCATAAATCCTCGTCTCCAATCATTTCTCGAATTATGTCGTATCTTTTTTGTGGCTCTATTTGGGTAACAGTTTTTTAGGTTACTCTTTGTTCTCCTTTCGTTGTTTGAACGATATATTTATTAATTATAATATACGGATAAGTTGATATGTTGAAGACTGTAGTCTTATTCGCTAAATCACTTCGTTGATACACTAAGATAAGACATGAATTGAAGTACGGTCGCGACCGGTTCCTTTAATTGTTCTTTTCTGATGAGTTTTCTAGTTAGTAAGAAACACAGCGTACATACAATGAATTATTTTTTGGGTGTCCTTCATAGATACTATTGAATGTTGTTGTGAAGTTGATATACCATGCATTGGAAGTCGCAGCATAGGTAGTCGATGTCCAATAATATCCGCTAGCGGAAGAGACTGTATTAGGAAATGTAACTTGGTCAATTGTAGGTCCAGTAGCTTTTGTAAAATCGTACAAACTCACTAGCTCATTACGGTTGGGAAGTTTCCAGGATTTAGATCCTAAAGACAAACTACTACAATAAGTAAGTGCAGTAGCCCAACTTGTTGGAGTTGCTCCACCGGAACAAGTGGAATCATTGTTTTGTCCGTAAGAGCATTTTTGCCAAGTAAGTCCTGTGGAATTGTCTTTTACCGTTCCATCTCCATGGTCGGTAAAGGAAAAAGTTTCGATTGGAGGTAGGGAAGCAACACAGCGGCCATAATATCCATTTGTGTTTATCGTTGCGTATGAATTTCCGGCACTATAGTCCAGATACCAACGATCAGTATTTGGAGGATAGGGAGTAGATGCCCAATAGGCAAAGTTGGCTGTAGAAGGGAGGGTCGTGGGATCTATGATTGTAAGGGATGTTTTGCTTGCGTCGTTAGTGGTTAATAACTCCTTCATGGTAGGGAGACGCCAGGTGTTGTATCCTGCATAACCATTTCCGGAATTCAAAGAATTGAGTGCATTACAGGAGGTAGTTAGAACTGTGATGCCACCAGTGGTCAGCCCCGGGCTGTTTATCGCACAAGTAGGTCCTTCTAAACCTTGCGAACATGTTTTCCAAATGATTCCCGTGGATTGATCCAAAGATATATAATCATTGGGGTAGGTTGCATTGGCACTAGGCCCAGTGTAATTCGTGGAAATTCCAGAGCCAAACGATCCATCATCGCCAGAGCTATAAATTGCAGTTTGTCCAGTTTTTAGAGGAAGGAGGGAATAGGTTCCTTCGACAATGGGACTATGGTCCATTCCTGGTTTGATGGCAATGGCACGAATCCTTTGGCCCGCAAGTCTCCAAATGGAAGATGGTGTTGCATACAGTGTAGATGCATCCGTCGGATCTGACCCATCTGTTGTGATGTAAATGGTGGCACCAGGGGTTATGGTGGAAATGGAAATAAAATGGGGTTCGTTGTAATGCCCTGGAGCTGGGGAAAAAAAAGGAGGCAATACTTGGTTTAAATTCACTGCACAATGTTTGGAAGTATTTCCAGAAAGGATTTTAAAAAGTATTGTTTCGTAGTAACCTTTGAAATTTGGATCACATTGGTTTTCTAAATCGGCTTGATTGCAGTTCGTATAAAAGATAGCAACACATAAGAAAAAAAGAGTGCGGACAAAAAAAACAAGGTAACGGCTCTGTTGCATATCTTAGGCTGCTGAATCGTCCAAATCTATCTTAGTAATTTCTAGATAAAAACAAAATCGTATGCTATTGACAAGTGATTTATCAAATTACAAAGCAATTCTCGGACAGTTTGCACTTAATTTAGGATAGATACTGAACTTGTGACTTTTGTAAACAAACCGGGAATCTAGAGGTTCTGGTTTTGATTATGGACGTGTTGTTTCTCGAAATTCGGATGCTGTAATTTTGAGTTCTTTTTTAAAAGCGTCATAAAAGCTGGAAAGAGATTTATACCCTACTTCAAATCCAATATCACTTACATTCTTTTCTGGGTATTGGATTAGAAGTTCTTTTGCTTCCCCGATGCGGTAACTATGCAGGAAGGAATGAAAAGTTGTTTGTTTTTTCCCGTTTAAAAATTCAGACAGTTGCCTTGGGTGTAATTCCAATTCACTCGCCAGAACTTCTAAAGATAGGTCTTCATTCCGATAAACCTTTTTCACTTCCATAAGATGGGACAAACGATTTTGTAGATCCTCTAGATCTACTTGTAATAAGCGCGATTTCGGAGTGTTTTGATTTGTGTTTTCTTTTTGATAAGTTGTGGCAAAATGGTTATACCTTTCTAGAGCCAATCGGAGTCGATCCTCCGAAATTGGTTTTGCAATGAAATCAATCACACCATATTCAAATGCACGGATTGCGTTGTCAGTATTTGCAGAAACGATAATGGTTATAGTTTTGGTAGTTGGAATTTGATCTAAAACTTCAAAACCATCGGATCCAAAGATATTTAAATCTAAAAAAAATAAATCAATAGGAAATTGGTTTAAGTAAGTATTTGCTTCTTGAATTGAAGTTACATGTTGAATTTCAGTTTTTGAAGGACTTAAAATTGAGTTTAGTAACTTAATTAGGTATTTAGCATGGACAGGTTCGTCTTCTAGAATCAATATTTTCATTTTAATTTTTTTGAATCAGAATCAAAACTCTGTATCCTTTTTTTGATTTTCCATGCGTTAACGACCACTTACCCGGATAGGATTCTTCTAAACGAAGCCGGATGTATTCTAGTCCAGTCCCAGTCCCTGCCGTAGTTGGTTTCGTTTCTTTTTCTTTATTGTGATGATACACTAAAAAATGATAAGAAGAATAGGATTTTTCATTTTCTGTAATATTTTTCATAAAGATACCGAAACTTAATTTTGCTTTTTCTGAATCTTCGTGAGTGAAGGCGTTTTCGATGAGTGTATGAAAAACCAGAGGAGGAATCATGTCTGTGGATTCGAAACGAGAAATTTTCAGTTTATAATCTTTTTCCATCCTTAACTTCATCACACCAATATGGTATTTACATAAATTGATTTCTTCGCTAACAGGAATTAATTGTTTAGAAGCTACTTTTAGGATGATGTGAAGTTCTTCCGCTAATGAATCTAGAATCAAAGCTGATTTCTCTGGATTTTCTGAGACCCAGTAACGAATTGCTGATAAGGAATTTAGTAAAAAATGTGGTTGGATTGTTTTTTTATATAATTCTAACTCCATTCTTTTGGAATGAATGTTTGTATGATGAATTTTATCTTTCAGGAAAACTGTCTGTTCCAGTTCTTTGTTTTGTTTTTCGACTGTAAAATAAAGTTTGGAACTTTTTTTAGATAAAAGAAATGATTGTGAGAAAAATAAAACAAATGTTCCTATCGGGGCATATACTTCTGTTTTGATGATATTTTTTTCAAATAGAATGTCGTTTAGGATCGTTAAGAATAAAAAAATATAACCCAGTAAAAATCCCCATGCATTTTCTCTTTTTTTGATCACTGCTTTGGATAGAATCCAAAGAATAAAAATACTACAAAATAACATAAAGATTTCTGCAGGGAGTAGTGTCTCTTCGACCCAAACAAAGTCACAAACCAATATGAAAATTGCAAACACTGTAAAAATAAATTGGAATGTATGCTTTGTTAATTGGTTTGTTTCTTCTGGAAAAACTTCTCCTATAAAACTGATTAGAAACGGTGGAGCTAAATAGACTGAAAGAAAAAAAATCTTAATCAGCCATTGCCATTCAAAATTAGGGAAGAGGATGATTAAAAAGAATTCTCCGCTTGTGAGTTTATAGACTAAACTGACACAAGAATAGATGGAGAAGTAAAGTAGGCTTCTGTCATTTTTTCGTAAAAGGAAGAGAGTAAAGTGGTAAAGCGAAATCACAAACAAACTTGCAATTAAAAAAATATCCAATGCTAATCGGATTTGTTTGGTTTGGATCATGGTTTCTTCTGATCCAAGTTCTATACTTTGTCTAAACCCGGAATTCAGTGCTTGGTAATTGGCAACATGAACGATGATTTCTATAAATTCTGAATGGGGAGTGAAAAAGGTCAGTTTGGGAAGCCAATGCTCTTTGGTTTCTGATGCAGATGTACCAACAATGCCATTTTCGGAAATTAAAATGCCATTTGCATACATACGGTAGGTATTAAATGCGTGAGGGATATAAAATGAAATTTGAGACTTTTCTAAAGATTTAGGCAATGTTAGTTGCATTCGAAAGGTTGCAAAACCATGCGTTGAATAGGATTTCCCATCTTTTTGTTTTTCGTTCCAAAATCCAGGTAAGGTAATCGTTTCTTTTTGTAAAGGTGGGTTTCGTTTTTGAAAATCTTCGGATAGGAGTAACTTTTCGTAATAGAAATCCCAATCTCCATCTAATTTTATAATGGTTTGGTTTTTTAAATAAAACGCACTCAGATCCATTTTTCCGTCGATCACTTTCGGTAAACCTTTGTCAGTTGATTCGGTTGTGCATGAAATCAGTGTTAGGGCCACAAGGAGAAGAAGTATGTGGGTAAGAGCGCTAGGGGGAATCCATGAAGTAGGCGATTGATTTTTCATTTGTTGGAAATGATATCGGAAATTCTGGTTCATTCTCCGGATTCCCGTCCTCGGACGACAGAATCCATCGATTGGATTAGAATACACACTAAGGTTTTCCATAGTGAAGAATCAATTCAATATTCTATATTTGTTTTTAAGTTTTCATTTACTTTTCTTAAATTTTCAGTGTCGTCCAACAGAGCTGAATTCTACATGTGATCCGGAAAGTAGAAGTTTCGTAATGTCCGCCTTGTTAGAGTTTGGTTCAAATGACGGTAAGTTTCTCTGTTCTGCTTTTAGTGGTTTGAATCCATTCCGTCTGCATTACAGTTCTGATTTTTTTGTAGTCCGTCAAAATGAGCCAACGACACCTCTGGTTCCTTTTGCCTCGGGGCCGATTGAAAGATGTCAAATTAGTCCTAGTTTACCGGCTGGTTTGACTTTAAACGAATCCAATTGTTTCATTTCGGGAACTCCTTTGGTCGGAATGAATTCCACCAAATATTTAATTACGGCGAGTTATGGGAATCAACAAGCAACAATACCTTTGGTGATCAAGTCTTTGTTTGCCCCAAAATATGCTTACGTTGTGAATACAACTTCTGCTTTGGTAAATTTATATTCAGTGAATGCAAACACTGGTGTCCTTTCTTCTATAGGTAACGTCGCAGTTGGAGGTGGCCCTGAGTCTATGGCAGTGAGTCCAAGCCAATTGTACTTAACTGTAGCAAATCGAAGCTCCAATGATATTAGCCAATTTGCCATCAATCAAAACAATGGAAATTTAACCATTTTACAAACGATAGAGAGTGGGGGAGTGTCTCCTCTCGCTATTACATACCATCCCTATAAAGATATATTTTACATTCGTCATCCCCAGAACATAACTACTTTTTTAGTAGATAAGGTAACTGGAAATCTTACACTGATTAGTACGATCCCAGCAAGTACAGGGGCTTCCAGTATTGCGATTGATCCTTTCGGCAATTATTTGTATGTTCCCAATTATAGTGGAAAGATGATCGATTCGTATCGTGTTGATCCATCGACAGGAATTCCTGATCCCAACGTGGTTCAATCTATCTCAACTGGCCTCCAACCAAGAAGCTTAGAAGTGCTTTCAAACGGCAAATATTTATATTTAGTGAATGAGTCAGATAATAATATCTCCGCTTACAAACTTGACTCGAGTACAGGGTTTTTGAATTCGATCGGTCCGGCCACTTCTCCTATGGGATTAATTTCTAGATCGGTCGCTACAGATCCAACTGGTAGATTTCTTTATATGACAAACCAAGGATCTGATTTTGTTTCTATTTATGGAATTGATCCTGTGACTGGTAGTTTGGTTCCGGGAGTCACAAGTTCGATAGGAACTGGTGATGGACCAACAGGTATCGCCACAGATTCTTCAGGAAAGTTTTTATATGTTACCAATTTTTATTCGAATACTGTTGATATGTTCAGAATCAACCAAACGGATGGAAGTTTAATTTCCAATGGGAGTGTGGGAACAAATACTTTACCAATTGCCATTGTGACAACAGGAACCAATCCTTAGCCAGTTTGAAATTTGGAAATTCGACTTGAAAGTTTTTGTTCAACCCAGCTCTCCCTTTTTTAGAATCATATCTCTATTTAAAATATTTCCAAGAAATTCAAAAAAATAGATGAAAGTTGCGTAAAATCCTTTTTTGTTCAAGGAATTGTTTCATTTTAAATTCCGCAAAGAGGGTTTTATGTTCGGTAAATCTTTTTATAAGTACATTTTGATGTTCTTATGTGTTTTATTTTTTTTGTTTTCCTGTTCTACGGAACCTGTCAAAGAAGTTGGATTCGAGTCTGCGGAAAAACCCAGATCCACCAAACGTGTTTGGAACCCTGAACCACAATGTTGTGACCTCCATTCTGAATTTTTAGGAGTGGTAGTTCTAAGTAAAGTTTGTGTATCAGAAACAGAAACCAAATTGGAATTGTACACAAAAGAATCTAAAAAAGTTTGTGTATTGAAAGAAGGAATGCTTTTCCAAGATGATTTGGGAACTTCTTATCCCTTTGTGAAATCCGAAGGAGTGGGACTTTGTCCTAAACGAACTCAGATGAAAAACACTCCGTTTACTTTGCATTTCCCAAGTATTTCATCGGAAGCAAAATCCTTTGATTTGATTGAAGATAAAAATGCAAAACATGCTCATAAACCTTGGGTTTTTCAAAAGGTAGATCTCACGGAGTGCATTTGGAAATAAAAAAGATTCTAAACTATTTTTAAGATTTTTGTGACCAAGCAGAACACCATCCGCGTGAAGAAACAACTCCTGCAGAAATGATATTACATTTTCCCCAGTTTTCATTTAACTTGGAAAATTGGGCACAGTGCTTACAAACTTGGTTCTTCGCTGATTTTTCTTTTCTTTCTGGATACAGATTGAAGTCTGTATGTTTGGCATCCTGATGAAATCCCAAGGCCTTTGCTGTGGGATCGGATTCGGAAACAGGGTTTTGTCCTTCTGGTAAAGATTCTGGAAATTTTGTTTCTGCTTTTAACTCAGAGGTCAAACGGAAACCTCTCTCTACTAGCGAGAGAGAGGTTATCAAATACAAAGATTTGATTAAAAATTTTTTTCGTGAAGTTTTGGGCATTCTTATTTCTTCACATCAAATCGGTCGAGCATCATCACTTTGTTCCAAGCAGAAACAAAATCTTTTACAAACTTGTCTTTCCCATCGTCTGCTGCATAAATTTCAGCAACAGCCCGAAGTTCGGAATGAGAACCAAGGATTAAGTCGACTGAAGTTGCAGTCCACTTTTTAGCGCCTGTTTTGCGGTCAATTCCTTCGTAAACACCTTCTGTTTGGGAAGACTTTTGCCATTTTGTCGACATATCGAGTAAGTTGACAAAAAAGTCATTGCTAAGGACACCAGGGCGAGTTGTCAAAATCCCATGTTTTGATTTTCCTGAATTGGCATCTAGGGATCGTAATCCACCTAACAGAACTGTCATTTCTGGAATGGTTAGGGACAACATATTGGATCTATCCACTAACATCTCTGTTGGAGAAAGGGAATTACCAGCACCATAGTAGTTACGAAATGCATCTGCCTTTGGTTCTAAAACCGAAAAAGAATATACATCGGTTTGTTCTGCTGTTGCATCTGTTCGACCTGGAATAAAAGGTATGGTTACCTTCACACCTGCTTTTTTTGCTGCTTCTTCTATCCCAACATTACCAGCGAGTACGATTAAGTCTGCGAGTGAAATTTTACTACCTGAATCATCAAAATCGGATTTGATTTGTTCCAATTTTTTTAATGTTTTTGATAGTTCTTCAGGGTCATTCACTGGCCAATTCTTTTGTGGTGTGAGTCGGATTCTTGCACCATTCGCTCCGCCTCTCATATCAGTGCTACGAAAACTTGCAGCCGATGCCCAGGCAGTTTTTACAAGTTCTGGAATCGAAAGTCCTGATTTTAGGATTTTACTTTTTAAGGAATCAATTTCCTTCGTTCCAACCAATTTGTGATCTACAGGAGGAAGTGGATCTTGCCAAATCAAAGGTTCTTTTGGTAAGTCTTTAGAAATATAACGAGAGAGAGGTCCCATATCTCTGTGTGTGAGTTTAAACCAAGCCTTAGCAAATGCTAGTTCGAACTCTTTCGGATTTTCCTGGAATTTTTTCGCGATCACTTTGTAACTTGGATCGAATTTTAAAGCTAAGTCGGTTGTGAACATGATGGGAGCATGACGTAATGTTTTGTCATGTGCATCAGGAACCATATTGGCACCAGCTCCGTCTTTGGGAATCCATTGAATCGCACCTGCTGGACTTTTTGTTTGAACCCATTCAAAATTAAAAAGGTTGTTTAGGTATTGAGTTGTCCATTTGGTTGGATTTGCAGTCCATGCTCCTTCGAGCCCACTAGTGATGGTATCTTCTGCATTTCCTTTTTTATATTCATTTTTCCAACCAAACCCTTGTTCTTCGATTCCAGCCGCTGCTGGTTCTTTTCCAACATGTTTGGAAGGATCTGCCTTTCCATGAGCTTTTCCGAATGTATGACCACCTGCAATCAGAGCCACAGTTTCTTCATCATTCATCGCCATGCGACCAAAAGTATCTCTAATGTCTTTTGCTGCGGCAAGAGGGTCTGGATTTCCATTAGGCCCTTCTGGGTTTACATAAATTAGTCCCATTTGAACAGCACCGAGTGGATTTTTTAACTTTCGATCACCTTCGTAACGTTCGTCGGCCAACCATTTTTTTTCTGGTCCCCAATACACAAGATCGGCTTCCCAGTCATCGGTTCTTCCACCTGCAAAACCATAAGTTTTAAATCCCATGGATTCAAGTGCTACGTTTCCAGTGAGAACCATAAGATCTGCCCATGATATTTTTTTTCCGTATTTCTTTTTGATCGGCCAAAGGAGGCGTCTTGCTTTGTCTAGGTTTGCATTATCAGGCCAACTGTTGAGTGGCTCAAATCTTTGTTGTCCACCACCGGCCCCACCGCGACCGTCTGCGATTCGGTAAGTTCCCGCACTGTGCCAAGCCATCCGAATGAAAAAGGGACCATAGTGACCGTAGTCAGAAGGCCACCATTCTTGCGAGGTTTTCATTAGAGTTTTGATCTCTTCTTTTACCTGCTGGATGTCTAGTTCCTTAAACTCTTTCGAGTAGTTGAATTGTTTTCCCATCGGATTGGATTCCGCTGCATGTTGGCGGAGGGGTGCCAAATCGAGTCGTTCTGGCCACCAAAACTGGTTTGAGTTGCCTAGGCGCTCCATTGAATTTTTCGATTCTTTCGTGTCCGTAGCTCCTAGTGAGCTAAAAGCGAACACCAAAATGGCAATAGCAGAGATATTGATTGTTCTCATATTATCCTTCACTTTCTAGATTTAGTTTAAATTTAGAACTAGTCTAATAATGGAAATCAAGCTATTTTTTTAGATTTAGTCTAAATTTATGCAGGTGGAACACCCAAATCGAGATTTTGTCAATGCGAACGGAAAAAAAATCTGAATTAGATTCTCTATTCCTCAGGTTTTCTCACGGAAAAGGAATGGGAGAGGTGGCAGACGAAAAAGAGTTTGTTTCTGATTTTGGAGCTTTCGCGAGGCCGGCAAAAGAGATATTTATAGAAGGTTTTTCTGGAATTTACCTGAGGGACTCCAGCTTGAAATTTTTAAGTTTATCTTTAGGGATTTGGTAGAATTTGACGGAAAGATAAATTAGATCATTTGAAAATTCTAATAGACATTTCGGCACAAAACATAAGTTTTGTGTAAAAAAATACGCTGATTCTATGGTGTATTCAGGAAGGTTTTCTTTTGTTTTTTGTTTTATTTTCTAAATTCACTCGTCATTTGTCTAAGTTTGGAATTCAAATTGGTTTATTGGTTCTTAGTTTTGTTTTAGGTAGCGGTTGTGATAGTCTGGGGAAAGATTGTTCCAAAGCAAAAGACAATGAAATTGTTTGTTTGTATTCTGTGTATGCTGCTTACCCTAGTTGTCTAAAAACTGAATACCGTACTAATTATCAAATGCCTTCCAATCCTTCAACTTATACAATTACGACGCGAGATTTCACCTGTGAAACGACTCGTTCATTGTTATTACAGAATTGTCGGGACCAGAAGAAAAAACAGTGCGGGGGGTAAACTTTTTGTAAAAACTTGGTTGGATGACTGCTTTGTTCGATGAATGCAAAAAACAAAGTCATTTTGCGTAGAGACTACCCAGGGATTCTAAAAACTAGATTTGTTTGAAATCAACAATTCCTTTTAAAAAAAATATCCGAAACCAATAAAATCGGATATAATTAAGGAATGGGTTATCAAACAGTTCTAGGAACCAAAACATATCAATTCCCCGAATTAAAAGACCTTCTCGCGAAGGCAAGTCCGGCCAGGTCTGGGGACGACCTTGCCGGTATATCTGCCATTAGCCAAGAAGAACGGATTGCCGCTCAGATGGCACTTGCTGATATTTATCTTTCCGAATTTTTAAATGTTGAGTTAATCCCAGCAAACAAAGATGAGGTGACTCGCCTTATTTTGGATTCTCATAATAAAGAAGCTTTTATTCCCATCTCTCATCTAACGGTTGGTGGATTTCGTGATTTTTTGTTAGCGGAAACTACAACTTCTGATGTGATTCGTTCCATTCGCTGGGGCATCACTCCTGAGATGGCAGCAGCTGTTTCTAAACTTATGTCCAACCAAGACCTAATTTTAGTTGGGAAAAAAATAAATGTAATCACAAAGTTTAGAAATACGCTGGGTTTACCAGGTAGAATTTCTGTTAGGTTACAGCCGAATCATCCAATAGATGACCCGAAGGGGATTGCCGCTAGTTTACTCGATGGACTTCTTTTGGGAAGTGGAGATGCTGTGATTGGAATCAATCCTGCAACAGATAATATACCAACTTCCATTGCCCTTTTGGAAATGTTGGACAATTTAATCCAAAAATATTCCATTCCGACTCAATCTTGTATTTTATCTCATGTCACTACTTCTATGGAAGTGATGAAAAGAGGTGCCCCCTTAGATTTGGTGTTTCAGTCCATTGGCGGAACGGAAGATTTAAATAAAAGTTTTGGGATAAACCTTTCTATTTTGAAGGAAGCAAGAGAAATGGCTCTTGGTTTGGGGCGCGGGACTGTTGGAGACAACGTGATGTATTTTGAAACAGGTCAGGGAAGTGCCTTGTCTGCAGGTGCTCATCACGGGATCGACCAACAGACGTTAGAGGTTCGAGCATATGCTGTTGCTCGGCAGTTTTCACCACTTCTTGTAAACACAGTGGTTGGATTTATTGGTCCCGAATACTTATATAATGGAAAACAAATCATCCGAGCTGGACTTGAAGACCATTTTTGTGGAAAGTTACTTGGTCTTCCTATGGGTGTAGATGTTTGTTATACAAATCATGCCGAAGCAGATCAAGATGATATGGATACCCTATTGACTTTGTTAGGTGTTGCTGGTTGCACATACATTATGGGAATTCCTGGGGCAGATGATGTAATGTTGTCTTACCAAAGTACGTCCTTTCATGATGCCTTGTATCTCAGGCAAGTCCTTGGGTTAAGACCTGCCCCAGAATTTGAAAGTTGGTTATTGGATCGAGGGATTTTTTCCAATCAGAATGGGTTTTTACCAAAAGAAAATCGAGAGTTGGGCTTACTGGAAGAAATGTTGGGGAAATCAAGTGTATGACTTTTTTGGACGAATGGAAAGAGTTTAGTAATGCAAGGATTGGACTTCCACGCTCTGGTGGTTCAATTTCCACCAAAGAAGTGTTACGTTTTCGTTTGGATCATGCTAGAGCCAGAGATGCCGTTAACTTGAGTCCTGATTTTCTTAAATTAACGCAAAGTTTAGATATGATGGGGAAATCGAAAAACCTTTCTAGTTTACTTGTAAAAAGTCAGGTTGATACCAAAGAAGAATATTTACTACGGCCTGATTTGGGACGAAGGTTAGATTTTGAATCCACTTGTAAGTTACAACCCTTGGCAGGCGATTTTGATTTAGTTTTGATTGCAGTGGATGGACTTTCTGCCAAAGCCATCGATGAAAACCTAATTCCCTTTTTTGAACTTTTGACAGATTCCATTGAAAAAAAACAAATGTCAATGGCTCCTATCATTTTATCGAAGTTTGGAAGAGTTGCCATCGGTGACGAGATTGGAGAAATTTTAAATGCAAAAGTATCTGTTGTCGTGATTGGAGAGAGGCCCGGTTTGTCTTCTGCCGATAGTTTAGGTGTTTACATCACCTATCATCCGCAAGTTGGAAAAACGGATGAAAGTCGCAATTGTATCTCAAATGTTCGTCCTAGTGGGTTTAGTTTTGAGAGTGCAGTACAGAAAACTATATATTTAATTCAAGAATCAATGCAAAGAAAACTTTCCGGGGTAGAGTTAAAGGATGAAATGCCTCCAGAGTTTTTACCAAAACCAAAAGATTCTTTGAGAATCGAAGATAAAAATTAAGTAATAATTCGTTGTGAATGAAAATATTAGAATTTTGATGAACAGAAGATTGACAGAATAGGTTGCATTGGTATTTCATTAAATCAATTCCGGGAGGAATGAGGTGAAACTCCTCAGCTGACGGTGCAACCGTGAATTCACATCCTTAGTGTAGGATGGAAAAGTCGGATCTTCCCACAAATGAATCGCCCGTAAACGATCATTCGTTCCTTGTTATTCAAAAGGGATCCCGGACTTTAGTTTGCCGGGACTTCTCAACCTCCAGAACAGACTGAGATTGTGGTTCCTAGTTTTAAGGAGAAACGTTTGGAAAATTTCAAATCAAATGTCTTTGATACGACAAGTAACGGGAAACCTCCCCTCAAACATGAAGAAAAAATATGCCCTAATTGTTTAAGAAGTTTTGAGTGTAAGGTCGGTTCGATCAGTCTCTGCCAATGTACCAAAGTGAATCTTTCTTTGGAAGAAAGAGAGTATTTGTCTAAACAATTTTCCGATTGTCTTTGTTATCAATGTATGGAAACCCTTGCCTTTGAATATAGAATTACAAAATCTTATAAAACAATCACATGGAAATTTTGAGTTTTTATTTTCTTTGATTTCTTTTGTAAATCCGCCAAACAATTGTATTATTTAAGTGAAAACTTTTTTAAATCACAAATTTGAATGGCTAAAAATTTAGCCTGATGTCTACTTTGTTCAAGTAGGGTGCTGTTTTTTTGTGATTAGTTTATTCTTTTTAGTCCCTTTGTTTGCTTCCTTAGCGAACCTAAGTTGTTTTATTGAAAATATCACTCGAGATCACAGGTTCCACCGTCTCCTCAGCATTTTTTATTTTACCATTGGGGTTCAGAACGCAGCTACAGCCGCTTTATGTTTTGCCAAAGAAGAAACCACTGGACTTGCATTTTGGATTTTTCAATGCCATTCTTTTTTTCTTTTGGCACCAGTTCTGGTTGCTCTCTGTTCTTTTTGTACGGGAAGGAAGTTGTTCAATAAAGCAACCATCTTCATTGCTGTTTATGCTTTGGCGGTAGATTTACTTTGTTCCTCAATGCCCAAAACAATTGTTTATGGATTTGCAATGTTTTCTTTTGGAATGGCACCCATGCTCACCATTTTTGGAGGAATCTTAGGTGGTTCTGTCCATTTTTTTGCCATTGCTGTTTCTTTATATTTTGTTCTTTCTCCTTTGGAATGGAATTCTTTCTTTAACCGAAAAGTATTCATTTTTGCTTTATGTGTTTGGTGGATTGGGCTCTTTTCTAATTTTTTACCAATGTATGGACTTGATTTTCCTCCTTTCCATCCGGTGGTTGATGCCACAATTTCTGTTTTGCTTTCTATTTATTTGAATCGCTTCAATGCATCAAGACCTAGTATTTATAGCCTGATTGCTTCCATTTTGATTTCTCTTGCAGTAGGATTACTTTTTGGAATTTTAGCCTTAGGTTTCCTACCAATTTTTCCACTTAAGGAATTAGTCGTTTCTGTTGTCACAACTTTGACTGGTTTGTTGTTTTTTTCGTATCTATTAAAAACTACATTAAAAGATGAAAAACCACATCTTTCCTTTGTTCTCCCACTCGAAAACTTTGCTTTATCAAAACAAGAACTTCGTATCTGCGAGTTAATAGCAGAGGGTCATAGCCGTTCCTTCATTCGATTGATTTTGAATGTTTCTGATGGAACGTTACGTAACCATTTAAAAAATATCTATGCGAAAGTCCTTCCTGAATCTAACTCAACCTCCAAAGATCAGTTGCAACGTTTGACAGTTTTTTTGTCCAAACAGAAGTTAAGTGAAGATGGACCAGTTAAATAAAATTCGAAATTAATTTTAGAAGTTTTGATTCGGTTTTTTTATTGTTCAACACAAACTAACTCATGATTTACCGAACAAAGCTGTAATCCTCGACCAGCTGTCAGTGTGATGATATCTTGGGTGTAAGCATCTCCTACAATTCCCGAATCGGAAGCCGAGTTTGAGTTCCATTTCTGGCAGGTCCCATTTATATTTGTGGTCCAATCAGTGTTTAGTCCTGTCCAATGGTCTGAACTGATTGTAGTAATGGGTGTTGAAATTCCAGTTATGAATAAACCATTGTTATCTGAAGATTCAATATTAGTGCCATCATCTCGGATATAAGTTTGGTTGGCTTTGAATACCCAATCAATTTGTTTTTCACCGGAATTAGGGGTAAAACTCGCCCGTCGAGATTCCCCGTCAACTAACATCGCTTTGAACTTCCCTGATCCTGGATAGTTGGGATCAGATTGACAGAAAGAATCAAAATTTGCGGCCTTTCCTGCATTCGCAGGATAAGCATTCTGTGTCACAAAAATTTTACAATTGATACAAGACTGAAAACAATGAATTTCTATTTCTTTGATATCTCGATTGAAAATTTTTCCAATGGGGTTTGTTAACTCACAAAAGTTTCCTTGTGCTTGAGTGGCAAAATTAACCTCATACCCAGAGCCGACAGGAATTCGGTCTGGAAAGGAAAACTCTGTTGTACCGGCAGGAAGAAGGAGCTGAGTGTCTTTGTTTAAAATGAGACGTAAACCATTACCGGTCAGTCCTGAAACCTTTCCGCCAATCGTAAATCCAAGCCCTCCCGATTTTCCATCAACCGAACAATGGGAGTTAGTATCACCTAATATCGATTTTGCTGCCACTGCTTTTGAAAAAGATTGCGAATTAACATCACAGACATTTTCCATCTGAGAAGGTTCACAATTTACCAATAGCCCAATCGATAAAATAGAAAACCAAAGTAGTTCCGATAGATTCTTATTTGTGAATGGATTGTAAAACCTGGATGTCTGCGAGATGCATCTCCCAAAGAGATACCCAGGTTTTTGAATTATTATTGCCTCATTCATTCGGAATGCTTACATATCCTTTCAACAAAGTAAAGCGGAACGGTTGATCCACCATAAGTAACGACTGAACGTTCGTACAAAGATATTCCTTCTCGTGAATCCCAAAACTAGTTGTGATTGTATGTTCACCAGCTTTAGGAGTTGCAATGTCTAGGTTGACTGCCGGTGCGATATATTCAGGTAAAGTCGTTCTTGGATTGAGTCCTGCTATGTCCAAAGAGAGAGAGACGCCATCAACGGGTAGGTTGTATTTTACTTTGATTTCAATTCTGTCAGCTACTTGATTGGTCTCGAAACAATGGTCAGTACAGTTTCCGAATGTTCCTGGAGTTTTTATGGCATTGGCACAATTTCTTGCATGCCCTATCTTCAGTTCTTTTGATGAAATTCCAAATTCATTTTTTGCGACAACGAACACTTTGTACTTTCTGTCTGAATCGACAAGAAAGGTATAACCAGAGAAATTCGCCGCAGTCCGATTGACTATTGTTACGGCATTTGTAACCGTTCCATCGGCTAGGAGCTCCATATTTTTTTTTCCTAGATAGAGAGAAACTTCTGTATTAGCAGGAACTGGTTTTACAAAGCTAATACTAGTTTTTTGGAATTGCAAAAGACCTTTTGTGGAGTAAGGGTCATCTGCTGGGTTGGCATTATTTGTGATGTAATTGATATCATTTAGGATGGGGGCGACACTTGGAGGAGGGTCATTCACAGTAATGGGAATTTCAGTTCCTCCTGTCCCTCCACCGTTGCCGGGGTTATTCCCAATGGCAGTGGATGCGTTTGCTTCCGAAGAAACCAAAAGAGGAACTAGGATTGTTTTCACGTCCGTGTTTGCTCCTTCACATTTTAGTATCAAAAGAGATAAACCAGTCATAACTAGAACTGGAAGGTTGGATCGAACCAGCCGAAAGGTTCTTTCGCGGAATTGATGGAAATACAGGGAAGGTTGGCTCAGTGTTTTCATGCACTCAAGGTAACATGAACCTAGTTTTCTTACCATGTCCTGGATGTCATAAGTGGGAGAAGGAGCCTATCCCAAATGTCATGTTTTGATTTTTTTAGTAAATTTCTCCCGAGTCTGCTCACGAACGTGAATTGGACAGGAAAAGAGGACCTACAAGGGAAAGGGACTGGCGTTTTCCAGGGAGTAAAAAGGAAAGATAGGGATTAAAGAGGGAAATAAATGGCTTTTTTCAGGCGATGGAAAGGGAAAGTCGCTTACTTTTTCCTGTCAGTAGAAATCGAAACTCCCTTACCCTTTCGAGCGATGCGAAAATTTGCATTTAGTTATCCACTTGGGTAACTATTTTCTTGCAAAAAAAATACTCCCAGATGATAGTTTTCCAAATGGATAACTATCAAAGACCCAACCTTCTACTATACATCCACCCTCTGGCCTCTTTTTGCCATAAGGTCCTGATTGCTCTTTATGAAAATGGAACGGAGTTTGAGGCCAAGGTTGTCGATCTTATGGACGAGAAGTCGAGCGCCGAACTTTTACAGTATTGGCCGGTAGGAAAAATTCCCCTCCTCAGGGACAGGGCTCGAGAGGAGACGATTCCGGAAACTTCCATCATCATCGAATATCTAAACGAATTCTATCCAGGGAAAGAAAAACTCATTCCTAGTGATTTCTCTTTGGCTTTGGAAACAAAACTTTGGGACCGTTTTTTTGATCTCTATATCAGTGAACCCATGCAAAAGATTGTCATCGATCGTCTGCGGCCGGAAGGTCAGAACGATTTTTTTGGGGTTGAAGGGGCTTACCAGAACCTAAGAGTTTCTTATGATATGTTGGAGGCTAAATTAAACACGACTCGCAGGTTTATCGCAGGTGAGAACTTTAGTATGGCTGATTGTTCTGCAGTTCCGGCTCTGTTTTACGCAGACACAATTTTAAGTTTTCAAACCACTCATCCAAAACTCTCTTCTTACTTTGAAAGGTTACTCGAAAGACCTTCCGTCAAACGGACGATAGCTGAGGCGGAACCATATTTTCACCTGTATCCATTTTATGACAAAATTCCAGAACGGTTCCGGAAGGGAAAATCTTGAAGGCCATTTTTAAAAGTAAAAAGGAATGAGTTCTATTCATTTATGAATTCTAATATTTCGGGTTTAGAACATATTTTTCATGCCCTTGCGGATCGTACGAGATTGGGTATGGTCGAACGATTGAGCCAGGGGCCGGCTTCGGTCAAAGAATTGGCTGAACCTCTTGCTATGGCTTTACCTTCTGTTTTAAAACATTTAAAAGTTCTAGAAGATAGTGGACTTGTGTTTTCAGAAAAATTAGGTAGGGTTCGTACTTATCGGTTGGAGCCTACTAAACTTTCAGGGATTGATGTTTGGATGGCAGAGAGAAAGGCTGCATGGAATTTAAGTTTTGACAGGTTAGGAAATTTTTTAATCGAAACATCCGATGAAAATTCAGATGGAGAGTGAATATGAAAGAAGGATTTGTGAAACATTCTACATTTACCATTGAAAGGATTTTACCTGCTTCCAAGGAAAGGTCTTTTGCTGCTTGGGCAAACGCAGAATCCAAACGAAAGTGGTTTGCTTGTCACGATGATTGGAAAACTGCAGCATTCAGTTTGGACTTTAAAGTAGGGGGAAAAGAATCTAATTTAGTTTTAACACCCGAAGGGGGTCGTCATGTTTTTGACGCAACTTTTTATGATATTGTACCCAATGAAAGAATTGTTTATGCCTTTGGTATGTATGTGAACGACATTCGTATCTCTGTTTCTCTCGTAACAGTTTTATTTGAGTCACCCACTTCTGGAAGAACCAAAATGACCTTTACCGAACAGATTGTACTATTAAAAGAACCTGGTCGCGAAGGATTCTCCACAGAGGAGGAGGTTCGCGGTCGGGTGGAAGGTACAAATGCCGGATTTGACCGACTTGTGAACGAACTGAGTTAGTGGCTCCTTTGTATCGGAGCCTATGATTTGTTGTAATCTTTTGTACTCTAGATAAGATTCAAACAGGATATAAAAATTCATAAAAAGTTCCATTCGTCGTAGGAACTCTTATGTTTTTGATATCTCTCTTTTCTGATTCCGTTTCCAAGTATTGAAAAAAAGTTTTTTCTGGTTTGTAAAAATATTTGGTTCTCGTTCTTTCTAAGGATTGAACCGCATTTTTAATGTTTGTTTCTTTTGATTCTTTTGGATCAAAGAACTGGAAGAGCTGGCGGTTTTTTGCCGAAGCAGGAAGGGAAGATTCCCAACAGATTTCTTCTTCGATGGATAAAATCTCATCATAAAGATCGGAATCCTGCGCAGGACCTCCTAGTGTTGCTAATTTCAAAGAAAGTTCGTAATACTCATCGAGTAGGGATTCAATGTATTCCATAATGTGGTTCACCTCTTTCCTACAAAGATACCAAAGGGGTGGGACAAATTGCGTAAAACTTGGAGAAATTAGCGGCGAAAAAGAGAATTTATGAATTTTTTTTTTGGTTTTAGAACAGATACCCGACTCGGTTGGTTTGTTTGCTTACGTTAATTGTGGATCAGGTATTTGCCTACAAGTAGACGTGAATCCGGTGGTAAAAGGAGCCATCCAGATCCTGCGCGCGTGCAGGAATCAAAACAGCATCGATTCCTTAATCTTGGGAAAGATGCTGTTTGACTAAAAAAAATTGAAAGTTTTATCCTTCTAAATACTTCATAAAGTTAGCAGAAGCCTTTAATTTTTCCATAAGCACTTTGAGGATTGCCACCAAATCTTTTTCTTTATGTTCAAAGAAACGAATGATGTTTAAAATTTCCCAAACCTCTTTTCCTATTTCCATAGTTAGTTTTACCATGGGCGGTGGATTTTTGAGATAAGAATTTTCACCAGCAGCATTCACTTTGACAATGATTTCTGCTAGTTTCCCTGGGATTTGAGGAATTTCAGTGACATATTTCCAGTTGTAACTAAGCCCAGTGAGTAATGGGTTGTCCAAACCATTGAACTCGGTCCTTGGATCATTTTTATAAATGACAATGGGTTTGCCGGTCGCAAAAGAGATTCCTGTTTCGGAAATGGAACCGTCGTCAGCTGGTCTTCCGTTCATATTGAACACAGTTGCATTACATCGTTCCACCACTTGGTAGACATCCATAGCAAAAACAGCTTTTTGAACAAAAATCATAATGTCTCGAAAGATTTCGCCAGAGATGATGGGGGTATTGATGAGTGCCATGACCTTGGCCACTTCAATCCCGTCCCTTTGCGGAAGGTAGGTTTTGTATCCAGCTGCCTCTAGGGTGGCGGCAATCGTTGCCATAGTGCTTAGTTCTTCAGGGCTAAACATCGGGCCAGAACAGTAAATATATTCGCTCATAATCTCCTCTAATTCATTAAAAATGAATCTGAGCAGTTTTTCATTGAAACTAAATTTTAATCATCAATAATTTTCTAATGATTAAAAAAAGTTAAATGTTTGGTGGGACGATTATAAATCCACTACAACAAGTGTTATGTCATCATCGGGAATGGGTTTTCCGCAAAAATCTTTTACCCGTTCGAGTAGCCCATCGGCAAAGAGGTCGGTGGATCTATTTGCGGAGTTGTCTATAATATAACTACTCAGACGTTCGTCCCCAAACATTTCTCCAGAAAGGTTCCTTGCTTCAGAAATTCCATCTGTGTATAAAATAACTCTATCGCCAGGAGCAAAAGGAAGATCCAGGATTTCATCTGGGATTTCTGGAAAACAACCGAGAACTCTTCCACGAGGTCGAACGAGTTCCACTTTGTTAGTTTTTCGTCTATAAAAGGCTACTGGCGGGTGACCTGCACTTGCATATTGGATTCGTTTGTTTTCCAAATCAAAAAACAAATAACAAGCTGTCACAAATTCTTTATGGATTGAGTTGAGTAGTAGTTTGTTGATTCTTTTTAATACTTCGCTTGGTCTTTTTGAAACATGTTTTTGTAAGTTGAATGCCATCTTAAACATGGCAGCAACAATGGCTGCTGGAATTCCATGTCCAGAAACATCCGCAATGACAACACCTAAACTATATTCGTCGGGAGTATGGAAATCATAATAATCTCCTCCAATGGCCATCATTGGATTGTATCTAGAAACTATATTGGCCCTTCCTCCTGTTGGTGGTTGGAGAGGGAGAGAAGAGTCTTGGATTTTTTTTGCAAGTTTGAGTTCTGCTTTGATACTTAAATAATCTTCTTTGTCTTCCACTGCAGACTTTAAAAGCACGAGTGAATTGACGCGTGCCAGAAGTTCCCTTTTATCAAAAGGTTTTCCTAGATAGTCATTGGCACCCACTTCGAGTCCAGAAAGTACATCTTCGATTCTGTTTTTTGCCGTGAGCATCAAAATCGGCATTTCATACATCGAGTAAGTTTCTCGCAAAATTTTGCAAACTTGATACCCGCTCATCTTAGGCATCATGATGTCCAAAAGAACTAAATCTGGTTTTATTTCGTGTGCCACAGAAATGGCCGTGGGTCCATCCAAAACGGGTATTACATTGAATCCAGAACTACTGAGTTGGATTTTTAAAACTTCTAAATTGATAGGGTCATCATCAACGGCAAGAATGGTTAGATTCCGATTCAAATCACTGGATAAATTTGCAGAAACTTCTACCCTTTCCACATATACCTGTTCAACGATAAAGTTTCCGCGAAGGTCTTCCTCGGTTACCAAATGATCGGACGAATCCGTTTTTTGATCTGAAGGATTTTTCTTGAACCCTGTTTGCCCGTTTGCCAAAGGTAAGGTGAATCGAAATACAGATCCTTTCCCTAATTCCGATTCCACGGAAATACTTCCTGTATGCAGTTCTACTAAGTTCTTAGTGATGGAAAGGCCTAGCCCAACTCCTCCAAAGTTTCTAGCAATGCTTGCATCCGCTTGTGCGAAGGGTGTAAAAATTTTCCCTTGGTCTTCTTCGGAAAGTCCAATCCCAGTATCGGTAATCGAAATTTCCAAATAATCAACGATACCACCTCTTGTTGTTGGTTTTGCATTGACTCGGACGCTACCAGATTCTGTAAATTTCAGAGCATTCCCAATTAAGTTAAAGAGGATTTGTTGGATTCTGTTTTCGTCACCAAACACTAGGGGAGTGTCATCTGGAATTTCATTGATGAGAGTAAGTCCTTTTTCTTTGGCGGAACGTTCTAAAAGAGTAATCACAATGTCAACAGAAGGTTGGATGGCAAGAGTGATTGGTGAAAGATTAAACTTTCGATTTTTCATTTTGGAAAAATCAAGTAGATCATTAACTAAGCCAGAGAGTCGTTTGGCAGAAGAAATGATAAGGCTCAAGTTTTTGGAAACTCCGGCAGAAACTACCCCCATTGCACCTTCTAACAAAGATTCTGTGATTCCTATGATTCCATTTAGCGGAGTCATAAGTTCGTGAGAAGTATTAGATAAGAAAACATCCTTCATTTTATCTAATGAAATCAACTCTTCGTTCTTTCGTTCCAATTCTCCTTTTAATTGATTGGTGACTTCATAGAGTTTTGCAAATCGGATCGAAAGGGCAAAAGATAAACTAAGAGTATAAATGAGAAATCCTTCGGAAATGGAACGATCTAAAATGGATACATAAATCTGTAGATAACTTAAAATCGAAAATACGGCAGTAGCTCCAAGAGCCATTTGGCCAAAAAAAATAATGATGGCTCCTGGTTCTTTGTTTTTTACTGCTTTTATGTTAAGCGTAAATGCATAGATAAGTTCTAATATGGATAAAAGGCTACTAATGTTTAGTGTATATTTGGAATAGATCTCCATCATAAAGGGATGGAAGGTAAAAAAAGGAACAAGTCCAATGATAAAATGGAATAGCAGAACTCCCTTTACAATGCGAGAAGGTTTGATCGCTGAAAAGTCCAAAAAGAAAAGAATTCCAAAAACACCAATTAGGTTAAGTGCTGGGTGGAATAGGAAATGATTGAACCAAAAGTTATCCCAAATGAAATATGGGAGAGAAAGATTTCCGAAGACAGTAAGTCCTGCAAGTGTTGCAAAGAAAAAATAAATTAAATAAGCACGTTCTCTTCGACTCCTGATCCAAAGGATCAAACAATACAATGCAGAATAAATAAAACCAAAACAGGTTGCAGAATTCCACATGATATATTTATAAAATTTACTATTGATTAAGGAGGATTCTCCCAGATAGAACTCTGAATTTACAAATCCACCCCAACCCACATCATCTGCGACTCGAACGGCAATGGTGTTTTCGTTTTCAAAATCAAGAATCTCTTCAGGGATTTGGTAAACGCTGATCCGACTACTCTTTTTAAGGATCTCACCTTCTTCGGTGATTTCTCCTGTTTTACCTACAAGAACCCCATTGATATAAATTTCATTGGCATCTGCTATAATTGGTGTTAGAATGCTAATCCTTTGGTTTTGGAAAGCTTTTGATACTTTGAAGGAATGCCTATACCATCCAACCTTAAATCCTGATAAGCCAGAATTATTCCACTGCGCCGGGATTGGTAACTCACTCCAATCTTGGTCGGGGAAATCTTTTTTGGCTTGGGATACATTGTCCTCTGAATGAAACTTCCAAGTTCCGGAAAGCGAGAGAAGTTTTGTCGGTTCTTCTAGCGGGAAGGCGGACTGGTTTGGGCTTGCGAAACTGGGAGAGAAACTGAACAAATAAAAGATGATGAGTAGGTAGCAAATTTTCATTACAAATCCAAAGAAAAAGGGCCCGTCTTTGCATAATTAGCGGGAATGCCTAATTTTATCCAAGAACAAAAGGGTCTTGTTTTTAAGAAAACAAGTAATGGCGAATCTAGTTAAAAACGAACAATGTGCATATTCGGGTGATAGAATTTAAGCCAGATTGCTACAAAAGTAACAAATATGGAATTAAGTTATAATGAAATATAGATGTTTGTTCATGTAACAGACGATAGGTTTTCAGTTTGCAACTTTCCGTAAAGTGATTTGATGGCTAAGGAAACTTCTACAAATACTAAAGGCAACACAACCGTAACCACATCCTCCCTGGTGGCGAAAAAAACTATCTATACTGAGACTCCTTGGAGTTACCTCACAGAAAAATCGTTTTAAAATATTTGTTTGGCAATTTTATTTTGCCAAACAACCTGGGTTTATCAATTCAAGTTGGAAATTTATGTTTAAAACTCGTAAATCACGCCTCTGGTTTTTCCTACTGATCGGACTCATACTTCTATCGTTTTTAAGGCCGAAAGATGAAGGTTCTTCTTATCAAGAATATTATTCTGCTCTTAATGAAGAGTTAAAAACACATGGCTTGGGGAAACCGGTTGTACTTTTGGACTTGGATCGGTTGGATGAGAATTTATCCACACTGTCAAAAAATATTCCGCCTCCTTTAAATTATCGTATTGTTGTTAAGTCCCTTCCTTCTTTGGATCTTCTTCGTTATATTACGAAAGCAACTAAAACAAATCGCCTTATGGTTTTTCATTCCGGTGATCTAGTGATGTTACTTGGTGATCCTGAGTTTTCTTCCTTCGATATTCTTCTTGGAAAACCGATGCCAGTTCGAGCATTAGAAGATATTTATCGAAAAACAAAACTAGACCGGTTCCAGAAAATTCACTGGTTAGTAGATACAAAAACAAGGCTCAATCAATACTTGGAATTTGCAAAACTGAAGAATATAAAGCTAAACCTTGTTTTAGAAATTGATATTGGCCTTCATCGAGGTGGATTCGTCCATCCTGATGAAGTAAATCAAATTCTTTCTTTGATTCAGAGCGATCAAAAAAACTTGGAGTTCGGTGGGTTTATGGGCTATGAGCCACATGTCGCGTCAGTTCCGAATTTGTTAGGTGATAAAAACAAGGCCATTGAAAAAGAAATTCAGTCTTCGTTGAAAAAATATGAAGCATTTGTGGTTACTGCTAAAAAATACTACCCATCCTTATTTGATAAAGAATTGCTATTAAATGGTGGAGGGAGTAAAACATATCGATTTTATCAAAAGAATCAAAATGTTGTAAATGATGTCTCAGTTGGTTCAGCACTAGTGATGCCGACAGATTTTGATGTGAGTACGCTTCTGGAACACAAACCTGCATTTTTTATTGCGACTCCAGTTTTAAAACGATTAGAAGGAACAACAATTCCATTTTTAGAATCCATTTCTTTTTTATTTCCACTTTGGAATCCAAACTTACAAGTGACTTATTTCATTTATGGTGGTGCTTATCTTGCAAAAAAAGAATCTCCGAAAGGTCTTTTTGACAATAACCTTTACGGTACGAGTACAAACCAAGGGATATTGAATGGCAGTTTGGCGACTGGATTAAAACCTGATGACTATGTTTTTTTCCGCCCGACACAGAGTGAGAAGGTGATGGCAGAAATGGGTGAAGTGGTTCTTTTGAGAAAGGGAAAAATCATAGGAACTTGGAAGTGTTTTATTAACTAGCATACAGATGTTATCTGCATACTAGTTGATTATTGTTTTTTTACTTCATTTTGCATTAAAGAATTCCCACATCACGTCATTGGCTCTGATTGCCTTGGATGGAGAAGCAGATCCAAAGAAAAGGGAAGGTTTTTTACCTCCTGGCCAGGAATGGCCCCCAGATTCAGTGACACAAAGTTTTACTTTTACATCATTTTTGCATCCACCATATTCATCACAAGTCACCCCTGGTTCTTCTAATACTCGTTTGGGAACTGGATTACACTCGTTGAAACCCACCCATTTGGAAATGGTTTTCGGAACAGAAACAAAATCAGTCACAAGACTTCTATCATTAAAACTGTTTCCTGCTCCCCCATAAAACAAAACTTTATCATCATCTTTTGCATGGATGTGTAAGACTGAAATGGGTTTGGAGGGAGTACAAGATTCTGTATTGTCGGTTCCAGCAACAGTTGTGATGGCAGCGAACTTATCTGTCATTTCACAAGCCAAACGGTAAGTCATCATTGCCCCATTTGACATACCAGTTGAGTAAACCTTGGATGTGTCAATTTGCAGTTGTTTGGTGGCATGATTTAGAACTTCTTTAATGAAACTAACATCGTCTATTTTTTTGTCACGAGCATCAGCGCAACAGTTCCCCGCATTCCAAGTGGCAATTTTTCCTGATTTGTATTTACTATAACCATTGGGAAAAATTACGATATGACCATTTTCTTCTGATTTAGAAATTTGGTGGTAATACTCTTCATTTGATTGGATTTCCATATCTCCGCCACCACCATGGAATACCAAAAGAAGTGGTGTGGTTTTGTTTGGAGAATATGTTTTGGGAACATGGACTTTATAATAACGAGGGATCTCCCCATGGGAAAAAGTGAATGTATAATCACCAGGAGCTTCAATTTTTTTGGTTAGGTCGGAAGAGGCAATGGGAGCAGGTTTTTCTTCCATTTTTTTTTGGAAACGTTCTTTGATTTTTGTCCGTAACCAACCCCGAGAACAAGACTCAGTGAGAAAAAAAATAGAGAGTAAAGACAAAACAAACAGGAACCGAGTTTTATCATTCATAAATCATCCTTAATCTTTAAGTCAATCCTATACGACCCAAGTTTCATTTCAATAGTTCCTGATTTGTTGTTTAATCAAACCAAAAATAATCCAATCGGGAAGGGAATTTTGACAGAATTTGGATCAATCAGAGTTAATATCTAGGTTTGCCAGAATTTCAAGGGATCGAATTTTTGCATCTGTATCGTAAACAGAAGTTACTGTCATGAGTTCGTCGGCCTTGGTTTCTTCTAAAATTTTAGCGATCCCGGCCTGTACAGTTTCTCTAGAACCCACAACCGAATAAGATAACATTTGTGAGGCGATACTTTTCTCTTCAGGACTCCAGTATGACTCTATGTCCTCAATTGGGGGAGGGAAAGTGCCCCTTCTATTTCGAAGGATCCGAGTAAAAGATTGTTGGGAACTAGTGAATAAAAATTTTGCTTCCTTGTCTGTTTCCGCTGCAATGACATTCACTCCTACCATCACATAAGGTTTCTCCAAATATGGAGAAGGTCTAAATTGTTTTCTGTAAATGGATATGGCTTCCATAAGAGCACCTGGAGCAAAGTGAGAAGCAAAAGCATAGGGAAGTCCAAGCATTGCGGCAAGTTGGGCTCCAAATAAACTCGATCCTAGAATCCAAACAGGTACATGCGTTCCCTTTCCTGGAATTGCATTGACTTGTAATGTTTCCTGATTGTCTTCAAAATAAGAAAGTAGTTCCTGTACATCTTCTGGAAACTGTTGAGAACTCATAGGATCTCGTCTTAAGGCCCGCAAAGTCAGTTGGTCAGTTCCTGGAGCTCTTCCGAGTCCTAAATCAATCCTTCCTGGATATAAACTTTCTAAGGTTCCAAATTGTTCTGCGATCACAAGTGGTGAATGGTTGGGTAACATGATCCCACCCGCACCAATCCGAATGGATTTTGTATGTCCCGCCAAATGTCCGATGACGACAGAAGTAGCTGCACTGGCAATGGAAGGGAAGTTATGATGTTCTGCCACCCAAATGCGATGGTAACCTAATTTTTCTGCTTCCTTTGCCACGCGCACACTGTTCGATAAAGCATCAGGTACATTGTTTCCTTCATTGATAAAAACCAGATCAAGAATAGATAATTTTGCCATTAAGAACACATTCCCGTTTTCCGCTCTACAGTGTAAATGTGGAAAATATTAAAATCATGATTTTTCATTTAAGTTATAAACGTATGTTATGTGGTTATCCTTTGTAATACATAAGATTTTTTCGAAATAATGAACTAACTACTAGAGATTAAAGTCTAAGCTTTTCTTAATTCTCCAACCAGGGATTTGATAAAACTTTCTTTATCTTTCTTTGCTTCCTTTAAGGTGTTTTGTAAACCCTTAGGAATTTTAAAATACTTCTCCGCCCAGAAATGGATCTCAACGAGGATTGGTAACAAATCAATTCCTTTGTCAGTCAGTCGATACAATACCTTAGCTTTACTTTCTGGATGTTCTAGTTTTTCAATGAGTCCATTTTCTTCTAAAGAGAGAAGCCTCGAAGCAAGGATATTTGTAGCAATTCCTTCCTCGGACTTTAGAAAATCTCCGTAAGTTCTCCGTTTGTGAAAAACTAAATCCCTGATGATGAGTAAAGACCATTTGTCTCCCCAAATATCCAGAGAGCAGCTGATAGGACAATCTGACCTTTTTTTGTTCGCAGACATAAATAATATAAGAAAAAAGTGCTTGCAAAATGCAACTACTTTTAAGTTTGATCTACTTGTGAATTGCAAGTGGTTTTGGGGGATCAAATGAAACAAACAATTTTAGTCACAGGAGCCTCTTCGGGGATTGGACGTTTAGTGGCAAGTCAGCTACATAAGGAAGGGCACTCAGTTATAGGTACAAGTCGATACCCAGAAAAATACAGATCGGAACTTCCTTATCCTTTGTTAGAGTTGGATTTGTCTTCTGATTCTTCTATTGGTTCTTTTGGGAAACGTTTATTTCAACAAATTGGACATCTTGATGTTCTAATCAATAACGCTGGTTTTTTGGTTAAAGGCCTTGCGGAAGAAACTTCCGTTACCTTGGGAAAAGAACAATTCGAAACCAATTTTTGGGGTACGGTGAAGGTTACGAATGAAATTTTACCTTATCTAAGGGCAAAGAGGAAGGGAAAAATCATTACGATTGGATCTTTTTTAGGTCGTATTAGTCTTCCTTCCGTTGCCTATTATTCTGCCTCCAAACATTCATTAGAAGGTTATTTTAAATCATTACGATTCGAATTAAATGAATTTAATATTCATGTGAGTATGGTTGAACCAATGAGTTTTAAAACCAATATAGGTGAAAGTTCGATTTCGTCTGAAGGGAACATTCCTGATTATGATTCGGTGAGAAAAAAAGTAGCAGGTTTTTCTAAGGCAGAGTTTGCAAATTCGCCATCTCCGGAGCCTGTGATCCAAACAGTTTTAAAGTTGGTAAATAAAAAGAATCCAGGATTTCATTATCCAGTGGGTAAGGGTGCTCGTTTGATTCTTTTCCTCCAACATTTTGCCTATCGGCTTTTTGAAACTTCCATTTTGAAGAAAATGAACCAAAAAAATTAGATCATCCATTACAGGTAAACATGAAAGCATATACAATCAATCGTTACAGCAAAAAAGAAAAATTTGAACTTGCCCAGATTCCTGAGCCTAGTGTTGGTGAACGAGATGTACTCGTAAAAATCCATGCAGCAGGACTGAATCCTCTAGATTCAAAAATTAAGAGCGGTGCCTTTAAACTCATTTTACCTTATCATTTCCCTTTGGTTTTAGGCCATGATATCGCAGGAGTCGTGATTCGGGTTGGATCTAGTGTTCGTCGGTTCCAAGTGGGAGATGAGGTATTTGCAAGACTCTCCGATTTTCGCATTGGGGGATTTGCGGAATACATTTCTGTAAATGAAGGTGATCTTGCGATCAAACCTTCGAATCTAAGTATGGAAGAAGCTGCTTCTCTCCCCCTCGTTGCATTAACCGCATGGCAGGCATTAGTTGAAAAAATGAAATTACAAAAAGGAGAAAAAGTTTTTGTCCAGGCGGGGACAGGGGGTGTCGGATCATTTGCGATCCAATTGGCAAAACATTTGGGAGCTTTTGTCGCCACGACAGTGAGTGAATCGAATGTTGCCATGGCAAAAGAGCTAGGAGCCGATTTAGTAATTGATTACAGAAAAGATGATTTTGAAAAATTGCTCCATGACTATGATTTTGTTTTGAACAGTCAAGATTCGGGGACTCTTGAAAAATCGATTCCTATTTTAAAACCAGGAGGGAAGGTGGTTTCTATCTCGGGTCCACCTGATTTAGAATTTGCGAAACGGATTGGTGTTTCCTTTTTTTTGCGAATGGTTTTTAAACTACTGAGTTCGGGGATTCGTAAAAAAGCAAAACAAAGAGGAGTAAACTATTCCTTTCTTTTTATGGAAGCAAGTGGAGATCAGTTAGAAAAAATTGCCTCTTTAATCCAAACTAAAAAAATCCATCCTGTTCTAGATCGGGTTTTTTCTTTTCATGAACTCAACGAAGCAATGAATTATATGGAAACAGGCCATCCTAAAGGAAAGGTGGTTTTGAAGATGATCTAGTTTCCCTGATAAAAATATCCTTTTTAACTTAACTTTAGTGAATCGTTATGAACCTTTGTTTGGTCCGTGTTGGACCAAACAAAAACGATTCCTTTACTGTTCGTTTGGGTATCCGCCGTATGTCATTTTTCCAGTTAAATAAATCGGACTTTTTTGTTCTAAAAGGATACGAGTGTTTAGTTTGGATTGAATCTCTTGCAGTTGTTGTGATGAATAAGTATTATCTGACCCATCCACAACCAAAACATAGTGGTAGGAAGAGTTTGGATTTTCATCCAAATCTAAATCATCCCAAATATGTAAAATATTTCCAGAACCAACTTCTCTATTTCGATCAGGGGTGACAAAGGCTTCGTTTGTTTCTTGGCTGAGAGTTGTTGGGATTCCTTGTGGATAAACTTTTTTCTCTGAAATCAAAACGATTTTTTTCGGATCAATATGAGTCGGAAGATAAATTTCTGTGGGTGCGTCAGAGTGTCTTCCTTTCCAAATCACCAATTGGAACCGTTTGCCCACAAAGTATTTTGTTTCAGTATTTCCCGGTTTGATGGCAGCCCAAGAAAACACTTTGTTCCAAGTATCAGAACCTACCGCATTATAATGACTACTCATCAAACGGCCTTGCGATTTCCGAACATAAGCTCGTTCAACCACATGATTGTTTACGTTGAAACTAGTTCCATAATTTCCAACCACGGAGAAATCTTCTTCGTTCCATGCATCCTTGGTTGTAATGAGTTTGGATGTATTCCCATTCATAAATTCTGCATGGTTGTTGTAATAATAATCCCAATGCCATTGGGTTCCCGATACAACAGGATTATAAAAATCGGCAAACCTGGATTTTGAAGTTTGGTTCCCATCTGAAACTTCCATCGCTTGGTAGACGGCATTAATCATTCGTGGTGTGTCTTTGGCACCTGTTCCTTTTAACCACATCCCAAATTCGCTTAAAAAAACTGGGATTTTAAGGAATCTAGATTCCTTTCTGATTTCATCTAAATATCTAAAATAAGTAGCGTTATCGATCCCTGTGAGATCGGTTCCCATTCTCCCCGCATCATAGAAGTGAGAATTAAATACAAAACCAGGGCCTGGTGGATTCAGTAAATGGCCTCCTCCCGTGGCAGGTGCGATCGCCGAACCAATGTTTGTATTCCAAAATACAAGTGGTTCTGCAAATACCCATTTTGATTCCCATCCGTTTTGGTTTAATATGGTTCTCACCTTCTGATACATCGGCCAAAGTTTTTGATTGTCCCAAGCTGCAGGTGTTAAACCTTCCATTCCCCCGTCCACAGGTTCATTCACAGGATCTAAGCCCAATACATAAGAGAACTCTTCTTGTGTGAGTTGCTCTTTGATATAGGAAACTGTTTTTGTGATCTGCCAAAGAAATTCTGTTTGCATATTCCTTGTGCCAAGAGTCGTGGAAAGCGGAGCATTGTTCCAAAAATTACGGAAAGCTCTGCGAACTGCTTCGTTGGTTAAATTGTTTTGGCTCCAACTAGCACAAATGATTCCACAATACTCAGAGGGATAACTTCCACCTTTTGTAATCCAAGCCGGAGCACCATTACCCGTATGCCATGAGTTTTTATTAAAAAGATGTCTTGAAAATAAATCTTGGTGGTAGTCAAGAAGGATGTACATGCGTTTGGCGGTAGCTTTTTTCATCTGTTTGATGACAGCATCTAAATAATAATAATCAATTGTATCTACCGCAGGATGCACTCCTTCCCAAGCAATGGTAAAACGAATGAGATTGGATCCAGTAGTTTTTCCAAGTCTACTAAATGCGATTTCAGCATCGGTGTCATTCGCGAAAGGTTTGAATCCATGTTGTGCCAGTTTCATATTTCCAGAGATATTAAATCCTCGGAAACTAACTTCACGCCCGAGTCCATCCACAAAGATTTGATCTGTAAATTGGTTGTTTGTTTTTTCCGAGATTAAGATCGTCCGTTCCTCTAAGGAACCACTGTAGTCCAGATGATGAAGGGAACTTGTTATGTTTTCTGTCTTCAAAGAAGGTAGGGATGGATTTGTATTTGTCTGCGAAGGTAAGTTCGCACCTGGCAAAAGCAGGGGTAAAAAATTGGAAAGGGATTCTTTTGCAGGGGCACAAGCAAAAGTGGAGAATAGAATTAGGTTAGCTTGTACTAACCCAAGAGTTTGTGTTTTCCAGTTTGGTTTCATAGATCCTCGGGAGCTGGTTTCTTTGCGGTGCCAGGCTTTATGGTCACTTGCGACACACTAGCCGACAATTGTCGATTAAAAAATTGCCATCAAATTTCCATAAATGTGCTATTTGATTCTAAAGACAATGGGCAATCTGTCTGATTCCTCTGAAAAAGAGTTCTCGTTCTGGGTTTATACTGGAATTTCCTTTGATTTTGTCCTCTTTTCGTGAGAATCTGAATGGCGTTTCTTTATTTTTGTAGGGGATTTCTGAACATCGATCTATAAAAACCGACATTTGTCGATTATTTTTCTTGCCATATTTTTAACATCGTTTAGACTAATATCCCGAAAATTGCCTGTGTCCCGCAAAGGACAAGGATGCGAAAAAACGTTTTATTTAGAAATTTTGATTCGGAGAGAGTGTATGAATTCCAAAAGAAAATTCCAAGTGCGCTTGGGTTTTACCATTGTTTGTTGTTTTCTTGTCTTAACTTGTTCAGATGAGAAATCTTCCCCTTCACCAATCCTCGGTTTGGTGGACTCTAGCACTACTGAAAGTTCTAGCTCCGCTAGTTCTTTGGGAGTGAGTCGTGCTGTTGCACCTTCCCTTGGTTCGTCGCCCTATCTAGTGGGTGCAGGGATTTATGATATCACAGGTCCTGCTGCTGAAGTGGGGATGATGGGGTTTGCGGAATCAGCGCAAAAAACAGAAGGGATTTATATGCGCCTTTGGTCAAGGGCCTATATCATTGGAGACGCATCCAAACGAGTGGTCTTTGTAAGTGCTGACTTAGGAATGATTTTCCAATCCATCAAACAAGCAGTGAGTAAAAAAATCGCCTTGGATTCGGAACTTTCTCCTTATTACAATACGTCCAATGTTTTACTTTCAGCAACCCACACTCATAGCGGGCCTGGAGGATACTCTCATTATTTTTTATACAATGCCACAACCTCTGGATTCATCAAAGAAAACTTTGATGTCATTGTGGATGGAATTTACAAGTCGATCAAACTCGCTCATCAGAATTTAGTTCCAGGGAATGTTTATATCAACCAAGGAAATTTGACAGACGCAAGTAAAAACCGTTCGGTGGTTGCTTATGATAAAAACCCTGCTTCGGAAAGGAATTTTTATTCATCCAATGTAGACCAAACCATGACTCTTTTGAAACTGGTTGCGGCCGATGGTCGTGAGATCGGGATGGTGAACTGGTTTGCTGTCCATCCAACAAACGTAGGACCAACGAACAAACTCATTGGTGGAGATAACAAAGGATTAGCTTCCTACTTATTCGAAAAAACAAAAGGAACAAATTATTCCGCAAACCAAACATTCGTTGCTGCTTTTGCTCAATCGAATTCGGGAGATGCCACTCCGAATCTTTGGGGTCCCGCAGATGGAGTAAATGATTATGCGAGACAGAATATCATTGCAGAAAAACAATTAAACAGAGCTCAATCTTTGTATTCTTCTGCTTCGACACAAGTTTCTGGTTCTATTGATTTTCGCCACACGTTTGTTAACTTCTCTAACCTTTATGTTAGTAGTGTAGGAACCACAACTTGTCCTGCCGGTATGGGAGCTTCGTTTTCTGCAGGTAGTGTGGAGGATAATGCGGTCTCTGTTGATTTTTTTGATGAAGGAACTACGATTGATTCCCTGGATTGGAATACCAATTCTGCGGATGCGTTTAAAGCGAGTTTCCTTGGTGGGGCACTTGGTGTTCTTTGGCCGGCTTCTGTCAGTGAAGCTTATAAACTTTGCCACGCAGAAAAACCAGTTCTCATTCCAACGGGTGTTGCTAGTTTTGATGGGAATCCTTGGACTCCTCCTGTCATTCCGATGCAGATCATTAAAATTGGTAACTTAGCCATTCTTGCCATTCCTGCTGAAGTATCTACCATGGCAGGCCGAAGACTTCGGGCTCTTGTGAAAAATGTTCTAGAAAATGAATACACTGTGATTGCTGGTCTTTCCAATTCATACACTTCGTATCTAACTACTAGAGAAGAATATTCTTCCCAACAGTATGAAGGTGCTTCTACACAATTTGGCCCAAATACTCTCTCGGGTTATGAACAAGAATTTGGTAAACTAGCAAGCGCTATGCGTAATGGTGCGGCAAGTCCAGCAGGCCCAACGCCACCTGATCTAACAAATTACCAAGCCACTTTCCAAACAGGAGTGGTATTTGATGATGTTCCCCTCTTTAAGAGTTTTGGAAACGTAGTCACACAACCATCGACTTCCTATGCCAGCGGAGCTACTGTAAGTGCAGTATTCTGGGGAGCCCATCCTAAAAACAATATGCTTATCGGAAGTAGCTTTGTGGATGTAGAAAAACAAAATGGATCTACTTGGACTGTGGTGGCTCGGGACAATGATCCATCCACGACTTACAAATGGCAAAGGGATGGGGTCGCTTATTCCAAAGTCACCGTCACTTGGAAAACAAGTTCGTTTCCGGCAGGAACCTACCGCCTCAGACACCGAGGTCATTGGAAGAGCGGATGGACGGGAGCCATCAGTGCTTACCAAGGAGTCACAAATAACTTCACTGTGCAGTAATATCTGAACAACCACTCACCTGGCCTGTAAAAAGGTCGGGTATTTTCTTTGCAACGAGATTGACTAGGTATCATTTCCTGGAAGGCTCGTACTATGGATAAATTGGTCGACGCATCCTTATCCCCTGACCTCGCTTCTAGACCCTTCAAATTCACTAGCAAACAAGGGAGGAATAGGCGTACACAGTTACTTACGATTGCCTTAGAATTCCTCAGGGAAAAATCCCCGGAAGAAATTAGTTTTGCTGATATCTGCAAAGAAGCAAAAATCCCAAGGCCTTCGGCGTATCATTTTTTTCCCAATGTAGAGGCAATCTTCCATGGGATTCGGTTATTACACTCAGAAAGCCTGATTGAAAAATCCTTATTACTAAAAAGGGAAAGTTTTACTTCTTGGGAACAATACATTGAACGTTCCATTGATGTGGCCGTGGAAGTCACAAAGAAAGAAATTGCTTTTCCTCGTTTGATTTATGGATACCGGGTGAGTAATCCAGAGATGCGCCAAGTAGGGCAAGAGCTGGATGCGAGGCTCGCAAACTTAGCAAAACTCGGGCTTATGGACCGGTTTGAGTTACCAAGTTTTGAAAATGCAGATTCTATCTTTGGGGTCGCTTTTTCTATTGCTGATTCTCTTTTAAAACTTTCTTACCGAACTTACGGAGACTTTACTCCGTGGATGGTGGGAGAAACCAAAAAGGCAACAATCTCTTATTTAAAAAACTATCTTCCTGAAGTTTGTAAACCTAAGTGAACTCTTTAGTAATTTCCTGAGTAGGTGGGACCACCAACAGTCCCTCCATTGATGGTTGCAATATCATTGATGATGGTTGTGGCCTCATCAAAGTATAAAGCTGTTGGACAATCTAAGAGTCTATTCCCATTAAAACTAATGGGATTGGTTCCTCCTCCTTCATACAAACAGTAGCGGTTGGTACCACCAGAAGTAAACAGGACATTATTTTGATAGTTTCCGATATCGCCCGATCCAAATCCATGATAAAGGGCTATGCTTGTAACACCTCCCCCTCCATTCATTAGATTGTTAGTTACAGTGGCATTGGATGGGTAACTCGTATTCAGTGCATAGGATATACTTCCTGATCCTCCCTCTAGTGTGTTGCCAATGATCGTTGGAGAATTCGAATCAGGGGAATTGTATATGGCATGGGCTGATGTTGTCGCATTTCCACCATAGATCGTGTTATACGAAACCGTAGGGGATCCGGCATTTCGGATAAAAATTCCAAAGGTATCTGCTACTGAAGAAGAACCTGAGATGATTGTATTATTAGAAATGAGTGGAGAAGCCGATGTAACCAGGATTCCTGTGGACCAAGCTATATTTAGATTCCCACTTTCCACTCGATTGTTTGTGATCGTTGGGGATCCAGAAACACAAGAAATGGCAATTCCAAATCCAGTAGCATTGGGATTAGAAGCACTCCTGATGGTAAATCCATCAATGACGGTTGTGAGGGTAATGGAAGCTCCTGCGAGGATGGTGATTGTGTCTGTAGTAGCAGATGTCGCTGTATCAATAATTCTTGTACTATATAAACTCGGATTTCGATCCAAAAAATTGGAACTAAGTCCACCATATAGGGAAACATTATTGGTAAGATTGATACTGGATCCAAGAACACTGTCGATCGAATAATCTCCTTCCGAAACTAAAATAGCCGCAGGTGTGGTCGCTCCTGCAATTGCTGATGAAATTGTTAGTTTGGGACTTTGAATGGAAGTCCCTGAGTTTCCATCATTTCCAGAGGGACTAACATAATATAAATTGGTGTTGGAGTTTAGAACCACATAGGAGCCAGTAACGGTTGTCATTCGAATTCCAAAAGTATCTGTCGCATCTAATTGGAAAGGGGTGACACCTGTAGGAATCGATCCAGAAAGTGTTACTGTGTCATTTTGGGAAAAGGTTTCAGACCAAACGGGAGTTAATTGTATTCCTAGGTTTGCCGAAAGAGAGTTTGGATCCATCGATCGATTAAAAATCACACGAATTTGTGCATTCGCTAGAATTACATTTCCCAAAGAAGGAGTGATATTGGCATTGGGACCAGTGAATAAACCGAATAGGAGTCCTAAGTTTCGAAGTTGGTTGTTTTTTTTAGATAGGTCGAACTCTAAAAACTCCCTTACAATGGGGTTTAACAAACAGTGGAATTGAACCAGAAGTGATAGAAAGATTAGAAGTCTGATTGGATTTTGAAATTTATTTCTTTTTCGCATGGGAAAACCGAGGAGCTTAGGATATCTTTTTTCTCACAAAAAGGCAATAAATTTCCAAAACGTTTTTTCGAACAATTTGTACGTATCTGAAAATCTTGTAATTTGTTGTGGTTAAATAAGAGACATAATCCCCGTAATCCATTCCTTCTCGGTGACCACGGAAAATTGGATTTTTGAAATCAGAAGGTTTGTCTCTCGGTGAGATGAATTATTTCATCCCAATATAAGCATACTCGGTCACTGTCTGGATGAAATTTTCCATCTCTTTTGGATCATGTTTCATCTGCAACCGACCTTCCAAAAACAACATCGCAATTCCATGGATCATTGCCCAAGAAGCTAAAGTTTTTTCTCTGGTATTTCCTTTTTCTAAATGTCCCAATCTTTGGCCCATTCGAATAATTTCGTGTAACTGGCGATAGGTTCTTCTTGATACGGCAGACAAACTGGGATGGCTTTTTACATCCACTCCCATACCACCAAACATAATCCTTGCGAATTGTCTGTTGGCCATAATGAATTGAAAGTAGGTCCAACCAAGGGCTCGGTATCTTCCTTTAAAGTCTTGGTTCGTTTTTTCTAATTCTTTTTGGTAAGCTTCAAAATACTTTTGAAATCCGATTTCAGCAATGGCAGAAAATAGAGAATGTTTATTTTCGAAGTGATGGTAACTTGCTACATGACTCACTCCCGCTTTTGCGGCCACTTTGCGAAGGGAAATATCTTCTAGAGCAGTGGTTCCCAAAAGTTCTAGTCCCGCTTGGATGAGCGCCTCTCTGACATTGATCCCTCCGTCTTTGGAAGGTCGGCCAAGACCCTTTGGTTTTTTGGGTAGAGATTTTTTTTTCGAAACCGCCATTTCCCCCAATTCTCCGCCCGGGTCTTAAAATGACTAGTGTTAATTACCGGTGGTAATTTATGGCTTGCTAAGCTTCCTATTTATATTACCAATGGTAAATTATTTAAAATCAAGGGGTTATCAATTATGAATACAGCTTTTTCACCCATAACCATCGGTAATTTGACTCTTCCCAATCGTTTTATTATGGGTTCCATGCACCTTGGTGTGGAAGGAGAAACCGGAACTGCAGAAAGAATGGCTGCGTTTTATGGAAAACGTTTTGAAGGGGGGGTGTCTCTCATTGTGACTGGCGGGATCAGTGTGAATGAAGAAGGAAAAGGTTCTCGGACTTTTTTCAACATCCAAAATCCAGAACATGCGAAAGAATTAAAACGGATGAATGAACTTTTGGAAGGAAAAGGAACAATGTGTGCACAACTTTTCCATGCAGGAAGGTATGCTGCTGATCGGAATTGTGTGGCTCCGTCTGCGATTCGTGCACCAATCAATCGTTATGTTCCCAAAGCACTTTCAGAAGAAGAATGTTGGAGGACCATTGAGGATTTTGGAATTGCTGCAAAGTTAGCTCATGAGTCCGGGTTTGGAGCCGTCGAAATCATGGGGAGTGAGGGTTACCTACTCAACCAATTTTTTTCAGAAGTCACAAACAAACGTGATGATTATTTTGGTGGAGATACAAAACGAAGGATGAACTTATCCATAGAAGTTCTTCGTCTCGTTAAAAAACAATTACCGGATGGTTTTCCTGTAATCTTTCGTATGTCTGGGATTGATCTTATTCCTGGGAATCCTAGTTTTGAAGAGGTCATTCAACTAGCGAAAGTTTTACGAGATGAAAAAGTTTCTGCTTTAAATATTGGAATCGGTTGGCATGAATCTAGAATCCCAACAATTAGCCAACTTGTTCCCAGGGGAGCATGGATTCCTATTGCGGGTCGCATCAAAGAACAAATAACAGATATTCCTATCATTGCTTCAAATCGTGTGAATGATCCTGTTACGATGCAAAAGGTTTTTGATGAAAACAGAGCTGATATCATTTCTATGGCAAGACCATTTCTGGCAGACCCATCGATCGTTAAAAAATTCGAATTAGGAATGTCAAATAGGATCAACACTTGTGTGGCCTGTAACCAAGCTTGCCTCGACCATGCTTTCCAAGAAAAATCTGTTTCTTGTATCGTAAATCCAGAAGCTGTAAACGAATTAGAATATAGAAAACCAAAAGTAAAAGATCCCAAAAAAGTTTTGGTCATTGGAACAGGGCCCGCAGGACTCGAAGCGGCCAGAGCCAGTGCAAGTCTTGGCCATAAAGTGACTCTCGTTGAAAAAGCAAGTGTGCTTGGTGGACAATTTCAATTGGCATCAAACATTCCTGGAAAATCAGAGTTTAAAGAAACCATTCGTTATTTCTCCAGCGAACTTCCTGCTCTTGGCGTAGACATCCGTTTGGATACAACGGCAACTTTAACATTGTTGGAAACAGAAAATCCTGATGTTACCATTTTTGCCAGTGGTGTGAAACCACGCGAATTTACATTAAAAGGACTAGAAAATCTTCCTTCGGGAAATTATACTGAGTATCTTACCGGAAAGTTCCAGCCAGGAAAACGAGTGGCTGTGATTGGAGGAGGAGGGATTGGTGTGGATGTGGCACATCGTTTGACGGAAGATGAAGAACCAACTCTTAGTTCTTACGACAAAAAATATAATATTAGTTCATTTACGAATGCTAATGTTCAAAAAGAAAAAGCAAAAAGGGATGTGGCGGTTTTTCGTAGAAATGGAAAACACGGAGCAGGTCTTGGACCCACAACCTTTTGGGCACTCAAACAAGAATTGGAATCAGTAGGAGTTGAATTCTATCATGGTCTTACTTATAAAGAGGTAACTCCCGAAGGTTTGAAGGTAGAATTAAAAAATGGTGAAGAATTTTTATATCCCTGTGATTCACTTATTTTATGTGTGGGGCAGGAAAAGGAAACATCCATATTGGAAGAATTCCAAACCAAACATCCAAATAAAAAAACCATAGTCATTGGTGGAGCAAAAGATCCAAGGAACATTGATGCCAAACGGGCGTTCTTGGAAGGTTTAGAAGCAGCACATAGTATTAAATAGGAGAAAATATATGATCGCAAATAATTATTTTTCGGATGATGAGGACTTACAGGTCATCTTCAACCAACTTCTCGATTGGAATTCCATCATTAAAGAAACAGAAGGTGATGAATTTTTTGACCATAAAACATTTGTTAAAACAAGTAATCCTCGTTTTGAAATGGCTCCTTCCACAAAAGAAGAAGCTTTGGAATTGTATACTTCCAGTTTGGATGCAATGGGAGATTTTTTTGGGAATGATGTTTCTCAAAAATCACAAATCATGGATCGCAATGAATTAAAGTATGCCAATGGAAAAGTAATTTTTCCCAAAGAGACAGTAGAGATTTACGAAAAATTCCGTAACACTGGTCTTATGGCATATTCGCTTTCCAGAGAAGCTGGTGGTCTTGCTTTTCCTGCGACCGTTGGTGCGTTATATGCAATGCTTATGGCGAGAGCCGATGTTGCTTTTTGTATGACAACCACCTTACTCAATTTAGCACAGATTGTTGATAGGTTTGGAACTCCTGAACAAATTGAAACCTATGCCACTAAGGCTGCCACTGGTGAATGTTTGTTTGCTATGTCTCTGACTGAGCCAGATTACGGCTCTGACCTTAATAATGTAAGAACCGTTGCGGTAAAACAGGAAGATGGAAGTTACCGTCTAACGGGAACCAAACGATTTATATCACAAGGTTGTGGGCTTGGAGATCTTCCAGCACTCCTTTTGACACTAGCTCGCACTGGTAAAGCAGAAGGTGGAGCTCGGGGTTTATCTGTATTCATTGTGAAAAGCGAAGATGTATTTGTTGCAGGAATTGAAAAGAAGATGGGGATTCACGCATCTCCAACTTGTGAAATTGTCTATGAAAACACTTACGGCGAAATTTTAGGAGAAGAAGGGCTCGGCCTCACTCGTTATACTGCGGGTATGACTAATTTTATGCGTCTTGTCAGTGCCTCCGGTGGCTGTGGTGGCGGAGCTGCTGCCTATTTTGAATGTGTAAAATATGCCAATGAAAGAAAACAATTTGGAAAACCCATTGGTGAAATTCCTGCTGTTGCAGAAATGATTCATAAAATCAAACGTGAAACAAACGCTATGCGACTTTTGACTTTGGAAACGGCTCGTGTGATTGATATGTACCAACATCACCAAATCCGAATGGAAAAAGCAAATAAAGATGATAGAGAGATCAGAAAAGATGAAAAAGTGAAGTATTGGTCCACTTTAGCTTCCACTCTCACACCGATGGCAAAATATTATAGTTCCGAGGAAGGTCATAAATGTACAAATCTCGCTGTACAGGTATTTGGTGGTGCTGGTTACACAGAAGATTATGATATTTCTCGTATGTTTAGAGATTCTCGGATCAATACGATTTACGAAGGAACAAGCCAAATCCATGTTCGTATTGCCACGGGTGCTATTCTTGCGGGGATGGTTGGGGATGGAAATTTTAAGAAGTATTTAAATTCTTTAAAGGAAGAAATTCCTTCTCCATCAACTTTCCTTTTGGAACAAGAACGTGTTTTAGAAGAATCCATCCGAGAGATGCGGGCCATCCAAGTGGAAACGAAAAAAGAAACCGTAGCAGAAAATTTAATGATCCAAATGACTCGTTACATCTGTAGTTTGTTATATGAAAAATCAATCACAAAGATCACAGATCCAAAACTTAAAACAATTTGGGAAAAAGATTGTCGCGCTTATGTAATCGATAGTGCGGCGATTGCTCAGTCATCTTTGTATCGAATTCAAAATTTTGGATAAACGCTTAGACTGATTCAAAAACGGTCTGCTTTGACAAATCGAAAATTTATTAAGACCTTTATTGGAATGAAAATTTTAACGAAGGTCTTGACTAAATAAAATTTTGACTCATAGTGAAGCCGAGGTTTTTTATGAAAAAAATTTTAATCTTACTTGCCGGTCTTACGTTTTTCGTATCGGTTTCTGTTTTTGCACACGACCATGAAGGTCATGGAAAAAAGGGAAGAGGTGGTGACCATTTCAAAAAGATGGACATTGATGGGGATAATAAAGTTTCTAAAGAAGAATGGCAAAAATTCCATGATGGGATTTTCACCGAACTGGATAAAGACGCTGATGGTTCTGTAACTTCAGAAGAAATCAAGGCTTTTCATAAAGAAAAACACGAAGAGAAAAAAGAAACAATGAAGGAAAAAGTCAAAGAATCCAAAAAGAAAAAGGAAGATAAAAAGACTAAACCATCCGAATAACATCTGTTTGGAATGGGGCGCCTCGGATTCGGTTCTGAACCAACATTCGTTTGGAATACCGACCGGGTTCTCCGCTCCAATCTTTGCACATCCGTGCAAAGGATTTCCACTGCGATCCCTGGCGCTGTATCTGATTTCTTGATAGAACTTGAATTAGAGAATTTCTAAACTTGAAATTTGTATTCAATTGTACTTGATTGGTTTTGTTTCTTTCGATTGACGAAAAGAATGATTTTATCTTTCTTTATGGATAATAATCTCATGAAAGCGAAAAAATCGAATTCCCAATCACAAAAAAAATCCGCTCTAAGTAAAAAACAATCAAAGAAAAAAATAACTGTAGCGAAGGAAAAGAAATCCTCTCCTGTTCTTTCCAGGAACCTTACGTTTCCCTTAGAATCAAAAACAAACCATTCCGTTGCAGAATTAATTGATACCATTCATGAATATTCAATTGGCCATGAGGTTGCCAACGCAGTCACCCATGGGATTGGAGGAGGATTAAGCATCGCAGGACTTTCTCTTTTACTCACAATGTCGGTGCTTTACGGGAATGTTTGGCATATTGTGAGTTCCGCCATTTATGGGGCGACTCTTATCATTCTTTATCTTGCTTCCACCCTTTATCATGGGATTTATCATACCGCTACAAAACGTATTTTTAAGGTAATTGACCATGCTTCTATTTATTTATTAATTGCTGGGACATATACTCCATTTACTCTTGTTAGTTTACGGGAACATTCGGAGTGGGGATGGACTTTGTTTCTTGTGATTTGGGTCCTTGCTTTTATTGGAGTTCTGCTATTATTACTATTTCCAGGAAAATATAGTGGGGCACGTGTAGTAGTTTATATCCTTATGGGTTGGCTTGCTATTTTTGTTGTGAAGGATATTCGAACCGCAATTGGGATGAGTGGAATTTCTTGGCTTGTCGCAGGTGGGCTTAGTTACACCGTTGGTGTTATTTTTTATCTTTGGGATAGTTTGCCATTCAACCATGCTATCTGGCATTTATTTGTTTTATCTGGTAGCCTTTGTCATTTTTTTGCCATTCTGTTTTACGTTCTTCCTCCTATCCCGAAATAAAGAAATTGTTTTTTTATTTTCACCTAAATAGGGTTATTTGAAAATATCGATCACAACATTTCCTTTTTTATGACCTGCTTCTACATACCTGTGAGCTTCTGGCATGGCTTCGAGAGGATAGGATCTATCGATCACTACCTTGAATTTTTTCTTTTTGGATAAGTCTGATAAAAATTCTAAGTTTTCCAATGTTTCTGTGATGGGTCCAAATTTAATCTGAATGCCTTTTGTGAAGGAAATCCAAAGAGCATGAAACATTTGGCCAAACAAAGCTCCCACAAGAACCAAAACCCCATCTTTTGAAAGAAGTCTTAAATTGGAATTTAAGGTAGATTTACCCACACATTCAAATACAATGTCATAAGTTTTTTGATGAGACTCGGAATGGAATTCTTCATAGTCCATGACAAAATCAGCACCCAGTGATTGAACAAGTTTAAAATTACTTTTACTGCAAACAGCCGTTACATTCACTCCAAAATTTTTAGCCAATTGGATGGTTGCTGTTCCCACGGAACTAGAAGCTCCATAAATGATGATTGATTGTCCTTTTTTTATCTTACATTTATGAAGGAAGTCAATAGCGGTCAAACTACCAAATGGTAAAGTGGCTCCTTCGGAAAAGGAAATTTCTTTAGGAAGAATTGTCATTACGGCTGATTCTGGTAGACAAATGAATTCGGCATAGGCTCCCATTTTGATTCCAGTGGAACCAAAAACTCGGTCACCCACTTTGAATTTTGTGACCCCTTCTCCTACTGTTTCGACCACACCAGAAAACGACCCACCTAATATGGGATACTTGAGTTTGGTCAGTCCAAAAAACAAACGAGCCACTTGAGGATCTGGTTTGCGGATTCGCCAATCTGCAGAATTGACAGAGGTATTATAAATTTTGATTTTAACTTCATTCTTTTTTGGGTTAGGGGTCGCCCAATCTTCTAGTTGGAGTACTTCAGGGGCTCCGTATTTTCTGCAAGTGATGACTTTCAAAGATTTAACTCCCTTGCCACCAATAAAACTTACAGCGTAAGTTTGTCAAGGAAATTTATTTCTTCCTGAACTTGTGGAAAACATTGGAAATTGAAACAAATCTATGATAAACAATGAGTAAGGAGGGGAAGTGACTCTAAAAAAGAAACAGAAAAATAGTTTAGCGAAGACTTCAAAAAAGGGCAAAAAACGAAAAATCCTCTCGAAAGACCTTGTTTTGGAAGCCGCAATCGGACTTGCTGATGAGTTTGGAATCGACGAATTGTCTATGAGAAACTTGGCATTGAGTTTAGGTGTGGAAGCCATGTCCCTATACAATCATGTAAAAAATAAGGACGAACTTTTAGATTCGATGGTTGATTCTGTGATTTCAAAGATCGTATTGCCAAAGATAGGTGGCGATTGGAAAACTGAAATGATTAAAAGGGCAAATTCTGCTCGTAAAGTATTTATTTTACATCCTTGGGTTACATTGCTTGTTGTTTCTCGAATGAATGTTGGGGAAGCTATGTTAACTTATTTTGATACAACACTTGGTTGTCTTCATACAGCGGGGTTTAGTTTGCAAGAAGCCGATCATATCATCAATGCAATTGACAGTCATATTTATGGATATGTATTACAAGAATTAAATTTTCCTATCGAATCAGATGACTATGCCAAAAAAGCAGCCGGTTTTCTTCCTCAATTAGAATTAAGTTCCTTCTTACATCTAACCAATTTAACCAAAGAAGTTGTCGCAAGAAAGTATAACGGATTACATAATTTTGAATTTGGTTTGAATTTGATCTTGGGTGGATTAAGTAATAAATAAAAAAGTAAACTAAGTTTTCAGTATACCGAATCAATTTTTTTATCTTAATCCAAATAGGACTATATTTCTATTTAGAAACGGGAATGAGAAACCATTCTGTTCCTTCCAAATCTAGTTTAGACTCTTTTTCAATTTCATCTTTTATTTCTGGAGTTTGTACAATCTCTTTAAATCCCGAATACCCTGAACTGTCTGGAGCACCACCACCTAATAAAGCTGAAGCGACTGCACCTGCAATCTTAATTCCAAGGCTAGTTTTAAAACTACCAATGATAGACTCACCAACCGTATCCATATCTTGATCTTGGTCTAGCGGAGAACCATTGAAATCAATTCTATATTTTCCTAAAACAAGGATTTGGTTAGGTTTTACCGTAAATTTGGATTTTTCTAAGTTACTTCTATCAAACACATGATAAAAATTGGCTTCCGGTTGGTTTTGGTTTCCTTTTTGGTAGATATGGGCACCAACAAATGCGTATTCACCTGGTTCAATGTTTAGATAGTACAATCGGGATCGCGAACGAAAGTTAGTTTCGAGTAATTTTAATTCGCTGATTTTCTCTTTAGATTTATCAAACTTAACTAACCATACTTTCTCGGCTCCGTAGTCACCAAATAGAATTTGGGGAACACCTAGTTCGAAAACGATAGCAGAAGATTTATTCGGATAATTTGGTAAAATATCCGGTTTCGAACGACAATTGAATAAAACAATTACAATGGAAAGTGTAACTAAGGCTCTCATTTGGTTCCTATAGACTGATAGTTTCGGTAAACTAACAGTCTGTAGGGGAATTCGTCAATGAAAATCTTTGAATTTAAATTGCAAAGACACTTTGGAATGTAAAATAACTTGAGTTCGGTTTGAAATCATATCTATGGTATAAATCCGTTTCGTAAGGGTTGTTTTTTTGGTTTCGAATGGCATCACCTGCATAAAGGGAGCTTGCCCCAAACCAAAAGGAAACATTATCGAAAGGAGTTACAATATAGATAAAATTGATTTCAGTTGCCACATGCCTTCCTAGTTTTGGCCGGTTAGGATTATAGGCTTCTGTGTTGAAATAATCTTCTGTGGATGCTGTTTCCCCGGTTGCTTTGCTTCCTGCCACATAATTATTGTTATCGTAATAACCGTCTTGAAGTTTAACTTTGTAATACCAGTGGGGATTTATGATAAAGGTTCCCCATTTTGAAGATTCATATTTGATGTGTATTGAATAGTCTTTGATGTTTTGCCAAAATACCATCCCGGAATTTCCGTTTCCTGCAAACGGTAGTCCCCCGCCGGCCATCCTCCTTGTTGCAAAAAGTGGATTATAGGTAGCCACACTTCCATCGTTTCTGTTGGGGTCTCCTGAAGCTTGAACATATTGTACGCCAATTCGAAATTCTTTTACCGGAGTGTATCCTAATTGTACAGCAACGATATTCGCCTTATATCGTACAGGTGAGGAATGAGGAGGCGATTCTCCCGTTTTTTTATCTGTGGCATAAGTCCCTGTTTGATTGATCCAATCAGGGGAAACTCGTTCGCCAGTAAATCCAGTTTGCCAAGCTGCTTCCACCATCCAGTCGATCCCTGTTTCACTCGTGATCATATTTCCTTTTGTACGATTTGTTAGGCGAAATCCGGAAGTATTGAGTTGGTCAGGCCCACGGTAATAGATATCAGATCCATAATTGGCAGTTGTATTTGTGGCTTTTAGTTTTTGTTTATAAAGTGTAAAATTATAAATTTCAATCCCTAACCAATCCCAAGGTTTGAATCCATAATGAGCTCCATAATAAGAAGCATTTCCTGTCCCGCCCACTCGAGTGGAATTATTGGAAACCAAACTGTTTGCGTTATTTTCCGATCCAATAAGGGCGCCAAAAAAATCTAAACTATGTTTTTGAATTGTGAGAGTGGAGCGAATGGCATCGAATGAATTTCCATTCAAACTATCATTTCGCGAACCTAAAATTCGACCGTCTCCATAATCTAAAATTTGACGACCAGTTCTCACTCGGAACATTTGGTTTGTTGTTTTTAAATCTAAAAACGCTTCTCTAAATCCTGAGTAATTATTGATCGCAACTTCTTTTTGTTTGGAAGTGTCTACCAAATTGCCGGAATTAGAAATTAATCCTAATTTTTGATCAGAAGTGCCATTAACTATTTCTCCTCCCCACAACCTAACATCTTGAAAGGTGAGTTTGAACATTACATTGGGAGAAATATCTCCGATTAAATAGAATTGAGTTTGATTGCTGGCAGTATTTCTATTATCGGCTGTGGATCTATCAAAGTCTGTGTTGTATAATGAATCTGCCTTGGGTCGCACTCCAAATCCAACCCGAAAGCGATCGGCAAACCAAAGGTTTGTATTTTCCTGTAGCGCCTTTCTTTGTTTGGCGGTAACTTGAAGATTTTTTAAATATTCTCCTGTCAAATTCCCTTTTAAAGGACTTACATACTCTGGTGGTTCTTCTGGAGGGGCAGGAGGTGGAGGCGGTTGTTGTTGTGGAGGAGGCGGTGGGGGAGTTTCTGGAACTTCCTTTTTTACCGGAGTGATGAACTGCGCATCCAATGGTAACGTCAAAGTGAATAGGAAAAACCCTAGCGACACAAGACCCATTGCAACTCGCTGATTGTATGCGTACATTTTATACCACCTGTGATTCAGCCAGTGAACATAGATTCGAAGAAGATTCAAATCTTAAATTTGTCTATTGGTAGGAATCCTAGGTTTTCGAAGAGTTATCTATGTCTTATTGGCAAATTATTGGGAAAGAAAAATCTCGAGATTTTTCCAACCTTCATGACCAAGTTCTTTCATTTTCTTTCGATTGTTTTTAAAAATACTGTCAATATTCGGATGAGTGTCCACGATTCTACTAATACTATCTTCGCGTAACAAATGTAATGTTTGAAAAGGGGATCTTCCTACGTAGTTAGTTATGTCGTTTTTCTTTTTTCCTGCGAATTGAAACTCTGGATGAAAGTTTGCTATTTGAATGATCCCTTCTAAATCCAATTGGTTTAGAAGGAAATCTGCTTCATCTAAAAAATCATTTTGGTCCAAAAAATCATTCAAAACATAAGGATGGATGAGTAAGGTTGTTTCTATCGTCTTGGGATCTACTTCTTTTAGGAAGAGTAACTCAGATTTTAAATCGGAGAGTAAATCTGTTTCACTTTTTGCCTGACTAATCGTATAACGAATTGTATTTGATTGAAAGGTTGGTTTTGCAAAAGGACAGAGATTTAGACCAATCACAGATTTTAGAATCCATTCTTTGGTGTGGTTTAGCACTTCATCTGCATTCCATTCTGACTTTTCTTTCGGCATTCCCAAAATTCCCAATGAATCTTTAAATATCCAGTATTTATTTTATGGAAGGGAATGTAAGCTAAGTTATGATTGTGATGGCTTATTTTTTAAAAAAAATATCGGAAAACAATCGAATTGTTTCCTAAAGGGTGGTGGCTTTCGAATATTTGATTTACTATGTGAGATAGTAACCAGAAGATTTCAATTATTAGTTTCTTATGGCAAATCTTCCCACAAAATTTTCTCAATTCCTTTTTGAACAATCCACAGAGAAAGAACGTGAATGGTTAGAAGAAAAAGTCAAATCGAATGTTTTGGATTTGATGACTGCATTCGTTGCAGCTCCACGTTTTTTATCTAAAAAAAATATTTCTTATGATTCTAAATTTAGCGGGAGTTTAGTCCCGGAACATCCTGGATTTGAAGTGGATGGTTGGAGTTTTGTCCGATTAGCAAGAGTTTGGTTGCTTTTGCATATTCCTTCGGGCCCGAAAGAGCAGTTTCTTAAAAATATAGAAACATTGTTTGATACGGCAGAACTAAATGAATTAGTTGCTTTATACTCAGCTTTACCCCTCCTCGCATATCCTTTGGAATGGCTTCCCAGAGCCACAGATGCAGTTAGATCCAATATGGGATTTGTATTTGATGCCATAGCCCTTCGTAACCCCTACGCAGAACTTTATTTTCCTGAGTCTGCCTGGAACCAACTTGTACTGAAAACTATTTTTAATGGAAAACCAATTCATTTGATTTTGGGAATTGATCGTCGTAGGAACAAGGAACTATCCATCGCTGTATCTGATTTTATGGATGAAAGATCTGCTGCGGGAAGAAGGGTTCCAATTCAAGTTTGGAGACTGATGGGTGGTGCTTCGGATGAGGTTTTACATTCAAAACTCATTCCTTTGTTTTCTTCAGAATCGAAACTAGAAAAAGAGGCGGCAGCTCTTCTCGCCTTTGAATCCAAAGACCCTAAGATTCGTTCTTTACTCGCAAACGAACCAGATTTAGAATTATCAATACAAAATGGAGACTTGGATTGGTCTAAACTAGAGTCCATTCCTGAATAAATGATCTATGTGCCAGAAAGAAATCCATCAAACAAAAAATCCTTCTCATTTTGAATCGGCGGACCTAAGAGAAGATTCTCCAACACATCGTGATATATTATGGGAGGATTATGAGCACCTAATCAAAGATATGCGATTCTTTGATCCTCATATCCATATGGTTTCAAGAACGACAGATGATTACCAAATGATGGCAAAAGCCGGAATTGTTGCTATCATTGAACCTGCCTTTTGGGTGGGTCAACCGAGAACCGGCCTTGCAAGTTTTAAAGACTATTATAGTAGTCTTGTTGGTTGGGAGAGGTTTCGTTCTTCCCAGTTTGGCATTAAACATTATTGTACTATGGGTTTAAATTCTAGAGAGGCAAATAACGAACGTCTTGCGGAAGAGGTAATGGAAATTTTGCCTCTTTTTGCTTATAAAGAGGGTGTTGTTGGAATTGGTGAAATTGGTTTTGATGACCAAACAGCTTTAGAAGAAAAGTATTATCGATTACAACTTGAACTTGCAAAAAAAACAAGTTTGCCAGTTCAAATTCATACCCCACACAGAGACAAAAAAAGAGGAACCGAAAGAAGTATGTCCATTGCCTTGGAACACGGTTTGGATCCTTCTTGGGTTGTGGTAGATCATAATAACGAAGAAACCGTAAAATCAGTGTTAGATCAAGGTTTTTGGGCAGCATTTACTATTTATCCATTCACTAAGATGGGAAATGAGAGGATGGTTTCTGTTGTTGAACAGTATGGATCTGAAAGGATTATGATCAACTCAAGTGCAGATTGGGGAATTTCAGATCCACTGGCGATTCCTAAAACAGCAGCTCTTATGAAACAAAGAGGGATTCCTTTGGAGGTAATCCGTATGGTCACTTATCAAAATGCCATTGATGCTTTTGCGAAAAGTGGACAAATTGATGTAGCCGATTTTGAGACGGAATTCCAGCCAGATCCGAATGCAAAATTTCATGGTAATTCGATCCTTCGTGGTGGTCAACAACCAGTGGTGAATAAAAACTCATTACTAATCCAATAGATGAATTTAAAAGCCTATCTAACCTTACTTCGACCTGCGAACTTAGTCACTGCGATTGCCGATATTCTTGCCGGTATGGCAATCGTTGGTTTTGTTTGGAATGATAAAACTCCTATTTTTTTATTAATTTCCACCATTTGTTTGTATGGTGGTGGAGTTGTTCTGAATGATTATTTTGATCTAGCGATTGATACAAAAGAAAGACCAGAACGACCTATACCGAGTGGAAAAGTATCTGGGGTTTCTGCTTTGATTTTTGGAAGTATACTTTTGGGTTTTGGAATTTGTTTTGCATTCTGTTATCAAATACAAAGTGGTTGGATTGCTTTTTGTATTACAATTCTAGTCCTTGTTTATAATCGATTTGCCAAACACCATCCTTTCTTTGGACCTACTGTGATGGGAATGTGTCGAGGAGGTAATTTACTTCTTGGGATGAGTTTGGTTTCAGGACTAAAGTTGCCTCATATTTATCTTTCTTTACTTCCTATTTTGTATATTGCTGCCATCACGATGATCAGCCGAGATGAAGTTCATGGTGGTAAAAAAACTCCTTTGAGTTTTGCTGGATTCCTTTACCTGATTGTTTTTGGTTTATTGTTATTCATTTCGTTTTGTTTGGGGAATCTACTTTTTAGTTTTCCTTTTGTTTTTTTACACCTAGGAATGGTGATTCCTCCGCTTTATATGGCATACCGTAATCCAATAGGAAAAAATATTGGCAAAGCAGTGAAGATGGGTGTCATTTCTCTGATCATTCTTGATGCAAGTTTCGCGGCCAGTTTTGGATTGTTGACACTTGCGATTTTCATTCTTTGTTTATTACCACTTTCCTTAGTTTTGGCTAAATATTTTTCTGTTACATAAAACCGGTTATGATAGAAGATTCGTTCCCCCCTCTTAATTCAACTTTCCTTGTTCCTTTTCGTTATACGGTTCATTTTACAAAGGATATTTTTTCTCCCACAAATCATTGTTTGTCTGAATTTTTTGTTTCAGAGAAAAAAGAAGGCTCCACAAAAAAAGCATTGGTAGTCATTGATCAGGGATTACTCATTCACAACCCTGATTTAGTTTCTAAAGTTCGTTCCTACTTTAAAGGATTGGATTCTTTCGTTCAGCTAACGGAAGATATAATGGTGATCCCTGGCGGTGAAGATTGTAAAAACGATCCTAAAGTTTGGGAATCCTTGGTAGATGCAGTCGATCGTTATGGAATTGATCGTCATTCTTATATCATAGCCGTGGGTGGAGGTGCCATCCTTGATTTGGTTGGATATGTTGCGGCTATTTCTCACCGAGGGATTCGATTGGTTCGGATTCCTACAACTGTACTCTCGCAAAATGATTCGGGAGTCGGGGTTAAAAACGGAATCAACTACCAAGGTAAAAAGAATTTTTTAGGAAGTTTTGCACCACCTGTGGCCGTGTTCAACGATCTTTTGTTTTTAGAAAGTTTGGATGACAGAGATTGGCGTTCGGGAATGGCAGAAGCAATTAAGGTAGCTCTCATCAAAGATAAAGATTTTTTTCTTTGGATCGAGTCCAATGCAGAGGCACTCCGAAATCGTGATTTAGAAAAGATGTCTTATTTGGTTCATACATGTGCAAAACTTCATATGGATCATATCGCGAAAGGAGATCCATTTGAGTTTGGATCTTCAAGACCATTGGACTTTGGACATTGGGCGGCTCATAAACTGGAATACCTTACCAATTTTTCTCTGCGACATGGAGAGGCAGTGGCGATAGGAATGGCTTTGGATTCAGAGTATTCCTTTCGAATCCAATTTTTACCGGAAGGCGATCGAAATAGAATCCTTTCGCTTTTAAAAGAAATTGGGTTTAGTCTTTATCATCCAAAATTGTCTGAAGGAGAGAAAAAGAATTTATATTTAGGATTACAGGAGTTCCGAGAACATTTGGGAGGGAAACTCACCATTATGTTGTTACATGGGATTGGAATTGCTAAAGAAGTCCATGAAATTGATTTAAAAACTCTTTCAAGTGCAGTTGATTTTTTAGAAGAGAATTTGTGAAAACAAAATACGGTCACTTAACATATTGTTCCAATATTCATTCTGGTGAAACTTGGTCGGATCATTTTTCTCAACTGAAAGAACATTTACCGAAAATTCGTAAAAACCTATCACCTGATTCTGAGATGGGACTCGGACTTCGTTTGGCGAATGCCGCCTCAATCGAACTTATGGAACCAAAAACAATGGAAGAGTTTCAGAGTTGGTTAAAAGAAGAAGGGTTGTATGTGTTTCTCATTAATGGATTTCCTTATGGAGATTTTCATGAAACAAAAGTGAAAGAAAATGTATACAAACCTGATTGGGCTACTAGAGAAAGAATCGATTATACAATTCGTTTGTTTTTAATTCTTTCAAAATTACTTCCGGTTGGAATGGAAGGTGGGGTATCGACTCCACCTCTATCTTATCAGTATTTTGATTCAAATAAATCTACACGAGAAGATAGGGTGAGATTAGCTACAGAGAATATCTTAGAAGTTTTAATCTGGCTCATCCAAATAGAAAAAGAAACGGGGAAAACTTTACATTTAGATATAGAACCAGAGCCTGACGGGATTTTAGGAAATCTTGGACTTTGGGTTCACTGGTTTATAGATTTATTTTTGCCGCTGGCAATTCCTAAAATTCAAAATGAGTGTGGACTTTCTAAGGAAATAGCAGAACTAACAATTCGGAAACATATCAGGGTCTGCTTAGATGTTTGTCATTCTGCCGTAAGTTTTGAAGAAAACAAAACAGTTCTTAATCTTTTACAAAAAAATTCCATTCAAGTTGGTAGAATTCAAATTAGTTCCGCGCTCAAAGCAAACTTTGGAGAACACCCAGAAAAGATTTTAGATCTGTTAGCTGGTTTTGATGAACCAATTTATCTCCATCAAGTAATCGCAAAAAAAAATGAATCTATGATGCATTCATTTCCTGATTTACCAGAAGCCTTAGCAAGTGAAGTTGAATTCGGGGAAGAATGGCGAATCCATTTCCATGTTCCCGTATTTTTAGAATCTTATGGACTTCTTTCTTCCACAAGAAAAGAGTTAATTGAACTTTTAAATTTGCAAAAAGAATTCCTGATTACAAATGCTTTGGAAGTGGAAACTTATACTTGGGGAGTATTGCCAAAGGAACTACAAATGCCAGTGGCAGATTCCATCGTTCGTGAATTAAAATGGGTTTTATCAATCTTAGAACCAGATCATAATACAATAGGATAAAATATGAAAAAGGTAAAAACAATATCCTTCCAGAAAACAGTTGTCATTGATGTTGTGGGACTGAGTAACAATTTGATTGGAGAGTTCACTCCTTTTCTGAAAGACTATCTGAAAAAAAAACATACTTTATTCGTGAAACCTATGTTACCCGCTCTTACGACCAGTTCTCAATCTACTTACCTTACGGGGAAGTGGCCGAAAGAACATGGAATTGTGGGAAACGGTTGGTATGATAGAGATGATGCTGAAGTTAAATTTTGGAAACAATCCAACCATCTGGTCAAAGCAGAAAAAATATGGGAACGAGCTAAAAAAATAGATCCTAACTTTACTTGTTCTAAGATGTTCTGGTGGTACAATATGTACTCTAGTGCCGACTATTCGGTCACACCAAGACCGCAATACCATGCAGATGGTGTCAAAGCCCCCGATTGTTATTCGCACCCACCTGAATTAAGAGAAGAATTACAATCAGAGCTAGGTCAGTTCCCATTATTCAATTTTTGGGGACCAAATGCCAATATTAAATCGACGCAGTGGATTGCCGATGCAACGATTTCTGTAGATAAAAAATACAATCCAACACTTACTTTAGTGTATCTTCCTCATTTGGATTATTGCCTTCAAAAGTATGGACCTGATTTTTCCCATATCCAAAAAGACCTTTTGGAAATCGATTCTGTTCTCAAACAATTAATCTCTTATTATGAGAAAAAAGATACAAAGATCATTTTATTGTCAGAGTATGGAATCACTCCAGTGTCTCGCCCCATCCATATCAATCGGATTCTAAGGGAAGAAGGGCTTCTTGCGGTTCGGAGTGAAAGATGGTATGAACTTTTGGATCCTGGTGCATCTCTTGCCTTTGCGGTTTCAGACCATCAGTTGGCACATATTTATTGTAAAGATTCTAAGATTATAAACCAGGTGACGAATTTGTTACAGAACGTTGACGGAATTTCACTGATTTTAGATAAAAAAGCACAACAAAAATACAATATCGATCATGAACGTTCTGGTGACTTAGTTTTAGTTGCCGATCCAGACTCTTGGTTTACTTACTATCATTGGTTTAACGATCAAAAAGCACCAGATTATGCACGTTTGGTGGACATACACAGAAAACCAGGTTACGATCCATGTGAAATGTTTATGGATCCTAAAAAACCAGGAATTAAGGTTCGGGCGGGTCTTAAATTACTCCGGAAAAAACTTGGATTTCGTTACCTTATGGATGTCATCCCTTTGGATGCCCGTTTGGTGAAGGGTTCTCACGGTGCCATTCACGGACAAAAGGATTTTTATCCTATTTTTGTTTCTGAATTACCTTCCCCCAAGAAAGAAATTTCTGCTGATAAAGTGTACGATTTGATTTGGGAGCAAATGAGTTCTGGGATTTAATAATTGTTTGACTCTTTAGCTTCAAAACCAATATTTCTAATTCAGTGTCTGCAGAAGAAATCAAAGTTGTTAATTATTCCAAGGGTGCTGCCATTGTTGTGCAGAATTCCATCAATACGGGAAATTTTTTTATTGTTCGGTCGGGTCGGGTTTCCGTAGATTCCGAACATATTGTTGTCGATCACGAACTTTCGTTTTATGAAGCGGGGGATAGTTTTGGGCTAGTTTCGGCTCTCACCGAACATCGATTTTTAGTAACATTATTTGCAGACACAGATGTAGAACTTGTTCAAATTCCCATTCGACTTTTAGGATCATACCTCAAAGAAAGAAAAGAACTGGCGATGAAGATCTTAGGTCTTTATTCCAGGGAACTTCGAACCTTACAAAAACATCTTTCCAAGGCGAACAAACCAGCGGACCGAGAATACCATCCAGAAAAGTTGGTTCAGAATGCTCGAACTTATTTATCTTGGCAGAAGCCAAATTTAGCTGCTTATTCTTTGAACAGTTTCCTTAACTGGTCAAAAGAAAATCATTCCACCGACAACGTAACAGAAGCGAATGATTTACTTCGATCATTTGGTTCGAATTACAAACCTTTTGTTTGGGATAGTATGCAGGCGAGTTTAGATGCAGGCGAAATCCTTTTTGTAGAAAGTGAAAAGAATAACGAAATCTACGTAGTGTTAGAGGGAAATGTCAAACTATTTGGAATTGTGCGCGGTTATGAATACGTCATCGATGTGCTTGGGCCCGGTGAAATATTTGGAGAGATGTCTCTGATTGATAATGCACCGCGAATGGCCTCAGCCATCACTGAAACTAAAAGTAAAATCCTTCGTGTAACAGCAGAAAATTTATTTGAATCAGTTGGTCCTTCCTTATTACAAAAGATTTTCGAAAGTATCGCCAGACGAATTTGGTTTTCTCACCAACGTCTCGTAATCCTTCGGCTGAAAACTCCTGTGATTCGACTTTATGCCTATTTATATAATTCTATTCGTGACCAGGACATCCGACTGGGTCGAAATTTGGATGAAAGCCTCGCCAATGCCCATACCATCTATATCCAGATGGAGGAACTTTGTAATATGTGCGGAATCATTAAGGTAAAGTCTGAAAGTATCCACGAATTCTTAAGCGATACCAATTTGGTCATTGAACCAAACCGCATTACTATCAAAAGTCGAAAGCGCCTAGAAGAAAAATTAGGGCAATATAAATCCAAAGAAGGGCAAATTGTCGCTTAAAAAAACATCGGGGAAATGTTAGAAATTTTCCTTATCTGAAAAATTGTAATGATTTTTTTTCCTCGATGTGTTCTAGTTCTCTGATGAAAAAATTTCTCGTGTATTCTCTTAGTGCATTCTATATTACAGCGGGAATCAATCACTTCTTTTCCCCTGAGTTTTATTTGGAAATGATGCCAGATTATCTGCCTTTCCATGAACTTTTGAATGTGACCAGTGGCCTTGCCGAAATCACCCTTGGATCTCTTGTCCTTTACGAACGAATGCGAAAAATTATTTGTTATGGAATCATTCTTTTGTTACTCGCTATTTATCCTGCGAACATCAATATGCTACTAACTGCTTTAGAAGGAAAAGACTTTGGCTTTCCTATTTGGGCTTTGTACGCACGTTTACCAATTCAATTTTTGTTTATCTATTGGGCTTGGTTTATCCGCGACTTTAAATTCTCTGAAGAACCAACTCAAATTTAATTTTGATTTGTAAGATATAAAATTCTTTTCAGTATTTAACAAAGAATGACAAAAGAGCAAAAGAGAAAACCCCAGGAATCTACAAAAAAAATCAGCCAGTGGACTTTTCTTTCCAACCATGCTCATGTATTGATTTGTTTGAGTAAAGATCCAGAAATGAGACTCAAAGATGTTGCCCAACTTGTTGGAATTACAGAAAGAGCCGTACAAACGATCGTGAAAGATCTCGCAGATGCCGGAATTTTAGAGAAGAGTAAGGATGGACGTAGGAATCAGTATCTAATCCAAACAGATCAAAAGTTGCGCCATCCGTTAGAATCAGATCATTCTATATCAGAACTTCTTAATTTAGGAAAGTGACAAATCTAAAGTTTTTATCCTTGTTGTTCTGTCCATTCCTTGACCTTGGAAACAATCCACTCATTTTTGGGTACAGGAATTCCTAAGACCTTACCCATTTTTACTACTTCACCATTGATATAATCAATTTCTGTTTTTCGCCCATTGTCTAGATCTTGAACCATGGAAGTCCGAATACGAAAATATTTTAATCCAAGTATAATTAGAATTAGGTGGCAAATCCACCTAGGTAGAGCTCCTTTTCCATCACCTAATTTACGAATGGGAAACGAACCTGGTACTACTTTTTCTTCAATGTTTAAGGTTTCGATGATTTGTTTGATTTCTGTGACGGTCTCAAGTGCCTCTTTTCTTGAGGTATAATTTAAAAATAATTCTCCTAAACTTTGCCTTTTGGAAGCCGCGAGTCCATTGATAATGGCGTTGATTGCGAGTTTATGCCACCGGAATCCAGTTAATTGATCCGTTAAAATCACGGGTAGGTGAGGGGGTAAGATTTGGTTCCAAACTGGGTTTGGTTTTTTTCCCGAACTTTCTCCGAGGATCAGGCTCCCAACATTCGATTGGTAATACAATCCATCAGAAACGGCTTGAGTGTTCCAACCAACAACCCCTCCAATGATTTTATTTTTGTAGGATTCAAACTGCAACTCAGGGATTCCATTTTGAATTAGAATCCATTTCCCGGTAGGAGTCAGAAATGACTTTGTTTCTTCTATATACTCATTCAGGTTTTGGTTTTTACATCCAATAATGATATAATCGAATTTTTCCTTTGTCTCTTTAGCAATTGTTAAGTGGTTTTGTAAGTTGATGGAGATTTTTTTTCCTTTTGGGCCTTGGAACCGAATAGGAGTTTTACTTAAAGATTGAAATCTATCGGTATTACGGCATAGGATTTTAAAAGGAACCTTATTTTGGTAAAGTGCGTGAATGATGGTAACGGTAACAGATCCAATCCCACTAATGGCAATGGAGGGATATACATTTTGCATTTAGCAAAAAGTATAATCATTCTAATTATAAAAATCTTCTCTTTTTCTTTAAGATACTTTTTTAAAGATAAAAAATTTGAGGGAATGGAGGAGAGAGAAAAAATCATACGAAAGTTTCGTAAGGAAGTTTTATTTCCCTCTCAGCGTGATCACAAGTTTTACGTTGTCTAATTGTTTTCCCGTCTTTTGAAAGTAACTTTCTTTTAGTTCGTTTAAAACTTTCGATTCCAGTTCTTCGTCCATTTCAACATCTGTAATTTCCCCAGTCTCTTCATTGAGGGCGTGGTGGTGAGGATCAATGTTCGAATCAAAATGGGTCACACCATTTTTTAATTCCAAAGTTCCGAGCATACCTTTCTCAGCAAAGAGTTTCAGGTTGTTGAATATGGTCGCTCGTGATGCGTGTGGGAAATGAGAATTCACCAAATGAAAAACTTCTTCCGCAAACAAGTGTTGGTGGCGCTCTAGTAACAGGTGAGCCATTTCCAATCTTTGCGAAGTCGGCCGGATCCCGTGGGATTCGAGGAGTTCTTTGGTTTTTTGGTAACTTAAGTCCATCTCAGTTTCAAATTCTCCGTATGCTTTTTTTTGTCAATAATTAGACTAAGTCTAAAAAATCATTTGATTAGATATTATCTATTTTTAGAGTTAGTCTATTTCTTTTTTTCGCAAAAAAGGGAGCCACTGGAAAAGGAAACTGACTTTCGTTTTCCAGTGATTGGAAATGGATAGGGAGTTTTTTCTAAGAATTTGTTACACAATAGACCTTTTGGGGGAGAGTAAAAAGGAAATTCATTTTTGATCTTGGCTTTTCTGAAAAGCTGTATTGAACTCTTGGTTCATCGTTCCCAAAGCCTATCCTTTCTTCTCCGAAGGACCTAGATCATTTCATTCATTCCATTCTTATGGTTAACTTATTTACATAAAAGCTAACAATGATTTGTTGATTTTGAAGATAATGATCTATCTAAATGAAGGAAATCCTTAAAAATTTACGGTCTTTGGTTCTTTTTCGGTTCATTCCTTCAAAAGAAATTCTTTAAAAAAATCCTTGCACTTCTTTGGAAGTTTTATTCAATCCTTTCGGTGTTCTCCGGAGACTCTATGAAACCCGTTTTTTTATTGGTGTTTCTTTTGACTGCATCACTGAATGCAGAGGTTCTCCCATTGGAATCGGGATGGACGTTTCAATTAGAAGGAGATAACAATTCAAAACCTGTGCTAGTCGGTGTTCCTTTAGTGGGCCAAGGATATAAGGTTCCATTACGAGGAAGATATCGATTAGAAATTTCAATTCCAACTTTCCCTGAATCTTCTAGAGCAATCTATATGGACAGAATTCATTCTGTCGACCAGACTTTTTGGAATGGTAAGGCAATCGGTTCTACAGGTAGTTTTAGTCCAGAATACTATCCATATTGGCACAAAGTCCGTTATTATGAAATTCCTATTTCCTTTTTGAAAGAAGGTAAAAACGAATTGGTCGTTGAGATAGAATGCCGTGAAACACAGTTTAGGTGTGGTATCTTTCGGTCTGTCCCACTATTTGGCGCTCAAGATCAAATCAAGGACAAGATGGTTTTTGAAGATGTAAACCAAATCTTGATTCTTGCTTTATTTTTTGGGATATTTTTGCAACAAGCCATTGGTTATGCATTAAATCGTTCTTCTAAGTCGGGATTGTATCTTGCGGGAACGGCTGTATTTTTTGTGGGTTGGCGGTTACCAGTTTTAAATAAAATTCATTTTCTAATGATTGAACCTGAAGTTCTGGTTCGGTTGTTATTTTTTTGCCAATTTATCTTTCCCGTATTTATCATGTTATTTGTTCACAGCCTTTTTGACAGGCGTATCACTAAACTTGCTGTGATTACTTTCTTTTTGGATACTGTGCTTGCTTTTCTTCAGTTGTTTTCAATGGATCCAGATCATAGATTTTACCTTGTTTATATCTGGTACATCTTACTTGGAATTAAGGTTCCCATTCTCATTCAATTGTTGTTTAGAAATTATAAAAAAACGGTTGAGGCAATTGTTGTTTCACTCGGAGCTCTTGTTGCAACTTTTTTAGGAATAGCGGATGTCATTACCGATTTAATTACGGGGAAAAATGCTTATTTAACTCAATATGGAATATTAACTTTTTTGTTTACTGGTGTGCTCGCAATTGCTTTACAAAGTGCGAGGACAAGAAGAGAACTTCGTAACTTAAATGAATCTTTGGAAATGATCGTCACTCTCCGTACTCAAGAATTACATAAACAATATAAACTTTTACATGACGATTTGGTTATGGCTGCTGGTTTACAATCAAAACTAATTCCTCCGATGGAATTCAAACATAATACTTTGAGTGTAGCGTCAGTTTTTATGCCTATGGAAAAAATTGGTGGCGATTATTTTGATTACTTTGTTCATAATGATGGATCCATCAGTTTTTTGTTATGTGATGTTTTGGGTCACGGGATTGCTGCTGCTCTCATTGCAAGTATGTTAAAAGTGAATTTTTTAGAAATTGCTCCGAAAGAAAAGGATCCTGCACTTTTTTTGTCAGAATTAAATCTAAAAATGTTACCTGTGGTCGAAAAAAATTACATCACTGCGGTGGTGAGTCATTTTGATTTAGAAAATTCTATATTGAAATATTCAGTTATGGGACATCCCAGCCCTTATTCCATGAATCTCAATTCTAATGATTTGACACCTCTTGGTGGAAGAGGTCCTATTATGGGCTGGAAGAAAGATATTTCTCTCGAAACATTTACAAAGGAACTAAAGTCTGGTGATCGTTTCTTTTTTTATACAGATGGGATCACTGAAAGTCAAAATAAAAGTAGGGAAATGTACGGAGAACTACGTTTAAGGCATCAGTTGGCGGAAGGGCTCAATCTTTCCCCAAAAGACCTTAATGAAAAAATCCAAAAGGACATCCGAAATTTCGCATTTCGTTTGTCAGATGACGTGACATACTTTACGATCGATATCAAATGAAAGTTTTACTGGATAAGCTGGGGGTCCGGAAATTACTAAATTTTGGAGTCACTGAACATTTGGGGTTGGAGTCTTCTGTAAGAGTCCAACTTTCTAACTTAATTGCGGTTTTGGGAATATTCTCAAACATTCAATATTCTATTTTTTTCACGATCACTAAGGCTCCTTATTATCAGGTGATGAATTTTGTTCATAGCTTTGTTATTTTTGTTTTTATAATCGTTTTTTATTTCAATATAAAAGGTAAGTATTCTCTTTCTCGAATTTTTTTAGTGTTTATCATGCCTGTTCCGTTATTATGTGTTTCAACATTTAGTTTTGGAACTACTGGTGGATTCTATTATTACTTTTTGGTGTTTGCTATTGTTCCCTTTGTTCTTTTTTCTTATGATGACAAGTGGTGGATTCTTTTTTTATTCCTGATGAATACTGCGTTTTATGTTTGGTTCGAATTTTTTGGTAAACCAGGCATTTTTGAAGAAGGAACTCTTTTGTATCACAAACAAGTTCAGGATTTATTTCGCATCAATTCAGTGGTTTCTTGTTTGTCTTTTGTTGCCCTATTTATGTTTTATTTTTTAAGAAACATAAACCGAATCCATAAGGAAATGATTCGGGTGAATGACCATAAGGATCGAATTTTTTCCATCCTCGCACATGATCTAAAAGGTCCGATTGGAATTATGAGTAGGTATCTGGGTTATTTAACAGACTCCTTACCTGAACGAGAAGAATTGATTTTAGGTTTGAAAGAACTTAAAAAGAGCACAAATCAATCTTATTTAGTTTTGGAAAACCTGCTGGATTGGGTTCAGAACGAAACTAAGAAAACACAATACAATCCCAAAAGTTTAAGTTTATCTTTGCTTTTAAAAAATGCTATTGATATACTCAATATTCAAGCCACAGACAAAGGGATCCAATGGGAAGTGAACCTTTTGAATGATCATCCAATTTATTGTGATGAACGAATGACTTCGACTGTCTTGCGTAATATATTATCCAATGCAATAAAATATTCACATCCAAAAGGTAGGGTGGTCATCGAGGCAGAATTAGTATCATCATCTATAGAAGTTCGGTTTCAAGACCAAGGAATTGGGATGACGGAAGATCTTTTGAAAAAAATAATCGAAGGCAAACGATTTACTTCTGAGTTTGGAACTGTTGGAGAAAAAGGAACAGGTCTAGGGCTTTTAGTTTGTATGGATTTGTTAAAAGAACAAGGTGGTTCACTTCATTTGACAAGTCGCCCAGGAGAAGGAACAAAAATCATCATTCAACTACCACTTGCAGGTTAAATTCATTTCTTTTTTTTACACCTTTGTTTGAATCATAAAATATGTGGCCTTCTTCTTATTTTCAATGGTTAACCAAATCTGCACCGACGGGTGTTGTAGAGGTTTATCCTGAAATTTCTGATTCTTACGAAACCAATCTTCCAAATGTTTTTATTATAGGTGATTTAACGGGTGTTCCGCTATTGAAGTTTGCCGCAGAAAGTGGGGTGAATGTATGGAAACACATTCGAGTCAATAAAACAGATTATTTGGATGCCGTGATCATTGGTTCTGGGCCGGCTGGATTGTCTTGTGCCTACGAAGCAAAACGACTTGGTAAAAAATATGTTGTTCTTGAGGCAAACCTTCCCTTCCAAACCATTCAGAGTTATCCAAAACAAAAACCAATCTTTTCTGAACCAAAGAATTTTAACTCTCAATCGAAAGTTGTCATCCAAGATTCAATCAAAGAAGAATTACTCGAATCCCTGAATGCATTGCTTCAAAAAGAACCTGTTGCATTACATACAAGAAAACGAGTTTCATCGATTCAGTCGAATGGTTCTTTTTATACGGTTCATACAGAATCCGGTGATTCTTATTATACAAACTCTGTGGTGATTGCTATAGGAAAGTCCGGAGATCCAAAACGTTTAGAAGTTAAGGGTGAGACAAATCCAAATGTATTCTACCGCCTCTTTGATCCTTATGATTCTAAAGATAAATCGATTGTGATTGTGGGTGGTGGTGATAGTGCTGTGGAAGCTGCAATCGCTTGTTCTGATTTTGCAAATGAAGTCTCTCTCATACATAGAGGAAAAGAGGTAAGTCGGCCCAAGGAAGAAAATCAAATACTCTTAGAAAAAAAAGTGAAAGAGGGGAAGATAAAACTTTTACTGGAATCTCAAGTAACGGAGATTACAGAGCAGAATGTCTTTGTAAAATCCTCAGTTTCCTCGAGCAAACATAAGGCTGATTTGGTTTATATTTTGATAGGAAACTTAGCTCCTATTCCTTTTCTGAAAAAAATAGGAATCAAAATACAAAATGAAAAATCATTATCTGACTGGGTGGGTTTCTTTTCTCTTTTTTCATTTGCAGGTCTTGCTTATTTGGGGAAGGCTTCGTTTTATGGGCCAGGTTGGTTTTCGCCTTTAGCAACTGGATTTGCTGGTTTGTCAATTCTAGGTTTGATTCTTTTTTGTTATCTGAAACTTACGGGAGGGACTCGACCTCTTCAACCTTGGATACTAATCCGTAATACTTATCTCCTTTGGCTTTTTTTCTATTTTTTATTTGTTTATATTTCGGCAACTTACTTTGGTTATACTTTATTTGGTAAATATCCTTCCTTCCATTATACCATGTTATACTCTCTCACGATATTGGTATTTGGAATTCGAAGGATTCTTGTTCGGAAAACAAATTACATTCTCTATCAGACACTTTGTTTGATTTTTGTACAAGTTTTCTTTTTGTTCCTTTTGCCTGAACTCATTCTGCCAGAACTTGGAGGCCTTGGTTATTTGGGTAGTCCTGATGGATTCCTCCGCACGCAAGTTTTTCCAAATGATGCCTATTGGAAAGCTTATGGATTTATTTTGGCATGGCCTTTGAGTATGGGTGTATTATATGATGGAGGAATCACTAACTTTTGGTTAGGTTATGGAGTTCTATTTAGTTTTGGACTGATTCCATTTTTAGTTTATCGTTATGGGAAGGGTGCTTATTGTGGTTGGATTTGTTCTTGTGGAGGACTTGCGGAAACACTCGGCGATGAACATCGACAAAAAATGCCACATGGGAAATGGGCTTACCGTTTAGAACATTCTGGTCAATACATTCTATTCATTGCCTTTCTACTCACAGCTTTAAAACTATTTGGGGTATACGGAAAAAGAATAAATCCAGGTCTGGAGGCGACTGAGTTCATTGCAGATTCCGTTAAGTGGATTTATGATCTCTTTGTTGATATTGGCCTTGCCGGTGTTGTAGGTGTAGGGTTTTATTTTTTGTTTTCCGGACGGATTTGGTGTCGGATGTTTTGTCCTTTAGCTTCTCTGATGCATATCTATGCAAAGTTTAGTCGCTTCCGTATTTTCTCCGAAAAAAAGAAATGTATCTCTTGTAATATTTGTACCAAAAATTGCCATCAAGGAATTGATGTTATGGGTTATGCGAGTCGCGGAATTCCATTGGATAGCGTACAATGTGTACGTTGCTCTGCTTGCGTTTCCCTTTGTCCAACCGACGTATTGGAGTTTGGAAGGTTTGTGTCTAGTGGAATTCAATATGATTCTATCCAGGCAAAGTTAGGTAAATAAGTTCTTTGAGAGGTCTAAGAGAAGATATTGAAGGTCTTTTTTTGGAGGGTGTCCATGCGGCTACTCCCAAACATCTTTCCCCTCTTTTTTGGAGAGAACATTCTGAACTAAAACATCTTTTGTCTCATCCAGATAAAAAGAACTATGTCTTTGCCTTAGGAAAGGCAGCTTACTCGATGGCTTTATCTTTTCAGGATTTTTTTTCGGTGGATTCTGGATTTATCCTTACAAAATACAAACACCTTCCTAGTGAAATTGCATCCAAAGGCCAATTGGGGGTCTGGAAGTGTAGGGAAGCTTCTCATCCAATCCCAGATCAGAATTCAGAAAGATACTCACGCGAAGTTTTATTTGATTTAAAAAATTTAAACGAAGACCACCAATTGATTGTTTTGTTGTCTGGTGGGGGATCTAGTTTATTTGAGATTCCAGAACTAGGTTATTCATTAGAAGATATCATCCAACTGAATCAAAATTTACTAAAGAAGGGTCTCTCTATACAAGAGATCAATTCCGCAAGAAAAGAATATTCTGCACTAAAAGCAGGAAAGTTATTGGGTCAACTCAATCCAAATTTGAAAGTTTATACTTTTGTGATTTCTGATGTATTAGGTGATGATCCTAATGTGATTGCTTCCGCCCCTACCTATCCCGGAAGTGAATATTTTATCATGGGGAATTTGTCTTCTTCTCTTAACGCGATTCAAAACAAAGCAGTTGATTTGGGTTATCAAGTAAAACAAATTTCTAATTCTTGGGACTTATCTAGTGAGGAGACCGCAAAGCGAATGATAGACGAGCTTTTGGTAGCGAATGAAAACCCAAATCCGCAAGCCATTCTACTTGGTGGGGAACTGGTTTGTCCTGTTCATGGAGATGGACTAGGTGGGCGAAATCAAGAAACTGCTCTTCGGGTGGGCATCCTCGTTGATTCGATCAGAACCAATCGAGAATGGATGTTTTTATCTTGTGGAACTGATGGTACGGATGGGCCCACTGATGCTGCTGGTGGGATTGTTGGGCCGGAGAGTTTGAAGCAAATGAAAACTAAAGGATGGGATCCTGTGTTAGAATTGGAGCGGTCCAACTCCTATCCAATCCTCAAAGATATTGGGTCACTACTTTTTACTGGTGCTACAGGAACCAATGTAAATGATATTATCATTCTTTTACTCGCTAAAAGGAATTCCTAACTTTCTATTTTGACCTGACCAATAAATTTGAAAGAGTGGATTCTGCCAGCGACTCTTCCCAATTTTTGCCTCTATCAATTCTTCATCGATCTTTTTCAGGACATTGACATGATCTTTTAAAAATCTCCATTGGGATTCTTCTTTTTTTTGTGGAGAAAGGTTTTCTTTGGATAAATTTAATATAGATTCTTGAAGTCCCGTTAAGGCAGGAACTAAGATAGAACGTACTGATTGGTAGTCGAAGTTTGATTTTCTCGCAATTGATTCGTGTAACCACCATAAGGTTTCCGAATAAGTTTCATTGGATACCAGGCTAGATGAGTTGATAAAGTTTTTTGTTCCAAAAAAGAATGGTTTGAACAAACTAAGACAAGGTGTCGATGTTCCTGTATAGAATATACGGAGAGGATCTTGGTTTGTTTCTGACGTATCCCATTCCACGACCAAACTTCCGTTGGTTTGGTTGGGTGTTGTAGGACCAGTTGCGTGTAAACAAAGTGACTTCATTGAGGAAGAAGAAGGTTCAAATTCATCAGTATCAATCGAGTGTGTTCGTAAAGTTTCAATAGCTTGTTTGATCGAATACTTTTCGTTTTCTTTACTCGCTTTTTCGGCTGTTTTTTCGTGTAATTTCCTTCTATCTTTACAATGGCTCATAAAAGTAAAAAAATGATCACTGAAATGATCTTTAAAAGAAAAATCTTTATTGTTTTTTCCTTTTAGTTTATCGATTAAATTGGTAGAAGAATATTCAAAATCGGATCCAATGGTTAAACCATTGGAGATGGCATAAAAAGAATCGATTTTTTTAGCAACCCAATACCTGTCAGCCGTTTCTAAAACATATCCCTCTGTTCTATCTGCTATGATAAAACTATTGTGGTAGAAAAAAGAACGATTTTCATATCCACCACAAGCATCCTGTCCATAAGTTTCTAATAGTTCTGTAATTAAAAATAAACCATCTTTGGCAGATTTACATCTTTCAAGGGCCAAACGGATCAAATCCATTCCCGTCAAACCATTGTTTTGTTTTTTAATTTTTAGATTTGTAAAAACAGCTTCATTTCCGATGCATAATCCAAATTCGTTTACACCCATTTCCGCTCCCCACATATGAAACGGTTTACTTAAAAAAACTTCGTAAGTCATCGTTGCCTGAGGAATATCGATATAAGTAGTTCGTAATCTAGAGCCCTTAGGGTATTCCATTCGAGGAAGGTGAATGATTGATTGGGCTTCGTTTGGTTCCCGATCTGAGTTTTTAGCGAAGATTCTTTTTTGGGTATTGGTAAATTTTTCAGTGGCAAGAGAGGTATCGCACATTCTAGAATGTTAAACAGATTTCTTTTAAAAAACAAGACCAAATAACTCAAGAATATGCTTTCAATTCCAAAACAAATTTCCGAATTCATCCTTATGGGGCTCAGCCAAGAACAAGTCAGAGAAAACCGTAACAAATACGGAATGAATGAAATCAGTTCCTCACAAAAGAAAGGGATCTTTCGAATGTTATTTGAGGTAGTTACGGAACCGATGATTTTGCTTCTCATTTCCATCAGTATTGTTTATTTACTTTTAGGAGATCGCGGAGAAGCCATTCTTCTGCTCTTCTCTGTTGTTGGAATCATTACAATTACTTTTGTCCAAGAAAAAAAAACGGAAACCGCAATTTCTGCTCTTCGTTCTCTCGCAAGCCCAAGAACCAATGTCATTCGAGATAAACAAATCATTCGAATTGAAGGAAAGGATGTTGTTTATGGTGATCTACTCATTTTGAATGAAGGGGACCGGGTTCCTGCTGATTCGGAACTCATCTCTGATCGATTATTTTCCTGTGACGAATCCCTGTTAACAGGAGAATCTGTTCCTGTTTCTAAGTTGCAATCTGAAGTCATTTATTGTGGATCGTTAGTTGTTAGTGGAGAAGGTGTTTGTCGAGTGACAGCCGTTGGAAACTCTACAGAAATCGGAAAAATAGGCCGAAAGATTGCCGATGAAACTGTCGGCAGAACTTTACTCGAAGTGGAAGTGGCAAGGTTAGTTCGTAACTTGTTTATGGTTGCTGCCTCTTTGTGTCTGATTCTAGCTTTGTATTTTGGAATTGCAAAAAATGAGTGGTTACAAGGATTACTTTCTGGTCTTACACTTGCGATTGGACTTATGCCAGAAGAACTTCCTTTGGTTTTAACTATATTTTTTGCACTTGGTGCATTTCGTTTGAGCACAAAGAATGTTTTAGTAAGACGGTCCTCTATTATCGAAACATTAGGTGCTGCAACAGTTCTTTGTTCGGATAAAACGGGAACCATCACACAAAACAAAATGACTGTTGGAATCGTCATTACAAAATCAGAGACAATAAAACTGAATCCGAATCTAAAACTTTCGGAGGAAACAAAATCATTACTTCAAATAGCATATTCTGCATCCAAACATCCAAGTTTTGATCCAATGGATATTGCAATCTCTGATTGTTTAGTTTCCTATGATCAGGTAAATGATTCAGATTTAATTTCTGTAAAAGATTTTCCTTTAAGCCCAGAACATTTAACAATGGTTCGTGTTTTGAAAGAAAATGATTTTTACTTTTGTTACGCAAAAGGATCCCCTGAGGCAATTTTTGATTTATGTAATTTTGATGTGTCTGAATTTGATTTTTGGACTAATAAAACAAATGAATTAGCGAAAGAGGGTTATCGAGTATTAGGAGTTGCTAAATCAACATCCCCTTTGGATCGGGTTCCCAAAAACAGAAAAGAATTAGTATATCAGTTTTATGGTTTATTAGCTTTTTTAGATCCCATTCGAGAGATTGTTCCTTTAGCCGTAAAAACGGCTTATGATTCGGGAATTCGAGTGATTATGATCACAGGAGACTATCCAGAGACTGCAAAAAACATCGCAGGCCAAATTGGATTAAAGGATTCTCACTTAGTGTATACCGGAAAAGAATTTTCTAATTTAAATGAAGAAGAAATGCAATCTGCCATTCGTAAATGTAATATTTTTTCAAGAGTGAGCCCTGAGGACAAATGGCGAATTGTTCGAATGTTAAAAGCTGATGGTGAGATTGTTGCTATGACAGGAGATGGTGTCAACGATGCACCGGCTCTTCGCACAGCCAATATTGGTGTTGCGATGGGGGAAAGAGGAACCGACGTTGCTCGTGAGGCCGCCGATATTGTTCTGTTAGATGATTCTTTTTCTTCAATTTTAGAATCGGTTCGTATTGGTCGTCAGATTTTTGATAATTTAAAAAAGGCACTGGGATATTTGATCGGGGTTCATATACCTATTGTTGGAATCACCTTTTTCCCAATTATCTTTGATTGGCCAATCATCGTTTTGTCGGCGGTTCATATCGTGTTTATGGAAATGGTCATTGATCCCACATGCACCATTGTATTTGAAAAAGAATCTGCTGAATCCGATTTAATGAAAAGAAAACCTCGTGAAACGGCAGAACCATTGCTCGATCGTGAATTGTTTGTTAATTCCCTCATCCAAGGTGCATTTTCCTTGTTGTCTGTTGTTTCCTCTTATTGGATTACGGAATTTTTTCTGAAAGGAAATTCTTCACCCAAAGTGGTCAGCACTGCGACATTTGTTACATTAGTATTTTCAAATTTATTCTTAATCCTTGCTAACCGATCTTTACATGAGTCGATGTGGAGTCGGATGCGAATTCCTAATCCCATCATTCGTTATGTCTTTACCGGAACTATCGCTGTTTTGGTTCTCTCCATATATTTGCCAGGAATGAATTCGATGTTTCGATTTGTTCCGCTCAATTTTCTGCAATTTTCTTCGGCGATACTGGTTGCTTTTGTGGGAGTATTGTTTTACGATATGACAAAACTTTTAGTTTCGAAATTACTTCGTGGCTGACATTCCTGGAGTCATTTTCTAAACTGAGTCAAAGCTTATGATCGAACTTTTCTTTCCTAAAAAGTATTCTGCCCTTTGTTTAAAATCTGCCTTTTTTGGTTTTTTTGCCCATACAGGATTTGTGCGTGGTTTACAGGAAATTGGTTTTAAACCGGCGGTTGTCACTGGTTCTAGTTCGGGAGCGATGATTGGTGCTTTGTATGCCACTGGTCGCGAGATGGTTGAATTTGAATCCTTAATTTTAGGCTTAAAAAAGAAGGATTTTTGGGAAGGGAATTCTCTTACGATGCTTGGTCGTTTGTTACGAAAAGGTCTGAACGGCTATAGTGGGGTTCTCACAGGTCAGGCCACGAGGAAAATTCTTTATCCATATCTGGGGAATCAAAAGTTTTCCGATTTACCGATTAAACTTGGGATCGCTGTTTCCAATCTCTCTAAAAATAAACGTGAACTCATAACGGAGGGAAATGTTCTCGATGCAGTGATGGCATCGATTGCTTTTCCTTTTTTGTATGAAGTCCAAGAATTTCAGGGCCAGGAATTTTTAGATGGTGGTATTGGAGATGGAGAACCAATCAAAGAATTGATTCTCGACCCAAGTATTGATAGAATCGTAATCCATCAAATTAACAATCACAGACCACTCAGTCGAAATACCATGAAGCGAGCATTAGATGCCTCGGTTCAAATTATTGATTCGGAAACGGAAGATTTAAAATCTCTTTTGGCAAAAGAAAAAGGAAAAAAACTAATCAGGCTTGAAACGAATACTCCTTATTTATCACCGAATGATTTTTCGAAAGGGAAATTTGCACTGGCTGAGGGTCGTGGAACGGCTTACCGGCATAAGGCGGAAATTTTAGGAGATTTAGAACTTCCTGTATTTGGATTTTTTAATCAATAGGAATATATGGATATTCAAAAGAAACTCAATGTACTCATTGTAGAAGATTCACTTGCTTCTTATAAAGCAATTGTTTCTGTACTGCAAAACTTTGGGTTTTCTATTTTTTCAGAAAGGGCCGAGTGGAAATCTGAATTTGAACAACGAATTACAGATGAAACATGGGATATCGTGATTTCCGATTTTTACCTTCCTGATTTTGACGGCCGGTATGTCATTTCTCGAGTGAAAGAAATCAACCCTGATTTGCCAGTCATTCTCGTTACTGAATTTTTGCCAGAGGAAGCCGCCTCTGAGTTTCTAAATTTGGGTGCTGCCGAGTTTTTACCAAAATCTTCGATCATTAAACTTCCGTTTGTTGTCAATCGAGAACTCGAAGCCTACCGTCTCAAATTATCTCAAAAAAAAGCTTGGGACATGTTGGTCCATGGAGAAGAACTTCTCACTCGTTCTCAAAAAATTTCTCATTTAGGTCACTTTGAGGTTATATTTCCTGAGAAAAATACATTATGGTCGTTGGAATTATATCGAATTTTGGAATTTGATTTTGGTGAAATTCCGCTTATGGAAAAAGTTTGGTCTCTCTTGGATGAGACAGAACATGATCACATCAAAGTAGTTTGGGATGAACTTTTGAAAGACAATCATTCCAAGGAAATGATTGTTACTTTAAATACCAAAGTCGGTAGAAAAAAAGTAAACTTGTGGTTAGAAGCAGAACGTTTTGAAGAGTCAAGGCTTCGGATTTTTGGAACCATCCATGATATATCAGATCTTTCTGAGTTGGAACATTCGATTCAAGTCAACGAACAGTTGTTTAAGGGAATTTTTAATAATTCGTCACAAGCAATTTTTCTCTTAGATTTACAGGGTCATGTGATTCGGATGAATCGAAATGCTGTTTTGTCTTTTGAACGAGATGAGACAGATATCCAAGGTTTAGAATTAATTCGATCTGTGTTTTCTAATTCCGATGAAGAATCGATTAAAAAATTAACTTATGGGATGAAACTCGCACTGAAAAACCAGAGTTTTGAAGTGTTTGTAAGTTATAGTTTATCAGATGGTCGGGAAAAGTATTTTGATTGCGACTTTTATTCTCTTACTGACCCTTCTGGAAAAATTATCTATATAGTTTTAGAAGCAAAAGATATTACCGAAAAAATTGTTTTGGAACGCGCTTATGCTCAGTCTCAAAAATTAGAGGCACTCGGAACCTTTGCAGGTGGAATTGCACATGATTTTAATAATCTCCTGACACCCATGCTTGCTTATGTTTCGTATCTGAATTCTGAATGGTCAAAACATGATTCAAATGAAGCGATTAAAAAATCCTTACCTGCAATCGAAGGTATCTCCAAATCATTGGACCGTGCTAGAAACCTAATCCAACAAATTCTTACTTATTCGAAAATTGATAACTCTATATCCAAACAGTTGGATTTACGAGAACAGCTATTGCAAGTTTTACAAGAAGTCAGAGTTGTCTCTTCTAATCAAATTGTGCTTTTTACGGATTTAGGAAACGAACCTGCATTTATCAACGCAGATCCAATTCAAATTTTTCAGATCCTTTCCAATCTTTATGAAAATGCAGTGTTTGCATTACAAGAAATACCAAATCCTAAAATTACAATTTCTCTCTCTAAGGTATCGTACGAAAAATCAGAACTTCTTCATGTCGGTTTTATGAAAAATACTGACTATTGGAAGTTGGGATTTGCTGATAATGGTTCCGGAATTGCACCAGAGATTATCGAAAAGATTTTTGATCCTTTTTTTACTACAAAAGGTGGAAAAGGGACAGGACTTGGACTACCGATCATTTACGGGATCATGGTTAAGATGGGTGGAACCATTCTAGTGAATTCCACTTTAGAGAAAGGTACGGAGTTTGATTTGTATTTTCCCGCATGGAGAACCATGGTTTAAACAATTGACAAATTCATATTGTTCCATTAACTATTTATGATTCCATGAGTAATTTTCTTAGAAAACACTTTGAGTCACTCTACATTGGATTTCTTTGGGGGCTACTCTCCTTACTTTTCTTTTCCTCCTTTTTTTTCTTTTATCAAGTCTATGAAAGTCGAATGGACCGAAATTCCTTCGAAAATAAAAGTCGCTGGAATTCCCTTTTAAATGATTACTCATCTTACTTAAAAGACGTGGAAACCGGTGGCCGGGGTTACCTCCTAACAGGTGATTCAAATTTTTTAGAGCCTTATGAAAATTCGCTCTCCCATATGGTTGTGATAGAGGCCTTACTTCGAGCCGAGTGTGAACCCATATATAAAGCAGATCTTGAATCTATCATTCAAGCCAAACAATTGAAGTTAGAATTCGTGAAAGGACTAATCGATTCTTATTCACAAGGGAAACTTCCTAAAACAGTTTTTATCGAAAGTAAAAGACGAATGGATGTTTTTCGAGATGCAGTCAAAAAGTTGTTAGATCCAAAAGTAGCAAAGGAAGAAATAGAAAAGGAAAAAAATCGGAAATTTACGATTCGTTTGGTGGCGGTTTCAGGAGGTTTTTTCTTTCTTTTGTCTATCTTGATTTTATGGATGATTTTTGTTTTAAAACGAAATGCTCGAATTTTAGTAGAGAAAGAGTTAATCGAAGATCGACTTTTTGAAATCGATGATTTATATCAGAATTCACCTGTTGGTTTTCATAGTTTAGATGCCAATGGATATTTTGTAAAAATCAATCGTACCGAATGTGAATGGCTAGGTTATACAGAAGAAGAGTTAGTCGGTAAAATTAGACTGATTGATATCCTTACCGAAGGTAGCAAGGAGGTCTTTAATAAAAATTTCCCCATCTTAAAGAAAACAGGTCGTATTGATAATTTACGTTTTGAAGTTTTACGTAAAGATGGAAGGCCTTTATACTTAAATCTTTCTGCAACGGCAATTTTTTCAAAATCAAATGAGATGATTCGTACACGTTCTGTATTACTTGATATTTCTCAAATGGTTTTGTATGAAAAGGAGTTAATCGATTCACGTGTTCGTGCAGAAGATGCCAATCGTGCTAAGTCGGAATTTCTTTCCAGTATGAGTCATGAGCTCAGAACTCCGTTAAATGCTGTAATCGGCCTTTCTATGTGGCTTATGGAAGATAACCCAAAACATGAACAAGTTGAACATTTAAAAAACTTACGTTTCTCTAGTGAAACTCTTCTTACATTAATTAATGATATATTAGATTTTAATAAAATTGAAGAGCAAATGATCATTATTGAGGAAATTGATTTTAGTTTATCCGAATTCATTCGCTCTGTTTCCACTTCCTTCTCTGTTAAAGCAAAAGAACAATTGTTATCATTTTATGAAGAAGTTGACCCCAATTTACCTGAACATATTCGTTTTGACCCAACAAGGATGCTTCAGGTAGTAAATAATTTACTATCAAATGCAATTAAATTTACTAAAGAAGGAACCATTACATTTCGCGTATTGTTAGTATCAAAAAACGAAGATCTAGCGGAAATTCGAATCGATGTTGAGGATACCGGAATTGGGATTCCTTTCGACAAACGTCAATATGTCTTTGAAAAATTTACACAAGCAAGTCAGGATACCACAAGAAAATATGGTGGGTCTGGACTTGGTCTTGCAATTTCTAAAGGCCTCGTGGAATTAATGAAAGGAAAATTGGAGTTAGAGTCTGAATTTGGTAAGGGATCAAAGTTTTCCTTTATATTTAGTTGTAAAATTGGTAAGGCAAATTCTTTAGCCCAAGTTCTTTCTGCAACAGATCGTAGTGACTTGACAGGGAAAAGAATTTTAGTTGCTGATGATATAGAAATCAATCGTTCTATAGTAATTCGTTTTTTGAATCGTTGGGGGATTGAATCAGAAGAGGCATCTGATGGAGAAGAGGTTGTGAGTAAGTTATCAAATGGAAAGTATGATTTGATACTTATGGATTTACATATGCCAAATGTAGATGGATATACGGCAACGAGAAAAATTCGAGAAAGCGAGAATTGGAAACATATCCCTATCATAGCATTAACTGCCTCTGCGCAATTGGAAACGCAGGAAAAGATACATTCAGTCGGGATGAATGATTTTATTTCCAAACCATTTTATCCTAATGAGTTATATCAAAAATTAGTTCACTGGCTCGCCGGTTAAATTTCTTTCTCTAGGGAAATAGCGAGTATCGTAATATCATCATCTGATCTTTTTGACTTCTGAAACTTTTCGATTTCCGTAATCACTTGGTCGCATATATTTTGTGGAGTTTTAGTTGCTAAGGTTTGTAATAAAGCGTGAAAACGATCCTCGCCAAATAGTTCTCCTTGGTTTGCGTTCCTTGCTTCAAGGACACCATCTGTATACAATATCAAAGTCCCAGAATCTGGTAGGGAGAGAGTTTTTTCAACTAAGCCCGATTCGACATATTCATTCATCGCTCTTCCTGGACTTGTTATGTGTTTTAAGTTGCCTTCTCGGTCCAAATATATCATTGGATGGTGTCCGGCATTTGCGATTTTGATCATCTTTTCTTTTTGGTTTATGTAAACAAAGAAGGCACTTAAAAAATGACCGGCAAGGGAACTGAGTAAAGACAATCGAATTCTTTCTGCTGCATAAACTGGTTTGTCTAAAGAATCATCCCAGATTTGTAATGAAACTTTAGTCATGGAAGCTATCATGGCGGCAGGAATTCCGTGACCAGAAACATCACATAAGAATAAACCAATTTCATTTTCTTTCACAATGATTTGGACAAAATCACCGCCAATGTCAGTTGCTGGTAAATAACGAAATCCTAAAGCATGTCCGTTGGCATGGGTTCTTTTTTGAGGGAGAAGACCATTTTGAAGTTTTTGAGCAATTTTTAATTGAAGGTCTAATTCTTGTTTTTCTTCGGTAGCTTTTCTATAATCTGAAACTTTGAGAACTAGTGCCATTGATAAAAAGAAAACTTCGATAGCAGATCCCAAAGGTAAGGAATAAGACGATAAATGAACAGGCCTTATCCACCCTTGGACTGTGAGTGTATTTAAGGCACCACCAAGTAGAATCGATCCAAATGCTAATAGAAAGAGAAGTGTTTCTAGTTTCCTTTTGCTTTTGAAAAATACCATTAAGGATATAATGAGTACTAAAAAAATGGGAACAATAACTAACGTGACCCCTAGTTGAATGAAACTTCTTTGTTCCAGAAAGAATATAGAAAAGATAAGTGAAATGAAGAAGAGAATAAATCCTTTTGTTAATTTTGTGATTTTTGGGAAATTTTTTTCAGTCTCTAAAAACTCTATTGTGAATAATAATCCAAACACTGAGGTTAAATAAATTGTGATCGGGAAAAGATAATTTTTCCATGTATGTGAATTTCCAATTTCTATATATTGAATGAATCCAGTAGAGAAAGAATTTATCAAAAGCACTGTTGCTAGGTAAAAGAAATAATAAAAAAACTTTTTATAACGTAATGTGTGCGCAAGGAAGATGCTAAAAAGAAACATCATAAATCCTGCACCGAAGTAAGCGGCAAAAAATATATCCTGTTTTTTTGAAAACGCTATAAAACTTCTCGAATTATAAATCGAAACAAAATTGAAAATGGGATTTGCGGAATTAATTTTTACATAAATGGTTCTTGTTTCATCTGGTGAAAGTGTGATCGGGAAGGCGGGGATATGAGAGTAAAGGGGTTTGTTTCTTTGTAATACTTGCTCTCCTGACCATTGAGTGACCCAATTCCCTTTGACCTGCGAATGTAACTCAAACACATCAACCACTGGACTTGAGAAGTGAAGAAAAAACGTATGAGGTAAGTTCCCATAATGAATCAATGTTATCTTAATCCAAAGAGGATCTTTGATTCTTGGAAAAGAGATCGTCACTCTTGGATTTGGTTTCCAAATCGTATCTTCTCGTAGGACCCGGTCGAAACTCGACTCACTTTCTGGTAGGATCATATATTCAAAATACTTTCCAATGTCTCGGTAGTTTTTAGATTCTTCAATCGAGAGGGGAAAGGACCAGGTCGGTCGGCTTAAGAAAAAAAGGCATGCTAAAGTTAGGAGTTTTACGGTGTGCTGCATTAGAAGAGCTTTCCTTCCGTCCGGGTTGAACCGGAAAAAAGTAACCCAATTTCGAAACATTGTCTCTACCATAGGACGAGGCCAAGAGAAAGAAAGTGAATTTCGGGGAAAAAACTGTAAGAAGAACGCAAAATTGGCAGTCTAATGTTCAGAGTGCTAAAATAGGGAGATGTTATGAAACAATATGATTCCAACGTCCAGGGAGCCTTGGACATCGCGCAGACAGAAGCTATGAGGAGACAAAACACAGAAATCACTCCTTATCATTTGGTTTGGGGATTTATGACCCTTCCCACTTCGGTTTCTGGAAAAGCACTGATAAAGTATAAATCTACAGTGGATGAATTTTTAAAAAAACAGGCAAGGGCTTCAGGGGAGATTCCTTTTGAATCTTTAAGAACCTCACCGAAACTCGCGCAGTGGTTTACGATGGCCTCTTCGCGAGCTGCTGAGAATGGTAGGGAGGAGTTAAAGGAAGCTGACTTTCTAAAATTTTTACCTCAGATTCTGCCTGAACTCAAAATCAATTACGAAGATTTACAAGTGAAAGAAACGGATGAAGAGGTCCCCAACTTTCTAGTGAATTTGAATGATTTAGCAAAAGAAGGGAAATTGGACCCTGTCATCGGAAGGAGTAAGGAAATTCGATCGGTGATGGAAATTTTGGGAAGAAGATCCAAAAACAATCCAGTGTTAGTTGGTAGTGCTGGTGTAGGAAAAACTGCAATTGTGGAAGGTCTTGCTGAACAAATTGTGAAAGGACGAGTTCCCGATGTATTAAAAGGAAAAACAATTTATTCTTTAGATATGGGACAACTGATGGCAGGAACTAAGTATCGTGGCGAGTTTGAAGAAAAACTAACAGCATTACTTCGATACATTAAAGGTCAGTCTGGAGAGGCCATTCTTTTTATCGATGAAATTCATCAACTTGTTGGTGCAGGAAAAACAGATGGTGCCATGGATGCGGCAAATCTATTGAAACCTGCACTCGCGCGGGGCGAATTACACTGTATAGGTGCAACCACTCAAGATGAATTTCAAAAATACATTTTAGGTGACCAAGCATTGGAAAGAAGATTTCGTGCTGTTCCTGTAAATGAACCAAGTAAAGAGGATGCTATCGAAATTCTTATGGGAATTCGAGATAAACATGAAATTCACCATGGGATTAAGATTTCTGATGAAGCGATTTATGCCTCGGTACTATTGTCGGATCAGTACATCACTGATAAGTTTTTACCGGACAAAGCGATTGATCTCGTGGATGAAGCTGCGTCTGCGTTAAAACTTTCAGCGGAAGCAATGCCAACGGAACTTGTGGAATTAGAAAGTGAGATTCGTTCTAAAAAAATCTTTGCCCAAGTAGAAAAGAAAAACGAAGAGATCTTAAAGGAAATTGAAAGTTTAGAAAAAAAATTCGAATCAGGAAAACTTGTTTGGGAAAAAGAAGTTAATTCTTTGAAACAAATTGCTTCGATCAAAAACAAAATTGATCGAGTGAAGTTTGATTTGGATGCCGCCCAACAAAGAGCTGATTATACGGAAGCTTCTCGTTTAAAATATGCGGTTCTTCCTGAATTGGAAAAAGAGTTAAATAATTTTCAAAATAGTTGGGTTCTGGAAAGGAATCATATCGCAGCCGTTATTTCTAGACAAACAGGAATTCCATCGGAAAAAATTCTGAAAACCAAACAGGATAATTTACTTCATTTAGAAGAAGATTTAAATTCTGTTGTATATGGTCAGAAAGAATCCATTCGAGAAATAGCAGATACTCTCCTCACTTCCTATGCAGGGATATCTTCTGAATCTAGGCCTCTTGGTTCCTTTTTGTTAAAAGGGCCTACTGGTGTAGGAAAAACAGAAACGGCTAAAGCGATTGCTAAATTTCTATTTGATCAAGAAACAAATTTAGTTCGTTTGGATCTTAGTGAATACTCAGAAAAACATTCTGTGGCTAAACTAATAGGAGCACCCGCAGGTTATATTGGTTATGATGAAGGTGGAATTTTAACAGAAGCGATCCGTAGAAAACCATATTCAGTGGTTCTTTTTGATGAAGTGGAAAAGGCACATCCTGATTTTTCGGATATCTTACTTCAGATTTTAGATGATGGTAGATTAACGGATAATAAAGGTAGGACAATTAATTTTAAGAATACAATTTTGATTCTGACTACTAATTCTAAAAATATTGAAGCCGATTTTAAACCGGAAGTTTTGGGTCGTTTGGATGCAGTTCTTACCTATCATTCCTTGGATTCATCGATTATGGAAAAACTAATCGAAAAACAACTTCGCCAGTTGAATGAAAGGTTAAAGGTAAAAGGAATTGCGATCGAACTTTCTGAAAGTACAGAACACATCTTACGAGAACAAGGATTTGATCCAAAATTTGGAGCAAGACCACTCGCCAGTGTATTCAATCGTGTCGTCAATCGGCCTTTGGCCAAAGAAATCCTTTCAGGTTCAATGGCTGAGGGCAAATACAGAGCAGATTGGGATGGGGAAGGGTTACGGTTTGTTTTAATTCCTGAATTTGCCGGAACTAAACCATAAATTTTCAGAATTTCAATCCTAACACCTGACCGTATTTTTTACGGTTGGGTGTTTATTTCGTCTAAGGTTTACTCTATGTCAAATTTAGAAATCACATCTATCTTAAAATCCAATCAATCCGTGTCGGTTCCACAGTTGGGACTTGGTGTATGGAAGGCTCGTCCCAAGGAATGTTTGGAAGCTGTAAAATCAGCTCTTTCTTTCGGATATCGGCATATTGATACCGCTGCCATTTATGGGAATGAAGCAGAAGTTGGTTCCGCAATCCAAGAAAGTGGTTTGAATCGAAGTGAAATTTTTCTTGTAACCAAACTTTGGAATGCCGACCAAGGTTATGAATCCACCTTACGTGCGATAGATGTTTCCCTTAAGAAATTAGGAACCGATTATGTTGATATGTATTTGATTCACTTCCCTGTTTCTGGTAAAAGAAATGAATCTTGGAAAGCTTTGGAAAAAATTAAATCAGAGGGAAAAGCAAAATCAATCGGTGTTAGTAATTTTATGGTGAGTCACCTAAAGGAACTTTTAAAAGAAACAGGGACCGTCCCTGCAATGAATCAAGTGGAGTATCATCCATTTTTGCAGGATACTGAATTGAAAGAGTATTGCCAAAAGAATGGAATTTTATTGGAAGCTTATAGCCCTCTCGCTCATGGACAAAAGTTGGAAGATTCGCGTCTAACGAAAATAGCAAATCGTTACCATAAGTCGAATGCGCAAATACTCATTCGTTGGTCTCTACAAGCAGGGAATGTTGTGATCCCGAAATCTATCAATCCGACTCGTATTAAAGAAAACGCGGATGTTTTTGATTTTGTTTTATCGGAAAATGATATGAAAGAGATTTCTTCTTGGAACGAAAACTTTCGAACTTGTTGGGATCCTACCACCGTTGAGTGATAGGATTTGATATATCAGAATATATCGTTAGATTTTATTTTTTAGAAAAAACTAAGACTGCTGATTGACGATTGTCCTTGGTTCCGAGAAATCCATAACCAAAGGGAAAAGGAAGTGGGCCATCGTTCGTGATCTCACTTAATTTTTTTAGTTCTGGTTGAACTTCTGGAATGACTGCTCCAGATAAATTCCAAGATCTTTCGTATCGGCCAAAAACCTGTCGTTTCCAATTGTCTTCTGGAAAAAACCGAATCGGAAATCCTGATTCGTCTTGGACTATAAATTCAGCATTTTTCAGAAGGAGGTCTCGGATTAACTTTCGTTTTTCTCCATGAAATAGATATTCTGCTGACTTTGTAAATATTCCAACTTTTGGTAAATCTGAAAAATATTCATACAATCCGTCGCCAGGAACACCTTCGTTACCAATTAAGAATATTTTGAAATACGTAAGTGATTCTTTCTTTTGTAGTTTTGTGTCATAAAGGGAAAGGGTAAATCCTTTATAAGTAATTCCTTTTCCTTCGATTGTTGCTTCTTTTGAATCGAGAATTTCTTTCCCCATCCGGCGGAGGAAAGCAACAAATACTGGATAAGCTCCGCTCAGTTCTTTTTTCTTGGTTTCTTCTTTCATTTTACGATAAGTAAAATAATTTCTACCGGCTAAATGATCGGAAAGATTCCGAATCCCTTGTTTTACGATCTGTTTTTCTTTTTCAGAAAGTGTATTGTATGCGTTGGGGTAACCAGGATCTTCTAGTCCAAACAAGATATAACGGTCAGAGTGTGGATAAAATGAAAATAGGTTGAGAACATCGATTCCACTAAAAGGGTAGATGACTGTTTTTACATTTGGATTGTAACTTTTCCCTTTTAGGTAATTGGAAATTGTATCACTGGTTTGCATTAGTTTTTTCCAACTAAGATCCATTTCATTTTTATGCAGTAGGTCAGATTCACTAAGGCCAGCCCACTCATCATAGATGGGAGTTTCTATATAAGCTAGTTCTGTTTTCTTTTCTTGGATTTGGCACTGAAGAGTAAAAATAAAAAATATGAGTATGATTTTATTTGTCATAAGATTCTGAAATGTTTAAGGAACAGTCTCCAAGTGGACAGTTTCCAGGCATCCTTTTTCAGAGGGAAGTTTTGATTTTTCGTAGGGTTTCTTTGTATCTTTTGATTTTGGCAAAAAAAAACCGGCCCGGGAAACCCCGAACCGGTCAATGGTTCCTAAAAAGAAAGCCGAATGGTTTTATTCTCCGACAGCAACTTCTCCTTCTGCTTCGGTAGAGAAACTAACTGGTTGTTTTGATTTTGTTTCTTTAGTTTCCTTTGGGTCCCTTTCAATGGATTTCACTTCTCTGGTTTGGATTTTGGATTGGTCCATGAGTGGAAGGCTATTGAGATCCCGAACTTGGTTTTCAATTTTAAATGCTATGTCTGGATTTTCGAGAAAGAAGTTTTTGACTTGTTCCTTCCCTTGTCCAATCTTCTCTCCACCGTAAGAATACCAAGAACCTGCTTTTGCAACGAGGTCATGGCGAACTGCGAGATCAATAAGAGAACTTTCTCTGTTGATTCCGTTCGCATACATGATGTCAAACTCCGCTTGTCGGAAAGGAGGAGCACATTTGTTTTTCACAACCTTCACGCGAACGCGGTTACCAACAGGTTCTTCTTTTTCTTTTAGTGTTTCAATACGACGGATGTCCAACCGGATAGAAGCATAGAACTTTAAGGCGTTACCACCTGTAGTGGTTTCTGGACTTCCAAACATCACACCAATTTTCATACGAATTTGGTTGATAAAGATGACAGTTGTATTGGATTTTGCAATGGTTCCTGTGAGTTTACGAAGGGCTTGGGACATGAGTCGAGCTTGGAGTCCCATATGTGAATCTCCCATATCTCCCTCGATCTCTGCTTTCGGAACGAGAGCAGCCACAGAGTCGATGACGATCAGGTCAATTGCATTGGAGCGAACGAGGGACTCACAAATTTCCAATGCTTCTTCCCCGTTGTCTGGTTGGGCAACCAGTAAGTCGTCTACATTGACCCCTAGTTTTTTAGCATAAGATGGATCGAGAGCGTGTTCTGCATCGATGAAGGCGGCAATGCCTCCTTTTTTTTGCGTCTCCGCAATGGCAGAAAGAGTGAGTGTTGTTTTTCCAGAAGACTCTGGTCCGTAGATCTCTACAATCCTACCAGAAGGAAACCCGCCAATCCCCAAGGCGATGTCTAAGTCCAAAGAACCTGTGGATACCACGCTCATCTCTGACATACGTGTATCAGCACCGAGCCTCATGATGGAACCCTTACCGAATTGTTTTTCAATTTGGCCTAGGGCAGCGTCAATGGCCTGTTTTCTTTGGTCGGTTTCTTTCTCTTGAGCCTTGTCAGCTTTCTCTTTTTTCATGAATCAAACGTTCTCCTAAAATCGGTGTTCCGAAAGACTAGGTAGGGGAATGGGTCAGTTGGTTTCAAAAAAACAGATCTGACCGACTCTCTCAAGGATGAACCCATCCCTTCCGAATTCCACTCTTTTTCTCTTCCGGATTAGCTCCAGCATGCATGAGACCTGGGACAAATTGGATAGAGGGAGGGAATTTTTTCTGGATTATGTCTTTTTTGTCGTTTTCAACACTAAACAAAATGTAAGTACTTGTATAGTATTTTTTTGCCATCGGAGAAAGAAAACTTTGCCGATAGTTTCATTGTATGACCCTGCCAGCTCTTGAAGTCCAGATTCCCGACCACTTTCCCCAAGCCATGGCTGACCTCTTCCGAAGTTACCGAACCTATTTAAAAATTGAGAAAAACTATTCGGAGCATACCTTATTTGCTTATCTCCGCGATTTAAAATTTTTCTTTGAGTTCTGCCTGAAAGAGGAAATCGATATTTTGAGTGTGGATGTTTTGGACGTGAGAGCTTATTTTTCCGATTTGAAATCAGCCAAAAAACAGGACAAAAGAACACAAAGCCGTAAACTTTCTTCTTTGCGAACTTTTTATAAATTTTTATTTCGGGAAGAGAAGATAGGTGCCAATCCCATCTTACAAGTCAGTTTCCCAAAAACTAAAAAGAAGTTACCAAAAAACTTCACACCCATTGAAACGGAAGACATCCTAGATTACGAAAATGGTGAAAAAGCAGAAGTTTTAGGAAAACGAGACAAAGCCATTGTTGAAGTATTGTATAGCACTGGCCTACGCGTATTTGAGTTGGTGAATGCCAAGTTAAGCGATTTAAATGAGGAGCTTACCACACTCAAAGTCATGGGAAAAAGACAGAAAGAACGTTTCGTGTTTATTGGGGAAGAAGCACAAGTTGCTCTCCGAGAATATTTACAAGAACGAGGAACTTCTGGCCCAGAAGAAATTTTTCTCAACCAACGTGGTGGCAAACTAACCACACGTGGGATTCGATATATTTTGTCTGAACGTAGAACTGTGATGGGGATGGAAAAAGCCATCACTCCCCATAAATTTCGACATACCTTTGCTACAGATCTTTTGAATGCCGGTGCTGACATTCGCGCCGTACAAGAGTTACTTGGTCATGCCTCATTGTCATCAACACAGGTTTACTTAAGTGTATCGAGAGACCGGTTGAAGGAAGTATATCGGAATGCACACCCTCATGCGAAGAAATAGAGAGTAGGTTTTCCCGCGTGGGTACAATCTCCCCGCCCTGAATTTGGGAGGGGAACTAGACCCGCCAGGAATTACCCGAATGATGTCTCATTAGAGACCATTTCCCCGCAAAATATCAAATTTAGACCTTCCTGACCTTTTCCGATCTTATCCCCAAAAAAAAATGATAAGATCAATCGAACCTCACATAATATCTGATAGTTTACCGCTTCTCACTACACGCGACCAGTATCGTGTAACTAAATTCCTTACGTGGAACAAAGGTGAGACGATAACTCCAAAAAGGTTTTTAAATTTTCTACAAGAACGGAAAAATTTAGGAATAAAATCCGCCACCCTTAGAGATGACAAAAACTCAGTTTTCCGAGCAATGAAAAAGGCAACGATCGGGACTGAGTTAGGTTTGTACATCGATGCCTTTCGGAAAGAGTTAAATCAAGTCTTCCCTATCAAAGTTCCACGAACTAGAGTTAGTGAAGCGGATTTAGTTACTCTCTCAGAGATTCAGAGGATCAGCAAATTTGGAACTGCTCGCCAAAAAGCAATCTCGCTTTTCCTTTATACAACTGGTGCCAGAGCCGGGGACTTAGTAAGTATCAAACTAAAGGACTGTCGTCCATTAGATAACAACCTAATGGAAATTAAGCTATTAGGAAAAAACGAAAAGAAAAGAAATATTGTTATTCCGATTTCCCTCTTTCAGCAAATCAGACAAACCTTCTGTGGTTATATTTACTTATTCGAAACTGTAAATAAAATTCAGTATAAACCGCACGCAATTTGGAAAATCGTTTCAATCATTGGTAAAAAATATCTTGGAAGAGATATTTACCCTCACCTGTTTCGACACACCTTCATAACAGATATGATTCGCTCTGGAAATGATATAGGAGCCGTTGCCGAGTTCGCAGGGAACACTGCTGAGGTAATAGCGAGAACTTACCTTCACTCATCGTTAGATCGTTCTGCAATTACGAGACGTTTCGATAAAATTTGCGCATGATAAATATAGAAAAAGATGAACCTAAAAAGAAAGAAAACGAAACCCCAAAGTCCTGTAAAAAATGCGGGGCTTCTAATGTTCAATTGTATCAATACGATATGTGTAAGGACTGTTTGTCGGACTGGTTTAAAAAAATCAAAATTGGTTTAAAGGAAGCAGAAGTTCACCATTATGTCTGAGCAAATAGAAAATCAAATTAAAAAAGAATTACAGAAAATAGTCCCTGCTATTTACTACGATAGAATTTTTAAAGATATGCGTTTAGTAAAACTAAACGAAAGTAAGGTGGTTTTTGGCTTTTCTGGATCGGGAGCAGTAACAGCAAAGAAACACGTTGAGAGCAAGTATATGGATAGCCTAAGTCTTGCAGTATCGAATTCAATTGGGAAGAGAGCCGTTGAACTAATTGTAGATGAAAAAGTTGATACTACGAAAAAGCAAAAGAATTCAGACCAAATCGACATCGATGGAGAGGTTCACAAGCTAGAGAACTATTTGAAAAAGAATGTTAGTTTGCGATTTAATGAAATCTCTCAATCATTGGAACACAAGCCAGCTAACGCTAAGAATTATATTCAGTGGAGTGATCGAGATTTTAACGATCTATGGATTTTTGTAAAAAAACAAAAAGAGTTTAAATATGCTTCTAAAGATAATCTCCTTTCACTTCTCAGTTCTTCTGTAATTCCTTCATTCCACCCGATCAAAGATTATTTCGAAAATCTTGAGAAATGGGACAAGAAGACAGATTGGATTGGGAAAGTTTGTTCCTGTGTAAAAGTATCGAATGAGTTAGATTTTAGAAGCTACTTCGAAAAGTGGTGCATTCGTGCAGTCTATTCAATTTATAGTGATGGCGAGTTTGTCAATGAACACTGCTTAACAATTCAATCAAACCAGGGGTGGTATAAAAGTACTTTTATAAATGGATTAATTCCTAAAGAACTTAGACCTTACTACAACTCACGAATTCCCACGGATTTCAAAAGTAAAGACGCTTCTGTTGCCGCTTCCAAAATCTTTGTTTGGTTATTTGACGAAATTGATAAAATCACGAACAAGAAAGAAGCTGCTGAAGTAAGAGACTTCTTTTCTATGAAAGGATCTTTTGAGAGAGCCGCTTATGGAAGGAACGCACAGCATTTTAAGAGGATTTCTAGTTTTATTGCCGCTTGTAATAAAGTTGAGTTCTTAGTTGATGATACCGGAAACAGACGATACATTATCTTTTCTTTATTAAAGCCAATTGAGATAGACAAGTTTCAGAAAATACCAATAGAAAAGTTTTGGTCTCAAGTCTTCCATTTATATAAAGCAACTCGTTGGAATCAAATCCATTGGAACAGTAGCGAGCAAAAGCAAATCCAAGAGAACAACCTTCAGTATGAATACTCAAATAACGAGTATGAGGTGATTTTAAAGTATTTTAGACCTATTTCGCTTGAAGAGTTTGATGAAAAAAACAAAAGTCACGCAAAGCTAAGTGCAACGGACATTTATCTCTTTATTCACGAAAAACATCCAACATTTAAGCTAGATACCAGGTGGATTGGAAGAGGTTTATCTAAGATGGGCTTCATAAGAACAAAAATTGATAAAAACCATCGAGTCTTTTTGGTAAAGAAGGTAGGAGACAAAGAGACATCAGAGACATTATTTTCCAAAAAACAATAACGGAGAGAAAGAAAAATGAAAAGCCGTGATTATCATACCAACTTAGTTCCTAAAATCAAAATGCCGGACTTCTGCAAGTTCTGTGACAGCTTTGCAGAGTACGAATATCTAGGAAGACTTCTTTGCGAAGATCACTTCTACAAAGAATCAAACAAGATCGTTAACATTGGCTTATATGGCTCACTACTTAAATCGTAAAAGGAAATGGAATCGGTGCGAATAATGAAAAATTGGATGAAAGTTCTATTGTTATCGAGTTCTTCTTCGGCTCTCACCTTCATTTGTTTCAATCTCACATTTGGTACATTTAAGCAATGGGATACTTACCTTTGGATCTTCTTCTTATTCGTTACGATGGTTGTCATCGATGTCTTAGATTATTGGGTTAAGAGAGGCTGAACATGAGTCCTATTGAAGCTAGAATTGAAGCATACAAAAAGAGAATTAAGCGATTGAAACGAATGAATTTTACTTATCGAAGTTTTGCCGTCCAAAAACGAATAAAAGAAAAGATTCGAGCTCTAAAGGATCAAATAAGGATTCTTTCTATTATCAATACCGAGCTTCTTACTTTTGAAAAGAAGGAAGTTCCTTTTATGGTGTCATCCAAATGAGGCCACCCGTTCGCTTAGAGAAGTTAGATGAAACCATTGATGGTGAAGAACAATTCGAAGCCTTCATTTACGACCACGTTGTGGAACGAGGCTCTTTCGAAAAGTGTCGAGTAACACTTAGACTAAACGGGGAGTTTATTACAAGGAACAGCATTTATTCAAAGAATAAAGAAAATTCATCGGAGGAAAAAAGATGAAAGATTACACAAAACTAGCAAAGGAATTTTCTGCAAAAGGAGTGAGAGTAAATTCAAATTTGGATTCATTCTTAATTTCATTACAGAAAGCACAGGAACCAAACGAAGATCCGATCACTCTATGGGATGCAATCCGAATTCTTCAAACAATGGTTTGGCATGAGTGGTGTCATACATTCGGTTTCACAATAGACTTAGATGTCGATGCAATCATCGACGAAGAATCCTTTAAAGTAGAGATGAGGCGAAGGGGTTATGATCCTACACTTGGCCTTTCAATGCACGAAGCGATTAAGGAGAATCTAAACGATGGAGCAGACCTCATACAGGGAACAACTAATGCTTCACAAGATGGCTCTGCCAATTTGCCTATTATTAATGGTGAGCCAGTTTCTAACGGTAACGACAAGCCTAATGAAACTAAAGGAGAAGCCAAAGATGGTAACTCTCAAAGCGGTTGATCCTAAGTCGGCATATATGGACGCAAAAAATCTAGTACCAATTTGGAAAAGAGAAATCGCTTTGAAAAAAGCGATGGAAGACCAGGTTCTCTTTCAATGAATGTAATTCGATTATATAAAGAAGAATATATTTTCGACATTTACTACGACGTTGATCTTGGGAACACCCACGTTGCAGATCACGGAGTTACTGACCTTGAACTTTATGAGTTTTTTTCGTTAGAAAAATACTTGGCGATTAAACGAAAAGATGGTAGCTTTGAGGCTGTGGGAATGACAGCCAATCGCTCTTTGAAAGTGATATTCAGAAATCAGAAGATGACAAAGAAACAGAAACACTTTTTTGTCATCACTGCTTGGGAATACAAACTAAGTAAGGATGAAACGGACGCTATTCGATCCAGGGAAGAACAATGAAAACAAAAGTTGCATTTAATGTTGTAACACCTTCGAAAGCAGAGGATAAGAAAATTAAAAAGATTCTATCCGAAGCGGAAAAAAACAAGGATACATTTGATCTTTCTAAGGCAAAGCATCCAGACGGAAAAGCGATAAAGAAAAAAACAAAAAAAGCCTCTTGACTTAAACTCACCCTTACACCCCGAAATATCGATTATGCGAAAAATCGAAAAAGTCGGGGAATACACTCGAACCAGAAGACCTCTTAAAACCTACAAACAAACCGTTGCGGATTGCTTTGACCTTGCCCGTTTATATTGGAGAGACTTACTCCTTTTCAATGCAAACGGTGTACCGATCAAAGATTTAACAATTCAAGAATTCTACGAATATGTTAAATCAATACGGTATGTTAAAGATCCGTACAGAAAAGAACACGTAAGCCGACCAAAGATTCTTTTGGAACGTGCGAATACAGATCATCCTTTTGATTGTGATGATAGATCCATTTTATCACTTAGCTTCTTTCTTCTCCAAAACAATATGTTTGGAAAGAAATATAAAACTAGATTGGCTGTGACCGGTCGGTACGCAAATCCAAGACATATCTATGTTGAATTCAAAGACGAAAACAATGCGGAAAGTCAATGGACTCCTTACGATTGCACCTATCCTTGGAATCATTTTGGGAAAACATTGTATATTCCACAGTTCAAAAGGGTTTTCTATGAGGAAAATCATCCAGTAAGAAAATAATTATTCACTGTGACTTATAAGCATTAATTCGTATTAGGTTGTATCACTTTAATACTTGTTAAGGTTTAACAAATTTTTATCTTTACAGTTTCTCTTTCTGAGAAGTGATTCTGTTAAGCGAAAATGTCACAAGTAGAATCAATTCGATTAGAGGGGGACGAAGCTCCCCCTCAATCGGTCAAAAATATTTTAGTAAGTTATGATTCAATTCTTCACGGTGAAGAAATTGAATCACCATTGTTTTCTAATGAACCTGTCTTTCTTTCCGGAGACGATGGAGAGGAATATCTTCTCTTAGGTGAAGATGAAGACACTGGTTATCTTGTTTATGGATTCGAAGATGAAAACGGTGAAACCGTTCTTGTCTTTGGTGATGAAGAAGGTAACGTACATGAGTATGAAACTTTAGACGGATTTGGCTTCAAAGGCTTCAAAGGTTTTAGTCTTCCTAAAATGCCGAAAATGAAACTCGGCAAACTTCCTAAAGTAAAATTCAAAGCACCTAAGATCAAAACCAAAGGCTTAACTAAAGGTTTTAGCAAAGTTGGGAAAGGAATCTCAAAAGGCGTTAGTAGCGTTGGAAAGGGAATTTCTCAAGCAGGTAAAGCATATACTAAACATCTCTCTGATGTCGGCAAAGGCATCTCTAAAGGTGTCTCTTCACTTGCAAAAGGTGCAGGAGATATTTTGTCACAAGTTGCTGAAGGTGCTGGGAGCCTCCTAAGTCCAGACTCTGGAATGCCTGAAGAAGAATCAGAAGAAGAAGAGGAAGAATTTGAAGAAGAGATTCCATCCGAAGAATATTCGGAAGAAGAAAGCGATCAATACTATGAAGAACAGGATGAAGAAATGAACGGTGAACTAGGATTTGCACAATTTATTCCAATGGCGATGAGTGCGGCCTCAACCATTCAGCAAAAGCAAGCGGCAAAGAGTGCGAAGAAAAAAGCCTCAAAACAAAAGGCAACCGATGCGATTCTAAAAGCACTCTCACAAACAAACAAGCCCGTAAAAATCAAAAAGGCGACTCCAACAAAAGCCGCAAGCATTAAGATTGCGAAACCCACTTCAAGTGCGGCTTATGCAAGCGGTAGTACAGCATCACGAGGAATTTTAGATTCTGAAATCACTCACAAGGTTGATAATGATAGCAAAAACACCATCTTGTTAGTTGGTGTTGGTCTCGGTGTATTATTTTTATTTAAAAAATAAGTAAGTAGGTAAGCGAAAAATGTTCGGATCAACAAAGCGAAAAAAAAGAAAACTTCCAAAAAAGCCGAAGGCTCCAAAGGAATCAGCTTCCATTGAAACTTGGAAGCGATACGGCGAGCGAGTTAAGGCTTGGGAAGCAAAGGTAAAGGCGAAAACAGAGCCTTTGAAAAAGAAGAAAGCACTCATAAACCAAATTCGAAGTGCAGCGTCCAGAGTAAAGGCGGCTTAATATGAGTTTTAAACAAAACGTCATGTCAGGAGCCAAACTTGGTGGAGCTGCGTTTGTTGGTTATGCTTTGAACCGATTCCTTTCAACGATGGAGTATTCCAAACAAATCTTGAAAGAATCTCCAGAGACTGGAGCGGTCATTGTATCTGCTGGTATCACAGCCGGAGCAATCAAATTCCAAGAGAAGATCAAGGATAAACTTGTTCGTGTTGGTCTTGTGGCTGGTTCTGCTTCTGCAACAATTCATTTAGCAACTAGAATACCGACCGTGCAAAATGCACTTCCTGCCGGTGTTGTAACTGCGTTATCCGGTGAAACCGATGAATACATCGAAGTATCCGGAGAGGATGCGGAAAACCAAATCAATGCTGAAGTAGATCAAAGAATCCAACAAGCATTCAATGAAGGTAAGATCCAATATCTTACACCAAGTGTAGGATCGGAAGTTGGAGAGTCTGAATCAGTTTATGAAATTGGTGAAGAAGAAGACGAGTACGAAGAAGAAGTCGCTGGTGAAGAATCAGTCTTCGACCTTGTGTAAATGATTTCAAAAAGCGAAAATAGGTAAGCGAAAAAAATGCAAACACAACAACAACCAACACAAGCACGTGTTATCAAAACCCAAAACATGAGAAAAACTGTTCAATCAGAAATCTCTCAACTTATGAAAAAGGGTGGAATTCCAATTGAACTTCATTCCGTTGCAAAGTTAGGAACAGGAGAAAAGACTTTTGGTTTCTTTGCTGGTAATGAAGACCGAGCCAATTATGGCCATCTTGCACATTATGGCCTAGGTGGTAAGAACCCAATTGAGTCCCAAAAAGGGAAACTCGTTGGCTTTCAAGTAGAACTTCATGGGCCAGACTTTGCAGCTATTAATCTTGCTGGTGATGGAACCTACAATGTTTTAGATGCCGCAAACAAACTTATCAATATGATTCGATTCAAAATCACAAAGAACAAAACGGTTCTTAGAGAAGGATCTTTCAAATCGATCATTGACCCTCTTCCAAGAGTATTGAAGCCTTTCAAAATTGGAACTGGTATTGAAAACGGTCTTATCGCTGTTAGTGCAGTTCATACACAAACAGGGAACATTGAAGAAAGAAACTCCAAACTAAGAGTTCTTTACCTTCCAGTGGAATTCTCAAACAACGATTCCTTTGTTTTCGAGGCTTGGTTACCATCTTCATCAGCCGGTGTTGAAGCAGCTTTAAACAATCACCTTTTGGTTGTTACTGCTCTTGGTGTTGAATTTCCAAAGTAATCGTTTCGAAAGAAACTAATTCAAAATAAAGACCGGTGAGAAGCCGGTCTTTTCAATGGTAAGCGAAAAAATGAATACTAAAGTAAATTACAAAGGTAAGGATTATACCTTGCTAGGCGGGATGAATAGTTCCATAAACGCAAGCAATGGAGACAGCTTCACAAAAGCGATGACCATTGAAAATAATACGAACAAACACGGAAAAGTCATCGGTGTTATCGTACGATTCAAAGGTAACATCGATGATGTTTGCATTGACTTCAAAACGAACAAAACAAAGAACAACCCTGCAATTTCAGGTGACCTTGCTTTGGCTGTAATAGGCTCAAAAGTCGGTGATAATATTTCTACACCAGGATTTCAAATTTTTCCATTCCCAGGAGATGGAATCAGAATCCCAAAGAACCTTTCTCTTGATGTTCTATTAAAGACTTGGACTGTTCCAGTACCAGCTAGGAACGTAATGGTTGGTCTAATCATGGAAGAAATCGATGATGATACTGATGAGAAGGAAGTTTCAAAGAAATAATCAATGGAACGTCGAATCTCTCATCCATTTTCATTTACGCAAGACTACCGATCAGCTTCGGAAGATCCACCGCCTCTATTCACTGAAACTTTCAGTATTGGAAAAATTGATATTGAAAAAGCTAAGAACTTAGTAATACGCAATGTACTTGTCCAAAGTTATTTTTTTAGATCAACTCAGGCACTTTCTAATCCGGTAACTCTTGCTCTTGTATTGTCAGACAATTTGGAAGACTCTCTAAATGATGGCTTTATCAAGTTAGTTGATTATGGTTCAGGACTCTTCGCACCTGACAACAATGTTCCGGCAAACACAGAGTTTCCAGAACTAAGTGTGGCGGATAAGATTTCTAGAATGCCAACTATTGTTTGTTATGAGGATATTCTGGAATATGAAGAATACATCGACGAAGAAAACTTCTCAAACCCTCAATATGATTTAGCGTCTGCTTCAAAACTATTACTTAGTAACTCTTTGGTAGATACTTTTCTATTAAACGGAACACCCTATCCAGTGCCCGGAGATATACCGATCAGTAATCCAAACGGAAAGAAATATCTTTATATCATTCCTTACACAGCCAAATGCCAAAGAACCAGAGTTGCAATGAGTGGTCGTATCAATTTCTCAATCGTTTCTCTCCTCGATGAAGATGAGGAGGAATAGTAAATGTCCAAACAGATTTATTCCGCTTGGTTAGATTGGCCAGTTGGTGGAGAAATTTTTGCAAATATATATGCGACCGATTGGGAAAACGAATACGCTGATTTAGCTGAAGTTTCCGATTTAGAAGATTTAAGAGAATCCATCTTAGATCAGTTTAATGAATTAACAGAAAGATTCGATAGACTTGCTCATGGTGAAGCACCTTCTCAAGATTCGAGAAATGGTCATAGAAAATATCTATGGGAATTTTTCGAATTAATTTCAACCGATCAAATCGATGGATACAAACAGCAAATGCAATTTTTTTCCAATGCTCTTGGAGAAAAAATCAATGGCTTAGATTCAGACAGTTCAACGGGCATTGTTATTTCAAATGCAAATCCAGTAAGACCTCGTATCGTACAAAATAAACCTAAATGGGAAGATGTTCAACTAAAACCCGATAACTTTCCACCTTCTAGCCATACACATACAAAAGCTGAAATCATCGACTTAGGAGAATCAGGCGGTGGTGCTTCAACATGGGATGAACTTTCTGGAAAGCCTACTTCATTTCCTCCAAGTGCTCACGGTCACGATTGGGGCGAAGTCTCTGGAAAGCCTGCTTCATTTCCTCCAAGTGCTCACGGTCACGATTGGGGCGAAGTCTCTGGAAAGCCTGCTTCATTTCCTCCAAGTGCTCACGGTCACGATTGGGGCGAAGTCTCTGGAAAGCCTACTTCGTTTCCTCCAAGTGCTCACGGTCATTCGCAATCTGAAATATCTGGATTGGAAACTAAACTTACGGATCTTCAAAACCAAATTGAAACATTATCGGGAGGTGGATCATTATTCGATGCAATTAAATTTTTTGCCGGTTGGTTCTCCGATCAATGGGTAACAAGAATAAATCCAGTAGATAACAATTGGAATTCCATTTGTTGGTCTCAAGAGCTTGGGATCTTCGTTGCTGTTGCAATATCTGGTGCGGGCAATCGAGTAATGACATCGCATGATGGCATTAACTGGACAATCAGAACAAGTCCAGCAGATAACAATTGGAATTCAGTTTGTTGGTCTTCAGCATTAGGTATATTCGTTGCTGTTGCAACTACTGGAACAGGAAACAGAATAATGACCTCACCTGATGGCATTAACTGGACCATTAGAACAAGTCCAGCAGATAACCAATGGTATTCGGTTTGCTGGTCTTCGGAATTAGGTATCTTCGTTGCTGTTGCAATTTCTGGTGCGGGCAATCGAGTAATGACATCGCCTGATGGCATTAACTGGACAATCAGAACAAGTCCAGTAGACAACTATTGGGTTACAATTTGTTGGTCTTCGGAATTAGGCATCTTTGTGGCTATTTCATCAACTGGAACTAATGACCGAATTATGACATCGCTTGATGGCATTAACTGGACAATCAGAACAAGTCCAGCAGATAACAATTGGAATTCAGTTTGTTGGGCTTCGGAACTAGGTATCTTTGTTGCCGTTGCAGCTAGTGGAACAGGAAACAGAATTATGACATCACCTGATGGCATTAACTGGACAATCAGAACAAGTCCAGCCGATAACAGTTGGTATTCGGTTTGCTGGTCTTCGGAATTAGGAATTTTTGTTGCCGTTGCGATCTCCGGTACTGGCAACCGATTAATGACCACAAGAACGGGTCTAGGAAAAGGTCACTTGTGATGGAAATCGGATTTCAAGAGTTAGTTGGTGCTGTAACAGGATTTTCTATTTACTATGTGAACTCACAAGTAAATCAAAAGCTCTCAAAATTCAAAGAAGAGCTAAACGAAAAAATTCAATCAAACACTGATAAAATAACGGAAGTGAAATCAGAACATGACCGCAACAATGATAAGGTCATGTCTGAACTTTCCAACCTAAATAGAAATTTAGAAAAGACTGAAACTGCTATGAGAAGTTTCTCCGATGAGTCTTCAGCTACAAGAGATTTAGTTTTAAAAATTTATGAACAAATAATGGGGCTTGGTAAAAAGACAAGCAACAAAGGAAAAAGGCAATGAGTAACGTAAACTATTATCCCGATCGATTTCTAGAAACCATGCCAACGGAATCTTTGATTCCTGGATGGGATGTTCCATGGATACCAAAAAGCAATAACAGCTCCCCTCGCTATGCTTTAGATTATTCACTAAGCGGTGTAACACAACCTATTGGATTTGATATTGATACATTCAATTATTTAAGTAAATTCAAAGGTTTCAAACACAATGCAGAATTGAAAAGAATCTCTTTCGTTGTACCGAAAGAAACGGTCTTTCGTAAGTCTATTGCATCGACTCTTTTTTCTACAGATCAGGACATCCAAAAATTTAGGGAAGTAATCTTAGCGAAACATCCTTCCTTAAACCAATTGAAAGAGTATGTATTCGAAGAAGGTGGTTTAGTAGATCCAATTCGAACCATTGCAGACGCAACAGGTACCAAGAAAGAAGAAGTTAAAGATGGTTTAAAATATGGAACCTTTGCAGCTATCGGCGTTGGCCTTTTTCTTTTGTTTAGAAAGTAAATGTCTTCTGAAGTAACACAGGCAAACAATTCAATTGATCTAGTTACTTCTAGACTCCAAACTTTTTGGAAAGATTTAAAGAAGACAATTCCGGAAGCGGAACTTTTCGAAACCAAAAGATCAAATGAAAGACAAACCTATCTTTATTCTTTGGGAAGAACGAGATCCGGAGAGATAGTAACTTATGCAACTGCTGGTAACTCTCCACATAATCATGGTTTAGCTTTTGATATTAAGAATATAAATTTTTCAAACAGGGAAAAAGACATCAGAGACCTATTGAGTAAAAACTCAGATATAGCATGGGGAATGGACTTTTGGAGAATCGACACAAAGAACAAGAAGAAAGTTAAGTTTCCAGATCCTGCACATTTTCAAATCAAGAATTGGAAAAGTTTAGTTCCGGGATTAAATAGCAAGATAGTCTTCCCTCTAGTCGCAATCATTGGTATTTCAATTTATAGTTTAAGAGGTAAGCGAAAATGAAAGGTCGAGTTTATGTTTATGTACCAACAAACAAAAAGTACAACTACCCAACGGTAGAAGGACTATTGTATAACACTCAAGAGAAAAGATTTTCTTTTCTTTCGGAAATTGACTCAAGCGGAAAAGCAATTGGGGAAACAGTGGGAAAAGCTATTCGGGATTTTCAAACAAAGAATCCAGGAGTAGGAATCATTAAAGTTGAAACCAAACCAATTTCAACCACTACCACAACACAAAATCCACCAAAAACAAATGTGACCACAACTCAAACGAACACAAAGGAGAAATCCGGATCTAATGTTCTTTTAGTTATAGCAGCGATTGCAGCCGGATTTTTCTTCTAGTTAAAAAATGGATTCTTATACCGATCATCTTTTAACTAGAACGGATTATCTTTCTCAAAGAGATAATATAAATCCTTACTTCATCGAGGACGAGAAAGTTTTTGATAAGAAAGGAAAGTATCTCTTTGATTTGGATGATTTTGAAAAATACGAACACTTGCTCTATGATCGAGTGACAAAGTGTTTTATTTCTACTGGTTCAATGTTCTGCGGTTTCTTACATGAAAGAGGAATTATCAAAACCATTGTCGATGAGGTGGCCTATGAACTTACTTTAGACAAGGTAATGAAGAAAGGTGAAACTCGATATCACTGGGAAGCACACAAAAGATTGATGAACGAAGTGATTTTGAAGGATTCCGATTTTACTTTTGATTATGAAAAATCTACTCTTTCAGGAATTCAAAAGATTATGAAGGGGGGAGATCCTCTGATGATTTCTTTATTCATAAAACCTTGGTATCCATCGGGTAAAGGACATCTAACATTTGGAAGTGGGTTTAGAGAAGATTCAAATGGAAAGATCGTTGGTGTAAATTTAAAAGATCCATTCGGGAAACTTTTAACCAATTACAAGGACCATGACGGAGACAATTCGTTTATTCCCATTGCGGAATTTAAGAAAGCTATTAATGGTCCATCGAAGTCACCTTGTCACATTGGATTTTTAAAGGAAAAAAAATGAAAAGCGAAAACAAAATTTTAAACTTCTTACACAGGTTCGGTATTGCTATTTTCTTTTTAGGATTTATTGCCGATGCCGTTCTTCAGTATTTCGAACGTGCTCCGGAGGTGAAACTTCTCGGAGAGAATTCCTTTCCGGCGTTTTGGTCTTTGTCTGTTTTGGGGATCTTCTTTATTGCTTCTCCAATTTATCCGAATGTCTGGGAAAAGTGGCGTAACCGGAATTCATTTAGTACGTGGCCACAACTAAAGAGGAAAAAGAAATGAAAGTTTTACTATTAGTCTTCATTTTTCTTTTTGGTTGTACTAGCGTACCTCAAAATCCCTCTTCTAAGCCGCTTACAGGCCTTCTACGAAGCTCTGCAAAGGAAAAGAAGGATCTAGGGGACAATAAGACTTCGGAGCTGCTAGAAGCGGCAGCCGACACTATTGATAGTTCTGATGAGAATGCAAGGATTGCAATTGCAAACCAGGCAAGTACAACTAAAGAAAATTCGGATCTTCAAAGGGAAGCGGGTTTTACTGATGGATTGAAAGCATTGAGAAACTGGTCTATCATTGCACTTTCTTTAATTGTTCTAATCCTCGGATTGTATGCTTATATAAAAGGCAAAATTAAAATACCTTCTTTACCTTTACCGTAAATCCTATTCGTCTCCGGAGACAGAACTCCGGAGAGTCTCCGCACTTAAATTCAATTTTAAAATTTCTTCTATATATTCTATTTCTTTCCAATCGAACGAGCTTTGTTCTTTCTTTTCTTTTAGAAACTTCAATCGCCTATCATACGTATATTTGTAATCACTCGTCTTGTGAAGAATAGATCCTAAGACATCCGAGTGAGTCGGATTGAATCCATTCTGATTAATAAATTCTTTTCTGTACTCTTCCCATGATAAAATCAAATTATGTTCGCTTAAGCGTGCTTGTATCTTGATAGAATTTCTCATAGCACTTTCTTAATACTTACTTTTCTCTTGACAAGCTTTATAAAAATCGTTCATTCACTTAATATGTACTTTGTGGTCACTTGGTTTTTACTTGGTAATCACTTAGTTTTCACAAAGATACAACAAAAAACTAAGCGAAAAGGTAGAAAACTTGTATGATTGATTCAAACGATGCGTTCCGCAAAATGAAAACTCTTTATGGAAAGCGTAAAAACGACTTTCCTGATGCAGAGTATTCTCTCGAATTATTCACAGAAAAAGCAAAAGTTGTATTGAAAGGTGAAGATATACCAACTTCATTTGAAGTAATCAATACAAATCTAGAAAATCCTCATTTTATAAACTATGAACTGAAGAAAGATGGAAACGTAATAGGCTCCGGAAAATTGAAAGAGTTTAATTCTTACGAAAAGAAACAAGAAGAAGCCGCAACTTCACAGCTTTCAACTAGTCCTCTTGATATTATGAAAGCAACTTTCGAAATGAATCGTATTTATTCTGATGACTTAGAAAGAGTGACTAAAAAGTATTCTGATAAGTTTGCTTTGTATGACAAAGAAGTTGAAGAAAGAATCAACAAACAAAAAGAGAATCTAAACGAAAAACTAGATTCTATTGAGTATGCAAATAAACGTAGAATGGAAATTAAAGAGGAAGAATTTTCATTGGAAAGGAAAAAGTGGGAATTAGAAAAAGAACAAATTCTCGCTCGTAAGAGAATTAGAGAAGATCGATTTCGATTTTCAGACGTTTTCGGTAAAGTTGCAGAAGGTGCAATGGAAGCCTTGTCCGCCGATCCGGAAAGATCAGTAAACCTTTTGGTTACTGGTGTAAAATTTTTGGGTAAGGCTTGGAGAGGTGAATCTTTTGAAACGGAGATCCCATCTTCATGAAGAAGAAATTTCCTTTTGGTCGTATTGCACTTGCTATTTCTAAAGCAATACTCAAAGAAGGAACTCCTTTCATACTGAAGAAATTAGATCCGGATCTTAAAAGAGAAATAGAAAAGTTTGAATTGCATAGGGAACAATTGAAACGGCAAGAAAAGATTCGGAACAAATTATTCCCAAATGCAATTGAAGTAAAAGATTATACGGTATTAGAAAATGACAATTGATGAAAAAATTTCTAAATTAGTTTTGGTAATGGATAAAGTAGAGAAATTTGTATCTGGAAAAATGCCAGGCTCGGCTATGTTTAATCCAGAATTAAAATTTATAAGGAATGAGATAAAAGAACTAAAGTCTGAATGCAACATTCCTTAGTCAGTTCACCAAACAGAACTATGAAAGACAAGGTTATCGAGTTAAAATTAAAACTACAGAAACAACATGATGAGTTAAATGATTCCGAGTTGGATGACTCAATGTATGCTTTAATTAGACAAGGAATGATTGTAGAGTTTTTAAAAGAATTGGATAACTTGGTAAAGCCTAACGGAGTTTAATAGACTATTTCGGTCTACCCTTCCCGAAATAACAAAGAAGGCAGTCTTTGAAATGAGCGTCTTGACAGAATGGTTATGTGAGGATCTGCAAAATCCTAAATATCGGTTCAATTCCGATAGACGCTTCCACCTAATCCAAAGGATGGCTCATAAACTCTTCCAGATAAGTATATTCGTCCCTGACTTTGATTTTGAGTTTTACTGATACGGATAATGATTCTTTTTCTTCCAATTTCTTTTTTATAAACTCAAGCTGTTTTCCTGAAATCGGAAATTCAACCATACTACTAGAATCATCTTTTACCTTTACTAGTTCAAAGACATTTGACTCAAATTTAAGAAGCGTTCCATAATTATTTCTATAAGTAATTTCGGCAGTAAGTATTTCAATATCTGCATAACTCATATTTGATATTGTCCAAAAGAAAACTAGAATATCATTTTCAGTTCTAAATCGAATATTAGTCTTACCGAAAAAAATTCGACTTTTATCGAAAGGGAAAATTACTTTATCAATTTTCTTTAGAATTGTAGGAATCAATTTTAGTAACCACCCTAAACCTTGTTTTAATAAAAACAATTTATCGAGAATCATTTTAACCTCTTGACTTTTAAAACAGAACGTACAAGAAGTTATCAAAGATTAACCTCTTGACCCTCGGACGGCAATCCGGGGGTTTCCTTTTTTTAAAATTAAACCACCTAGCGTCTACAGAAAAATGAAAGTTTATATTTGTGAATATAAAGAGAAAGATGGGGAACCTTCGCTTCAAATCAGGAAAAACCACCCGTTAGATTCTCGATTTAGGCTTAGAATTTATCGTGGCCCAACGAATGAAGGAAGATTAATTCGATTTTGTGAAGTTGAAATTGATCCAAATGCCTGGAAAATAATGTTACCACCTAACGCCTAAACCAAAAAAAGGGTTTTGGGTAGTACCGAAAAGGCTTTCTGAAACACTAGCTTTTGGACGAGCCTTTCGGGACTAGCTTATTCCGGTTCCGATATTTTTCCTTCCTGAATTCATCCCTTGCAATTTCAAGTAGTTCAAATTCGATATTCATTCTTGGATAGAAGCTAGAAGTAAAAACATGTTTAATACTTTGAAGTTCGCCTTCCTCGAAATTTTCGATATGGTCAAAAGATACGTCTTCTAGTAAAACCAAAAGGCTGTTCAATTCAGAAGTAATTGAATCTAAAGTTTCATATAGATTTATATCATTAGGATTTTTAATCGTTAGAGATTGGTTGATTTTTGAAAATTGCGATAAAAGAAGATTCCTTGCGTTGGCGGTTTTTTCATATATCTTTTTGAAATTCTCTCTAGTTATGTGAGAACTATATCGCTTAAACTTTGCAAATTCCTTATGTGCTTCATTTAACGATTCGAGTTGTTTTTCGTTTCCCACTTGTTCTTTGAAATAATTGGCGAAGTCGTTATAAGACTTCATTGAATCTTTTAGTTCACCCTTTTGGATCAACTCTCGAACAAAATCAGTCCAGAACAAATCTCTGATTGCTTGTTTGCGAACCCACGAACCGAAACTTTCATCACTCATGGAATCTAAAAAATTTACCACAAAACACCTCTCAAGCGGTGGAAACAGTATTTACTATCTTGGGATTAAAAAAACTCTCAATCCTAATTTTTCCCAGCCGGACTGGTTTTTGGGAAAATCATGTCTCTAATGTCTCCATGTCTTTTAATAAAATCAAATACAAAACAATAAAAAGTATTACTTTGTATTTGACATAATTCGAGCTTGTTTTATATTTTGGGAAGTTACCAAATTTGGAGCTAAGGGGGTGGGGAGTGTTGGCGATACAAAAGGAAAAGACCGTGACTTTTAAATGTGAAGAAGATTTAATTGCAGCAGCGGAAGTTTATGCTGCAAACAATGAAATGGATCGTTCAAAGGTTATTAGATTAGCATTAAAACGATTTCTGAACGTCTCGCCGGTTGAAATAAAACGATCGGCAAAGAAGTAAAGAAAGATAGATTTGGATTGGGGGCGGATGCCCGTGATACTGCACAACCGTGTAGGCAATACATCCCGCCACCCAATGTTTTCCCTCTATCACATCTAATCATTTCCATCAAACCTTAAGTCAAAACCGTTAAAAATTCTAAAAGTAAGTTCATATTTGATAAATCAAAAATAGTATAGTTGACTGCAAAAAATGTGTGAACTATATTTAATTCTTGTCTGTAAAAAATAAATACCCATCTGATTCCTTAGTCAAATTTCCTCTGAAGGAAAGGAAGTTCGCGAAAACTCAGGACTAGTCTGATTTTTGCTTTTCTGAATGAACTTGAGTCCAAGGATTTTGATTCCATTAAAATCAAAGACCTTTGTGAGTTGGCAGAGGTTTCTGAGCCAACATTCTATAATTATTTTCCAGAAAAGGGGGACCTAATCCTTTATTACATCCAAATCTGGAGTTTACAAGTATCAGTTTTTGTAAAGGAAATGGAATTGTCTGAGTCCGGATGGGGGCTCCTTTCCGCATTATTTCGTTATACGGCAAAGGAATCAAAAAAAAATCCTAGAATCCTGATGGAAATCATCGCCTTCCAAGCAAAATATAAAAATACTATGCAAAGGCCAAAACTGACTAGCGCCGAACGGGTATTAATTTTCCCAAATGTTTTGGAGATAGAAGAATTAAGTGCGGAGGGAGTGGAGGGGATCATTCAAAAGGCATTATCCAATGCCGCAAAAAATGGAGAACTGCCTAAGTCTACAGACTGGAAATCACTAGGTTTGGCTTTAGGGTCTTGTTTTTTTGGAGTTCCTATTCTTTCCTTCCAACTAAATCAAAATTTAGAAAAACTCTGGATTGAGTCACTTCGTTATCTATGGATAGGAGCTGGTGGAACTATTAAAGAATAAAAGTATATAGGACTATATGAAATGATTCAATGAAATCGAAATTGGAGCCTTAGGGATTAGGTTTCTGATATATTTAGTAAACGCAAGTATAGAACAATCTTTGAATGATATTACCCAAAATGATCAACTATCAAAAAACTCTACCTATTCAATTCTCACTTGTTTTTTGTTAGTCGTTGGAATTTATTCTTATGGTGCCATTCGGATCACAATTCCTATCAAAGAGAGTAGTATCAACGTAGGGACTGTCACCATTAAAGATGGAGATCCAAAACATTTGGATCTGTCCAAGCCAAAACTGGCAAAATACAGAACTATTATTCCTTCGAACGAAACCAGCAGTTCATTCCTCCCAGTGAACCAGTCTCCCGGGTTCCGTACCAGTATCTAGTGTGATTACAATATACCGCCTATTTGGAAATTGGTTGGGTTAGGCGTTCTTTATTTTTTAATTTCACGCAATTTAATTTCTGTATTTGTACTAAAAAATAGGAACTAACAGCAATTTGCGTAATGATAACCGGGGTAAATTGGTTCACAATTAGAAAATTTCTAAATAATTGGTTGAATTAATTCGTCTTTCTGTTATGATTTGATGTTTGCGAATTCCGGGTCTTTCCCACCTCAGGTTTTCGCAAAGGATGGTTTGATGACTTCAGTCGCTGATAAATCCATTTTGCTCGTTGAAGATGAAGCCATTCTTGCTATGTTTGAGAAACAACAGTTAGAGCAAGGTGGATACAACGTAACCCATGTTAATAACGGGGAAAATGCAATTCAACTCATCATTCAAGCAGAAAAACCATTTGATCTCATCTTAATGGACATTGATTTGGGGCAAGGTCTAGATGGAACTCAAACAGCTACCGAAATATTAAACCACAAAGAAATTCCGGTGGTGTTTCTTTCTTCGCATACAGAACGCGAGATTGTTAAAAAAACAGAAACCATTACCTCTTACGGTTATGTTGTCAAAAACTCTGGATTTACTGTGTTAGATGCCTCAATCAAAATGGCGTTTAAATTATTTGAAGCAAACGAACTCACAAAAAGTAAAAAAGAACATTTGGAGACCGTTTTACATTCCATAGGTGATGGTGTCATTGCTACTGATAGTGATGGAAAAGTGATCCGAATGAATCCTATTGCGGAAAAGTTAACTGGCTGGTCTCATGATGAAGCAGTGGGCCTTGAGATCAATCATGTATTTAAAATCGTAAATGTAAAAACTCGTAGCTTAGTAGAAAATCCTGTAGATATTGTTCTTCGTACCAATTCTGTAGTTGGTCTTGCCAATCATACAGTCCTTCTTTCTCGGGATGGATCGGAATACCAAATTTCGGATTCAGGTTCTCCCATCAAAGACTTAAATGGTGAAACAAGGGGAGTTGTACTTGTATTTCGTGATATCACTGCAGAATACAATGTCCAAAGTCACATCGCCAAACAAGCAAATATGCTAAACAATGTTTTAGATGCCGTGATTGGAACTGATTTTAGCCATAGAATTAATTATTGGAACAAAGCTGCTGAAAAAATCTATCTTTGGAAAGCAGAAGAAGTTATGGGAAAGTCAGTATTAGAAGTTCTAAAAACAGATTATTTAAATCTTTCCAGTGAACAAGTGATGCAGAGGGTCAATTTGGATGGTAGTTTTATTGGGGAAGTCGTTCAGTACGCAAAAGATGGAAGCATTCGAAACATTGAAGTAAACCAAGTTCTTTTGGATGATGAAAGTGATTTACCGATTGGATACATTGCAGTTGGTCGAGATATTTCTGATCGTTTGAATGCGATGAGGCGGGTAAAAGAATCAGAAGCCAAACTTACAGAAATCATTGAATCGGCAATGGATGCCATCATCAGTATTGACCAATCTAAAAAAATCATTCTTTTTAACGGTGCGGCGGAAAAGATGTTCGGGTACCAATCTTTGGAAATCATTGGCCAACCGTTAGACCAATTGATTCCAATGAATTTTCGGAGCCAACATGATAGTAATATTGATTCTTTTTCTAAAACTGGAGTTAGTCGTAGAGCAATGGGAGCACTTGGGCAGATTAGCGGTCTCCGGGCCAATGGAGAGGAGTTCCCGATTGAGGCATCCATTTCTCAGATTTCTGTGAAAGAAGAGAAATTATTTACCGTAATTTTACGAGATGTTAGCGTTAGAAATCTATCTGAGTCTAGAATCCAAAAACTTTTACTCGAAAAAGAGAACATACTGAAAGAAATACACCATCGTGTTAAAAACAATATGAGTTCCATCTTTACATTGTTAACTCTTCAGGCAAGGGCACAGTCCGAAAGTTCTGTTCAAACCATTCTTTATGAGGCAGCGGGTCGGGTCAAAAGTATGATTGTTTTATACGATAAACTTTATCATTCTGAAACAGATAATACGGTTTCTTTACAAGATTATTTCCCTGCTATTTTCAATGAGATTGTTGCTATTTTCCCCAAAAAAGTAGAAGTGAAAATGAATATTCTGGAAGATACCATTGAACTCAATGCCAAACTTCTTTCTTCTTTGGGAATCATTTTGAACGAACTCATTACCAATTCAATGAAACATGCATTCAATGAGACAACGAATGCAGAAATTGGACTAAAGATTTTTCGTGCGGATAAAAAACTTTATTTAGAGTATTCGGATACTGGAATTGGAATTCCTCCTTCTATCTCCTTTGAAAATTCGCCAGGATTTGGTTTACAATTGATTGGAATGCTTGTCGATCAAATTGAGGGTAAAATTAGCATCGTTAGACAACCGGCAACAGCTTTTTTATTAGAATTAGCTGTTTGATCTGTTCTAGGTTTCAATTGGTAAACACTTAAATTTTACGATAATGTAATAGAATTATTGTTTACCATACTTAGCCTTCCGCTCCTATTCTCACATGGGCCAACTCCAGTTATTTGTTGTTTTATGTTATGCAATTCCTTTCCTTGTGATACTTTTTCCCATTGGATTATCTTTCTCTTATGTATTTAAAATCACTGGTCTCGACAAATGGTCGAATCGAATTAATAATTATTTAGGATATTTCTGGTATCGTTCTTTTTTCGTTTTAACCGGACGAAAATTACAGTTTGAACAAGGAAACTGGAATCCAGATGGCAACAATCGGTTTTTGATTTGTAATCATACCAATGCATTGGAAGTTCCACTCATAGTTGCTCTTCCGTATTTATCAAAATCAAAAGATGTAAAACTTTCTTACTTAGGAGGTGATATCATTCAAAGATACAAAATCATTCCTCTAATGATGCACAAAACCATTGTGGAAGCTGTTATTTATTCAGAAAAGAAACCAAATTTTAGAAATTTTAAAACGGATGTTCTACGTGTCTTAAAAACAAGATCTATTTTTTTATATCCAGAAGGTGAAAGAACTTTTACCGAAGAAATTAAACCCTTCCAAACAGGGGTTATGAAAATTGCTTATAAATTTAATATAGATTTAGATGTATTTGTTGTGAGTGGAATGATGGGATATTCTAACGTACAAGAATATTCACAACTTAAAAAATCCAAAACTGTTTATTTCCAGTTCTGCGGATCCATCAAAGCCAAAGACTATGATAGTTTTGAAGCTTACCTGTCTGCGGCAGAAACTTTGATGAAAGAGAAGAAAAAGGAAATTGAAGTATTGGAAAAATCTGCCGTAATTAAATAACTACGGCAAATTTTAGGGATTTACCTTTACTTTGTTTTGGGTAAGGTTTTTGTGAAAGACACAAGTTGGTCCAGGGCAGTTCCCCAACCTTCTAAAAATCCCATGTCTTCATGTTGTTTCCTTGTTTCAGGGTCTTTGTGTTTTGCTACTGCTTTGTATTTTGTAGCAGTTCCAATTGCTTCCAAAGTGAGAAAAGCGGTCATAAAACTATTCCCAGATGGACGATAGCCTGGGAGTAGACTATCGGTAAAAACTAGTTTTTTTAGATAATCAATTTCCAGAAAACAACCGTTATTTGGAAATAAATTTCCTTCAGGGGACTCCATCATTGTGTAGAATTCGCCACCAGGTTTTAAATCAATCCTACAATCGATAGTTTTCCATGGAACTGGAGTGAACCATTGTTTCAATTGCTCCGGTATTGTCCAAGCATTCCAAACAAGTTCGACTGGCACTTCGACAATTCTTTCCAATACCAAGTCCAACTCTGGATTGAAAGTTTCTTTTGATTCTTGATTCATATTTTTCCCTTTGTTTTTAATAAAAATGAGTCCAGTTGGTTTAGTCTAGTTTCCCATAACGACTTCTGAACCTGTAACCAAGATTCCATCACTGAAAATGGATTTGGATTTAAATAACAAGTTCGTACCCGACCAACCTTCTCAGTATAGATCAACTGAGAAGATTCCAAAATTTCCAAATGTTGCATAAAGGATGGCATCGCCATAGAAAAAGGAGCGGCCAAATCACTAACGCTAGCAGGGCCGATGCTCAGTCGTTCGACTACTTGGCGTCTAGTGGGATCGGAAAGAGCCTGCAAAACTACATCGATATTGTAAGTTCTTTTGACCATAGAGACAATTGTATCAGATTTTAATACTTAGGTCAGCACCTAAGTATTATTTTCACAGAAAAGTTGGTTTTCTGTCAGAAGGATATCCATTTCATGGGAAAGGTAAGTTGATGGAAAACTCGAGTCCGGAACAAAAGAAAGTCAGTGTAAAAATAAACTCCCTTTCTAATTTTATCAAATGGATCACCATTTCTGGATTGATTGCCGTTTTCGTCGGTTCTGCATCCGCTTTCTTTCTCGTGTCCCTGGAAAAAGTAACTCAGTTTCGTGAATCCAATCCTTATTTCGTTTATTTCCTTCCCTTGGCCGGTTTTCTGATTGGTTGGATTTATTTTGAATACGGAAAAAATGTAAGTAAGGGAAATAATTTACTCTTAGAAGAAATCCATTCGCCTACCTCTATCATTCCAATTCGTATGGCCCCTTTTGTGTTTTTCGGAACTCTCATCACCCACCTATTTGGTGGATCAGCGGGAAGGGAGGGAACGGCGGTTCAGATGGGAGGAGCTATTTCTCATCAATTGGTTCGTTTGTTTTCTTTATCGATTAAGGAACAACAAACATTGATTATACTTGGAATCAGTGCAGGATTTGCATCCGTTTTTGGAACGCCGATTGCAGCGGCAATTTTTTCAATAGAAGTCATTAGGATCGGGACTTATCGCTTGCGATTGATTTTTCTTTCCCTTGTCATCGCTTATTTGTCCCATTGGGTTTGTTTACTTTGGGGGGTCGACCACTCTCATTATCAGAAAATACCTTTTGAATTTACTTGGATCATTTTAATTTGTTTGGTGGTCTTGGGAATTTTGTCTGGATGGGTTGCAAAAATATTTAGTGCAGGGATCCATCTAGTTTCTCATTTTTTGGGTGAATACATTTTATATCCTCCCTTTCGACCTGTTGTTGGCGGTTTCATAATATTACTGTTAGTTGTTCTTGGTTTGAGTCCAGTTTATTTAGGATTGGGGTTACCCACTTTGCAATCAGCATTTGTGAATCCTTTACCTATTGAAACATTTCTTTTAAAGATAATTGTCACTGCAATTACCATAGGTTCTGGTTTTAAGGGAGGGGAGGTGACCCCCCTTTTTTTTATTGGTGCTAGTTTAGGAAATCTATTTGGATATTTTGATCCTGCGCATTTAGCTTTGTTTGCCGGTATTGGGTTTATTTCTGTATTTGCTGGTGCGACCAATACCCCGTTTGCCTGTGCCATGATGGGGATCGAGTTATTTGGTTGGGAATGTGGACTTTATTTTTTCCTAACTGCTTGGATTTCTTTTATTGCCTCTGGCCATACGAGTATTTACCAATCACAGCATATTGGTAAAACGAAACTCTTTAGTAGAAGTTCTGATCTTGGCAAAAAAATCGCTGATTTAAGAAAATAAATTCTGATTTCTTTTGATTGCATTTTTAATTCGGTTTTCCTTTCCAAAATTTGGACGGAAAGGTCGGCGGAGAGATTAACAGGTATTATTTTACCTTTGAAACCGAACGAATTGTGTCATCTTCGTAAATATTCGATTGATTTAGGGTAAATTCCTATTTAAATTTGCAGAAATCGAATTTTGTTTTTACAAAAATGAAAATCGGGTTATCTTGAGTTGTTTCTTCTTTTACAAGGACAGATTCGGAAAAAACATATGAAAACATCAATCACACTCATTACTATCTTTCTAATATCATTACAGTGCAGCCGTTTCCAATTTGGATCCAGCCAGGAAAAAGATGAAAAGGCAGGAGCCGTTGTGACTTTCCTGCAAGGAACCATTCTCATTACAAACCAGGGAAAAGAATCCAAGGCAAAAATTGGGGATGTGGTTCGACCTGGTGATCGCATCATCACAAAATTAGGAAGGGTGGATTTACAAACCTATCGAGGAGAAGTGATCCGGATTAAAGATAATTCTGATGTATTATTTCGAGACATTGCAGGTGAAAGTCGCCCCAATACAGACATTCATTTATGGGCTGGAAACCTGCTTGTAAAATCAGTAAAATTAAAATCAGGCCAAAATCTTTCTGTCACTTCACCTACTATGGTGGCGGGGGTACGCGGAACTGTATTTTCTTTTGAATTGGAAAAAGGGTCCGTTCCAAAGGTAAAAGTCTACGAAGGTGCTGTTTCTGTTGCTTTCAAAACTTCACCAAAATTGATTGAACTGAACGAAGGTTTATCAAAAGAGAATTACAACCGTTTAGTGAAGACATTGGAAGAAAATGATGTCGTTTTGGAACCAGGCGAAAAATTAGAGGTCAATCCCAATCTAAATGAGCTTGTATACTTGATTAATGCAAAAGTAGCTGCCGGTTCCTTGAAAGGGGATGAATTATCTGGGTTTATCGATTTTGATAATGGCCTATCGAAAACAACAAGTGTAGTCACACCACAAGAGAAAGCGGAGGCCGAGACTTTGGTTGCCATTCCAGCAGAAACAGTCAAAAAACAAATTGAATTACAAAATGCTGGGACCGGAGAAGTTGCGACTCAAGAAATCGAAAAAGCACACGAAGAAAAACGAGCTGAAGTGTTGAATCAAATTGCGGCTGAAGCAGCAAAAACAGGGTTGGATGATGAGGAAGAAATTCATAACCATTATAGTGTTTTAGAGACCATTCACAAATCTAATGGAGATGTCCTTTCTGGTGCCGTTGTTGCTCAGTTAGGTGATATATTTATCGTCCATTCCACCAAGGGTGTGTTCCAATTGTCTGTCGATGACATAGAATACGTGGAATATAGAAACTTTAAGGTTCAAACTAGATCGAAAAAGTAACAGCGGTCAGTAAAAGGAACTCCGAACACATTGTCTCTCGAGTTCCTTTTGCTTTTTAGATTTTCTACTGGGTCTAATGAGACCAAATACGAAAAAACACTCAATAGGACTTTAAGAACTAGCTCGTTTCTTAGTAAAACCACCAAACCTAACGAAACACTCTTCGATTATGAAAGAGGATTTCGATTTTTCCGTAATCTAGATTTCGATGGTAGATACGGTAATATATTTACAAAAAATTTATAAAACATAAGATCGATCCTTATGAGTATACGCCAAAGGGTCTCCTTATCGATCGCAGGTATTTTATTTGTTGGGTTTTTAATACTAACTACATTTCAAATCTACCGTACAATCTCAGACCTCAACGCTGAAATCAAAGAGAATTCAAAAATTACCTCTGAAAAATGGTCATTTGAAATCCAAGAACACCTTAATGCGATGATGGGTGTGATTCGAGGGTTTCGATTTGCTCTATTTTATACCTCTCCACCACGAGAATCGATCATTAGTAGTATGAGAGAGATCTTAGAGAGGAACGATGATATCTTTGCCATTTGGCTTTGTTATGAACCTAACGCTTATGAAGGTAGGGATGCTGCATTTGTTAAGAAACCAGGCCACGACAAAACAGGGAGATTCATTCCTTATCTACACAGAACACCAGACGGTAAAATCAATTTTGAACCGTTAGTTGATTATGACAATCCAGAAGGTGCAGGTGACTATTATCTCCAAGTCAAAAAATCTAACAAAGCAAAGGTGTTTGGTCCATACGAATATTTAGCTGGTGGGAAAAAGATCCAGATGATTTCCCTTGTTGTTCCTATTTATCCTAAGGGAAAATTTATGGGAGCTGCAGGAATTGATTTAGATATTAGCACATTACAAGAAAAAATTGGAGATACTCGCCCGTTCAGAGGGAAAGGTCATATCGCATTTTTATCATCTAATGGAACTTATGTGATGTATGGGCAAGACAAAACAAAACTTGGAAAAAAGATAGAAAACCCTGAACATTTAAAATACTATTTAGACAATTTGAAATTAGGAAAAATGTTCACCATCCAACATGACGGATATACACATTATTTTTCTCCGTTTCATATTGGGAAAGACCCTCAGTTTTGGGCACTTCAGATTAGTATTCCGGATTCTATTTTTAGTGACCAAATCTCAAAGGTAGTCTTAAGTTCGATATTGATTTCTGTTGTGATTTTAGTTGTCGTTTTGTTTTTTCTAAATTTTATTTTTAAGAAACAAATTAGTCTTCGTTTGGAAAAGGCAATGGCGTTTTCTTCTCAAATTGCAAATGGGAACTTAGCTATCAATGCGGAAGAAATCAATCAAGATGAAATTGGAAGTTTATTAGATTCCATGAATCAAATGAAAAATAGTTTGGTTTCTATCATAGGAGATATAAAACATACAGTTGAAAAATTGGGAAACCAATCGAACACCATGGCCTCAACTTCACAAAATCTTTCTGACACTTCGCAGACACAAGCATCAGCTGCGGAAGAGTCCTCTGCGGCCGTAGAAGAATTATCAGCATCGGCAGAAAACGTCGGTAAGTCGATGGAAGAAGCTGTCGTCAAGATGAAAGAAATTGATAAGTCTGTTTTAACTTTACGAGAAGAAGTTCAAAACATTAACAAAGAAATGGAATATCTTGCAAAATTTGCATCTGAGTCCAGAGAACATGCTGTTGTTGGTGAAACAGCAATGAATGAATCCACTAGGGCAATGGAAGACATTGGTGAAAAGGCGGAGCGAATTAGTGAAGTTTTGGACATTATTACAGAGATTTCAGAAAAAACAAATTTACTCGCTTTGAATGCAGCCATTGAAGCTGCTAGAGCTGGTGATGCTGGGCGAGGGTTTGCAGTGGTTGCAGAAGAGATCGGAAAACTTGCCTTACAAACGGGATCATCAGTAAAAGAGATTGGAGATCTAGTCATTTCGACAAACTCTGCAGTGGAAAACGGAAATAAAAAAGTTACAGAGGCTGCGCAGGTTTTGAATTTGCTCAATAGTCGTGTCAAAGAGTTTGAAACTTCCGCAACACGAGTATTAGGTTCTGTTCTTTTGCAGGAAAATAACGCAAGGGATATTGCTCAAAATTCGAATTTACTGACTAATTTGAATCTACAAATCGAAGATGCAGTTTTTGAACAAAAAAGAGCAACCGAAGAAATTTCCAAAACGATCATTAGTATTTCTAATGGAACTCAAGATGTGGCTACTGGGTCAGACCAATTAACTATCGTTTCTTCTGAAATTGCTTCGCAAGCTTCCTATCTTTCTACGCAAGTGGAAAGGTTCAAACTAAACTAAAATAAATATTCAGAACCAAAACATTATGGTCTTGGTTCTGAATTACTATTTTTTTAAATAGCAAAAACTGTTTGGAATGTTGCCATTGTAGCTGTTGGGCTTAAATCATATCTATGAAGAGGATCAACTTCATAAGGATTATTCTTTTGATTACGAATTGCATCGCCAGCGCGAAGCACAGTCGCTCCGAACCAGAAAGAAACATTCTCAAATGGAGTAATGATATAGATAAAGTTAAGTTCTGTGGCTACAAGATTCCCTAGTTTTGGTCTCGTTGTGTTGTATGCTTCTGAATTATAATAATCTTCGGTAGAAGCGGTTTCGCCCGTCGCTTTGCTACCACTAACATAATTGTTATTATCATAATATCCATCCTGTAATTTCACTTTATAATACCAGTGCGGATTTATGATAAAAGTTCCATAATTGGAAGTTTCATATTTTAAGTGTAAGGAATAGTCTTTAATATTTTGCCAAAATACAAGTCCTGAGTTCCCATTTCCTGCAAAGGGTAGGGATCCACCAGCCATTCGTCTTGTGGCAAATAATGGGTTGTAAGTTCCCACACTAGAGTCATTACGATTGGGATCTCCGGATGCTTGAACATATTGTACACCAATACGAAATTCTTTTACAGGTGTATATCCAAGTTGTACGGCAACAATATTTGCCTTGTATCTCACTGCTTCTGAAAGTGGAGGTGGCTCTCCTGTTTTTTGGTTAGTGGAATAAGTGCCATTTTGGTTTAGCCAATCGGGAGTCACACGTTCTCCATTAAATCCGGTTTGCCAAGCAGCTTCTACCATCCAATCAATTCCAGTGGAATCTGGTAATGCATTGTTTTTTGTCCTGTTGGTCAATCGGAAACCTGAAGTGTTTAATTGGTCGTCCCCACGATAGTTTCTTGTTTCTGAAAGGGCAGGTGGAGCACTAGCTTTTCTTTGTTGTTTGAACAAACTATAGTTGTATAAATCAATTCCAAGCCAATCGGCTACTTTCCAGTTATAATGAGCTCCACCATAATAAGAATCACCAACTCCACCTAACTTTGTTGAATTGTTGGAAACGATACTATTTGAATTATTTTCAGCCCCAATCACCGATCCAAATAAATCTAAAGTATGGTTGCTAATTTTCCCTGTAAACCGAAGTGCATCAAATGAATTTCCGTTTAAACTATCATTTCTTGCACCAAGGATCCTTCCGTCTCCAAATTCTAAAATCTGCCTTCCCGTTCTTAATCGAAAATTTTGGTTTGTTGTTTTTAGATCTAAAAATGCTTCTCTAATGCCAGTGAAATTATTAATAGCAACTTCTCGTTGTTTGCTGGTATCAATAGTAGTTCCTGCATTGGCAATTGCACCGTATTTTTGGTCCGCACTTCCATTGGCTACTACTTCGCCTCCCCAGAGACGAACATCTTGTAAGGTAATTTTAAAGAGAACATTCTCATTGATATCCCCTATAATATAAAACTGTGTTTGAGTTAATGCATTGTTTCTATTGTCTGCAGTCGATTTGTCAAAGTCGGTATTATTTAGTGAATCTACTTTAGGTCGAATCCCAAAACCAACCCGAAACTTATCGGCAAACCAAAGTCCTTTGTTTTCTTGGAGGGCCTTTCTTTGTTTGCTTGTTACTTGAAGGCTTCGTAAGTATTCGCTGGAAAGGTTCCCGATTTGAGGACTCGAATAACCTTCCTTTTTTTCCTCTTTGGGTAAGGGAGGAAGTGGCTCTTGGACGAGTTCCGGCTTGGGATTTACCGTTGGTTCTGCTGATTGCCCGAAAACCGCCGTTCCTAAACTGGCGATGTTTAGGAAGAGAAGGATCGAAAGAAAGGGATAGGATATTGATATTCGCTTACTCATAATTTAGGACAATAACCATTCTAAATCCAGTATTGCAAACAAAAAATCATTATATTGGACGTAAAGTCTGCGAAAACGGAAAAAAGTCTGAAATATTGGGAAATCAAACCTGGAAATCTGATCGGCGCCTTTGAGTTTTCTGGTCTGTGGGTATAAAAAAGGCTCCGAAAGGAGCCTGATTCAGGATTGGTTTGAAGGTGGTCTTGGGTTTTTGTTACCTTGAAAGGAAAACGAGGCGGGATTTCTCGTCGCTTACAAAGGTGAGCGTCTCACAAAGTAAAGTCACTTACCTTTTCGCTTGGCTTTCCAAGGTAAGCCGGTCACCAAAGTCACCCGCTTACCAAATCCAGTGAGTGAATTTCTCTATTAGTTAGAAAAGAATCTCTTCTCTACTTCTTCTGGAAGTTTTTGTCCTGTGAGTTTTGCTCTTTGCACTAGTTCCCAGAAATAACGGTAAGTAGCGCGGTCATGTAAGTCACCATCGTGTTGGATCGGTCCCCATTCTGCATCTTGTGCTTTGATGAGAATGTCACATGCAGTTTGTGTTTCTGCAAAGTTTGGAGCCATTGCATCCAAAATCGATTGGATTTGAGCTGGATAAATGGACCACATACGTAAGAAACCAAATTCATCATGAGCACGTTTTGCATCGGCATAAGTTTGGTAAATATTCTTAAGATCAAGAGTTACATTATGGGCTGGAATCACTCCATTCATTAGGGCTGCTGCCACTAAATTTGCCTTTCCACGACGAAGGAGTTCGTGGTCAAATTGGCCAGGTGATTTCATACAAGATGCAGGGATAGCACCATGGTGACCAGAAATGAAGTCCATAAGACCGAAATCTAGAACTTGCAACCAAGGAAGTGCTGCAATTTCGAATACATCATTCAGTGCACCGTGAGTTTCGATGAGAACATGAATTGGAATTTCGCGTTTGATTCCCGCTTTTTTGCAAGCTTCTTGAATGTAAGTGATTTGCTCTTTCACCTGACTTGCTTTTGTCGGTTTTGGAATTGTGATGTAAGCAATTACGTTTCCTGCACCAGGAACAATGATATCAACATCCCCACGCCAGTGTTCGTTTGTGTAGTCGTGAATACGAACCCCACTCATTTTGTGTTTGTTCAACTCGGAGTTTTGAATGCGAACAATCATTTCTGCGTGTTCTTTCTCTTTTCCTGTTTGGGCACCGTCTTCGCAGTCCATCGTGATGTCGAAAAGTCCACCGAGTTTATTTTGTAACTCGAGAGCTTTCGTGATGAGTTTTTCAGATCCAGCGAAGTGTTCACAAGCAGGGATGATAGGGAAAGGTTTTTCTCCTGCAAAGAGTGCAGATTGCGGGTGAGTCAGTGCCATTTAAGTATACCTTTTTCGGATTTTTTTACCAAGTTTTGTGAATTTTACCTATCGTCCAGGAAATAATACTGAAATCCGGATGGGACCGGCTCCGAAAGAAAGTCACTTACCTTTGCTAGTCTCTTTCCAAAGATACTAACTGTTCTTTTTCTGGGGCGAACCCCTCGTGACCTCGGGGCCGGGCCATTCCGGGCTTCGCCTTCGGCTCCGGTCGAAAATTCGACTTCCCCTCCATGTCCCTTCCGCGAAACTGACTATCGATTTGGATCCGAATGAAATATACACCCCACCCGGTGGTCCTCCTCCCCCAAACCCAAACGTAAAATTTCTATTTGAAAAATGGGGTGAACCTGCCATTCGACAGCTTGTCTCTAATTTTTATGACTTAGTTGCTAGTTCCGAAATCAAATGGATGTTTCAAAGTGATTGGGACATCGCCAAAGAGAAACAAGCTGATTTTTTAATTCAAGTGTTAGGTGGGCCAAGTTATTATATTGAAAAATGGGGTCCTGCCAGGATGCGGATGCGTCATTTTGTATTTCCCATTTCTGAAAAAGAAAGGGCAGTGTGGTTTCGTTGTTATGATGAAGCCTTACAAGGGTTTGATTTCGAACATGAAGATAAGATCGATTTTTTGTATTTTTTAGATGGGTTTAGTGGTTGGATGGTCAATCGAAAAGATTCAGTTTCGGAATGATTGGATAGCAGAAGTTATCTGGAAAAGTTTTGATCCTGAATCAAATGCATCTCAAACATTTTAATATTCCTTTTGCCAATTGGTATAACACCAAACATATGGTCTCTACATTTTTTGAGTTTCGGTTTTTATGATTTGAGAAGAATATAGTCAATCATTGACCGAAAATCGGTTCAACCAAGTTTGAGATTAACCATGGTTTTCTAATAGTTTGAGTATGATTGCTTTTTGAGCATCCAGACGATTTTCGGCCTGTGTGAATATAATAGAACGTTCGCTTTCCACCATTTCTCTCGTGATTTCATAACCTGAATGAATGGGCATATCGTGCATTACTTTTGCTTTTGAGTTTTTTACTAATTCTGCATTCACCTGATAGGGCATCATTAGCTGAATTCTTTCTTCTTTTTCCTTTTGGAATTTTGGATCGTTAAAGAATTCCATATCTACCCAAGTATCTGTGTAAACATAATCAGCAGACGCGACGGCCTTTTTTACATCAGATTCCCAGGAAATAGTACCTTTCTTTTTTGCTCTTTCGATAGACGCTTTCACGATTGATTCATCTGAAGCAATGGGTGTAACTAAAGTTAAATGAATTCCAAGGGCTGCAGTGATTTCAATCAGGGAGTTTGCTACGTTATTATGAACGCCTATATAACAAATACTTTTCTTTTGCCAATCGTTCGGTGAGTCCATAACAATAGTTAATATATCCGCAAGAGATTGGCAGGGATGAAATAAATTACAACATCCGTTTATCACGGGAACAGTAGATCCTGATTTTAACACCAAAAGATCTTCATGTTTTTTGAGTCTTGCCATGATGATGGCCACATTACTGGAAAGATATTTTCCTTCAAAATCGATATCGGAAAGGAGGAAGTTCGATGCCATCCAATCAAGAAAAATTGCATGTCCTCCGAGTTCTGTCATTCCCGCTTCAAAAGAAACCCTCGTTCTGGTAGAGGTCTTTTGGAATAACATCGCAAGAGAGCGGCCGGCCATATGTCCGGAAAAATAAACTCGATTTTTCTTTACATAAACAGCAAATTCAAGAAGTTCTTGGATTTCTCCATCGCTCCAATCTTGCCAAGATATCAAATGTTTTACTTGGGACATAGCCTTCCCCATTAGTATCGGCCTTAATTGGTTTCAAATCGAGAGATTCTAGCCAGAAACCTGTTTTGAATCTTGTTTTTTTTGGCACTTAGGCAGCAGACTCTGCAATGGATCTTGCAATGATGAAATTTGGCAAAATCAACTCTTCCAAAAATTTGATTCCGAAATGTCTGCCTCGGTCCGTTTCTTTGATCCAAGCAATCTTTCCTTTGAATGAAATCCGCGACCGAGTCAGGTCACTTTCAATGATTCCCGTTACGAGATCACGATCATTCAACCGGATTTCTTGGTTTAGGTTTCCGCTCACACCTAATTCCGAAATGTTGCCAATCCTTGCGATCAGGAACTCTGGATTTTCATTGATTGAAAAAAGTTTCAAAACCAAATCATCCCAATCCATTGATTCAATGCGTTCCGTTCTTCTTGTATTCAACATAACCAGCTCCTAAAACTCTAAAGGGAGTATAAGCATAAATCGTGCCAATATCGAAAGAGGGTCACTTTTCTTCGTTTGTCACTGGCATAAAATGGAGAAGACATCTATTTGCCCTAAATTGCTGATTCAAAGATCTGGCTTAGGTCATTAATTGGTTTAGAACCATTCAAATTGTCTAGTTTTGATACAATTAACATGATTCTAATTTTAGACTCATTGTATAATATTTCTAACTTGCCGATTCCGTAGGAAATCTGGGACTATCCGTCTAGAGGATCGATATGCTCAAACAAATATTTACACCTTTTCTTCTCTCCATTCTACTCGTATCGTTCGCAAATTGTGAACCTTCTCCGGAAACCAAGGATTTGCAAGCGAAGGCTAAACAAATCATCGGCGCATTGCCGTCAAAAATGCCTGGTTCTGAAAATGATACCCAGGAACTTATTTCCCTTGGGAAAAAACTCTACTTTGAGAAAAAGTTATCTCTCAATGAAACTCAATCTTGTAACTCTTGTCACAACGTTGAAGGCAAGGCTGCAGGAGTGGACAATCTTCCAACTTCACCAGGTGCCTTTGGAAAAAATGGAGATAGAAATTCTCCAACGGTTTTAAATGCAGGATTTCACTTTGTTCAATTCTGGGACGGTCGTGCGGCTGATTTAAAAGCACAGGCAAAAGGTCCAATTCTAAACCCAGTTGAGATGGCAATGCCTTCAGAGGCTGAAGTTTTGAAGCGAATTAACGCAGATGCCGATTATCCTGCTTTATTTGCAAAAGCTTTCCCTAATGATAAAACTCCAGTGACTTACGAAAACTTGGCAGGCGCGATTGCTGCTTTCGAGAGAACTTTCGTCACTAGTTCACGATTTGATGATTTCATCAACGGAGATCATAAAAGTATTTCGAAAGAAGAACAAGAAGGTTTCAAAAGTTTTCTTGCGGCAGGTTGTACTTCTTGCCATTCAGGGAATTTGCTCGGCGGGAATTCTTATCGAAAAATCGGACAAGTCAATGAATATAAAACAAGTGACCTTGGTCTTTATAATGTAACGAAAAAAGCAGAAGATAAGTTTTTCTTTAAAGTGCCAAGTCTTCGAAACATCGCATTGACTGGCCCATACTTTCATGATGGTCAAGTAACATCACTAGATGATGCGGTTCAAAAAATGGCTTTTCATCAGCTCGGAATGAACCTTTCTGGTGAAGAAACCAAAAAGATTGTCCTTTTCCTTGGAACTTTATCTGATAAGACGCGCGTTGACTAATTTACCAATTTCAGGTTAATGTATCTGCATTAATTTAGAATAACCTTGGATCCCTGATATCATTTCTAGGGATCCAAGTAGCCATTTTTCCAGTGCTCGGTGTCTGAGTGCGATCGGTATTGGCTTTAAATAATCCTTAAAAGCTTTAGAACCTAATATCCGTAATATGGACACCATTTGTCCTGAGACCACTCTTAAAATTGGATTAAATTCAGTATTTCCAGATTCCAGTTGCAACGCGTCCGCTAATCTGATTTCGTAGTGTTCCCAAAGGAGCAAATACCTTTGTTCCAGCTCTGGGCTGTCCATCCAAGGGTGAAAGCCGGGGAGTGATTCTATTAATTCTTCTGGATCGATTGATTGGATTAATTTCCAAAGGAAATGTTTGAAGGCATCGAAAATCGAATCTTCATTTCTTTTGCCAAGTAGAGATTGGATCAGCTCATCGCAAAATAGGATTTCGTCTTGGAAAGCAAGGTCCTCCTTGGAACGAAAGTAGGTAAAAAGCGTTTTCACGGAAATATCTGCATAATCCGCAATCTCAGAAACCGTCACGGCAGAATATCCCTTTTCCCGAAAAAGTTGTTTCGCTGCCTGTAAAACGGCAGACTGGATGGCATATTTCTTTCGTTCTCTTAGTGGCATTCTCATGATCATTGTTTCCATAGGGGTTTTGCTTTCTTGTCTTTGGTTCCTTGCGGGATTTCATTTCTGAAAATCGATCTAAAATAATCAGATTTGAGTTAGTAAATTTGGAAATTGAGTTAATTTCGAAAGTCACTTACTAAATAAAGTGACTTTATTTTTACATTCGCTTACTTTAGTAAGTGACTATAAAAAGTAAGTCACTTACTTTTTATAGTCACACATTTAATCTCTTCAAGATAAAAATATACTTTCCGAGTCAGAATTCGGAAAATAATTGGAATATGTCCCAAAAGTTTCGAGACCAACTCCTTGTGTGGATGAAATCGCACGTTTATCGCTATTCTGAGACTCCCTTCCGGCTAGCCAGTGGCTTAGAATCCCACCACTACTTCAATTGTAAGGAAGTCACTCTCCATCCCGAGCGACTTACCATTTTGGCTGAGTGTTTTGTGGAGGAAATCATTCCTAAACTGGGTATCGAATTCCAAGCAGTGGGTGGCTTGACTCTTGGTGCCGACCCATTGGCATATTCCATTGCTTTGTCCTACCAAAAGAGAGGGAAACTCGTTTACCCGCTTGTTGTTAGGAAAGAGGCAAAAGGTCATGGCACAGGCCAACAAATCGAAGGATTTTGGAAGGAAGTAAAATCTTGTTTAGTGGTGGATGACGTAATTACTACTGGTGGATCGACGCTGAAAGCAGTCCAAGTTTTGAGAGAAGTTGGAATTTCTGTGACTAAGGGAATCTGCATTTTGAATCGAGAAGAGGGTGGTGCTGAAAACTTAGAAAATGCAGGGATTCAAATGGAATCAATCTTTCGCAAAAGTGAGTTTTTTTAATGAGCACGCAGAAAACATTTCATTATAACGTAGATTTATTCAGGAACAAATTATTAAAAAGGACATGGATCGTAATCTCACTGTTTGTTGTTTTTGTTTCTTATAATAGTTTACAAGTGCCGCAAGAAGGCAGAATTCAATTTTTTACAATTTTTCTTCCTTTGTTAGCATTGTTTTTCTGGTTTTTGAGGAAAAACTATTTAAAACAAATAGAAATTTTGTCTTCGGGAAAAGTTGAGATCGAAGGTGGTTCGCTCAAACAATTTGATGCTAATGGAAATTGTGCAACGATTCGTATTAAAGATTTAGAACAGATCACAACTGATAAATTTCGTGGTTACGATCGTATTGTTTTGGAAACAAAGGAAAAGATACACCCTATTGTGAATATTTCCTTACAAGATGAATTGGTTTCAGTTTTGGAAAGAGAATCAGGTGTTAAAAGAATTGTTGATTTAACAGAGGATAGGTTGTGGAATTTAAAAACACCATTATATTTTTTACCAAGTGTTTTTGCTTTAATAGCCATTTATATTCCGGTGATCAAGGGAAAATTCCTAATTCTTTCTCCTGAATTTTTAGGATTATTTTTTAATGTAAATTTAATCATTTACCTACTTTATCTGCCAGAAAAACAAAATCATACCATCAGTCAGTTTTCATTGAAAAGAAGATTGATTTTTATTAGTTTGGTGGTGTTTTTCTTTCAAGTATACATTCAACTAGATAAATCTGGTTGGTTTAAAAGCTAAAATTTAATAGTTCTCTTGTTTTGAAGTAACATTTTGCCTGAGCATATTGAGTTTTGCTTGGGCATATCTTCTCAGTTCAATCATTTCAGTTGAATACCTTTTTAACAAGTTGTCTTGTTCCAGTCGGTTTTCCATCAATTGAAGAGTATCTCGGACGTATTTAATGTCTTTTTCCTCTTTTAGTTTTCCAGATTGAATTAGTTTTTTGACTATGTCGAACTCGTATTTTCTAAAATGAACTCGTAGTAAAAATTCAGTAGAAAAATTTTCTTTGGCTTTAACCCAGTTCTGGTCGATTTTTTCTTTTGGGCCTTGATCTTTGAGTTGGTCAACTGCGCGTTTTGTGGGATCAAAGTCTTTAGTCGATGATGCGTTTGTTAATTCATCTGCACTATTAATTTCATCTTTAAAGATTTCTTGAAGTTTGGTTCTGCGCCACTGGTCGGTATATTCGTAACTTTGAGCCGTAAGCATTCTTTGAAATTCTTCAAGCATCACAGAAACATTGATGGATCGGCCTAATGGAGTGTTGTTGAATTCTTTGATTTTGGGGAATAGTTCTCTCGTGATTTGAAACGCAGATTTTCTTTTATAATTACTTGCTTCGTAGAGTTTTTCTAAAGAATCTTCTGAATGTTTTTTGAGTTCATTTAAAATGAACGGTTCTGCAAAAACATAGGCATCTTCTCCATAAACAAATAAGTTGGGGTCAGGTGCAACGACTGATACTATAAAAATGTAATGACTATCTCTTAGTGCCGTAAGTAATTTTCTGAGATCTTCTTCGGTTCGAGATAATTGAGAAGACCAAATTCGTAGATGTGTATCAGATGTTGGGATTTTTTCTCTTGATTCGATGTTCTCTTTTCGAATCAAGTCTGCGAGTTCCAAACAAACTTTGATACTTCCGGCCATGAATAGAAGTTATCTGTAGTGCTTTTCCGGTAAAGAATTATTCATACTTCAATTCTTTGGAAATTTTCATTCGTTGTAGAAAATAAAATGGTATGAGACAAATGAGAAATGTGATGAGGGGGATTAATATCGGGAGTTTTACTACAAAGTGGAAAGGGTATTGAAAATGGAGTATCCAACCAAAGGCATTTCGATTGATTCCAAAAATAACTAAAGGGGAGAGGATGGCGCTATTTAGAATTCCAGAAAAAATACCCAACGTTACCAAAAACAATGCTTGGGAGTAAACCAATTGAAACGTTTGGAATGAATCCATCCCGATTGCTCTTAAGCCAGCAATCAATTGGGATTTTTCTTTTATGAAGTAGACGAGAGATGTGGAAAGGGCGAGGATCGAAATGATCAAGGCAGAAATCTTTAAAGTATCTAATATGGAAAATACTTGGTTCATTCCTTTTAGATAGATTTTTTTTAATTCGGTCAGGTTTATATATTTTAAATCATTTTCTTCGGCGATTTTTTGAAGAGATTCTGTTATTTCTTTTTCTGTAATGTTTTTGTTTTTAAAAATTCGGATGGAACTTAAAAACCTAACATTGAAGTTTTTTCGAAAAAAAGAATAATCCATCATTATGGTTCCTCTTTCTGAAAAAAAATGTTCTCTTTCATCCTGAATTCTGATTTTTACTTGAGAATTAAGATCTGTGTTGATCGTTATGATCTCTCCTTTGCAAATTTGGTCCAAAAAACATAAGTTTTTTGATGCAATTAATTGATTTTTGTCATAGGGTTTGTTTAGGTTTAATACGTGTAAGGTGTAGTATCTTCCGTTGACTATAAATTTGGAATCAACATAGAAAGGTTCGGCAGTAAAAAGATTTTGGTTCTTTGTCATGGATTCAAAAAGTTCGGCCGGAACACCGGGTTCACCGGTATTTAACTTTTTTTCATTGATTAGGGAATAGTCTGACTTGTTTTCTTCGTTTACCCACTGAACAAGAGATTTTTCGTAACTATCAGTTAAACTCGTCAAAGTAAGGACGAGAGAAGTGGAAAGCATAATTGTGGATGCAGTGAGTCCAAATTTCCAAGGCTCTTTTTCTATCTCTTTTAAACCAATTTTGATACTAGGTGAAAATTGAAAATTTGAGATCAATTTCTCCAAAACTTTCACGAAAAAAGGAATGGTTAGGAAGATGAATAAAACGAAGCCAATGATAACGAATCCAATTCCTATCATACCGGGAACCATTTGTTTTGCAAGTTTGAGAAGGCCTAAAGTGGCTCCGATGGTAATGGATAAAATAGAGAGATAAAATAGTTTTGTTTCTGTTAGTCCAAATACAAAGTTTTTCTTTTGCGGCTCTCTTTCGCGTATTAAATCAATGGGAAGTATTTGTAGAGTTTTATATGAATTGTAAATGGATGCGAGTATCGATCCTAAAATGGAAATACCAAAACCTGTCATAATGATAGAAAAAGGAATGTTTCTGTAGGTTTGTAACTGATTGGAATCGGTAATGGTATTTGCTGTGGTCAGTAAGTTCGTATTGGCAATGAGAATTCCCAAAAAGATTCCTATCAGTCCACCGAAGAACCCAATTACACTTGCTTGCGTTAAGAATAAAATAAAATTATTGGTTCTACTGGATCCAATGGATAACAAAATCCCAAATTCATTTTTTCGTGAAAGATACAGTCCCGTAAACATATTCGAAACCATAAAAAAAGAAATCAAAACAGAAACTAGGGAGACAATCATTAGGTTGATTTTGAGAGAACTCAAAGCAAGTCCTGATCGTTCGATTAGCTCTTCTTTTGATTCATAAATCCATTCGTTTGATTTTGTTATTTCTATGGAAGTGTTGGTATTTCCCTCCCCGTCTTTTGTTAACCATATTGAAGTTATGTGATTGTTCTTGTTGCAAATAGACTGAAGCCTTGCAATGTCCATAACCAAAAAAAGGCCATCTTGAGGAAGGATATAGGATTCTTCCATATCAAGTTTAATCTTATTTTCACAAAGAGAAATGGAACTCACTCCGCTTTGTGTTTGGATTTTGTCGGCTAGGGCCTGGCTGATCAGAAATTTCGGAATGACTTTTCTATTCTTTTCTATTTTTTGATTTGTTCCTGAGAGAAGGAGGTCACTTCCTATAATAGGGAAACTAAAGATTTTATCTTTAGAAAGGTTTAGAGTTCCCTTTGTTTGTAGTTCTGGTTCTAGATTGATACCTTCTGGTAAACTAGGCACAAGTATTTTTATAAAATGGTCAGGAGCTCCCCTGTTTTGATCGTTTGCGACATACCTACCGATAAAATTTTCTGAAGAATAACCGATCATTTGGTCGATTACTGTTTGTTCAGCTCGCCAAGCATTAATTTGTGTGCTAACAAAAAGTGCAATGCCTAGACTAATTCCAAACATTGATAATCCAATTCGAGAGATATGATCTTTAAAGTATCCGAATATGAAGTAGTAGTAGTAGATGTTTTTCATTTTGTTTGGATTTTCCCATCTAACAAATGAAGATTGATATCACCTGATTGTCCAATTTGTTCATTATGGGTTACGAGAAATACTGTTATGTTTAACTCTTTAACACATGTTTCGAATAATCTCATAATCTTTTCAGAAGATACGGAATCGAGGTTTCCCGTTGGCTCATCCGCCAGTAAGAGTTTTGGTTGGTGGACAATTGCTCTCGCAATCGAAACTCTTTGATTTTCTCCACCAGACATTTCTTTCGGAGAAAAGTTCTGTCTATGGCTTAGTCCCACTAAGGAAAGTGCATCCATTGCTTTCTTTTTCGCAATGGCTTTTGGGGTTCCAGATAAATAAAGAGGTAACGTTACATTTTCTAGTGCAGATAAATAAGGAAATAAATGGAAAAACTGGAAAACGATTCCAATGGTTTTTCGTCTATAGATTGTAAGTTCCTTCTCGGTGGCCTCTGACAACTGGTTTCCAAATACTTCTATCGTGCCTGAATCGGCGGATTCGATCGCAGAAAGAATGTTGAGTAAGGTTGACTTCCCACTTCCAGATGGGCCCATAAGGGTAACTAGTTTTTTTTCGGTAATCTCCAGGGAAATGTCATTCAAAACAGGAAAGATCAGGTCACCTTGTTCAAAGGTTTTGTTGATATGTTCCATTTTTACGGCAAATTTTAAGAATGATTCTTTTTTTTGATCGTCCACTAAAAATAACTTCCCATATATAAGACCATAGAGAATATCAAGAATGAGGTTTCACTGATTGTTAGCACGTATATTTTTCATCCTGCTCATGTCAGTTTTACTCATTGGGAAATCCCAGTCCTGGGTATCCATTGCGGAGTTTACCGAGTCTGGAGAGATATTCTCCTGCGAGAAAAACTTCGAAGAACCTCCAGGGGAAGAAGAGAGTTTTTTTCATTTTCCTTCTTTACCCGTTTATATTTCCATCACTCACACTTTTTTTTCACCACTTTCAAAAGATCGTTCTCCTAATTTTATTTCCTTCAAATTTCCAGACCGTCGCGGTCCTCCTCTATTTACATAACTTATATTTTTCTCTAAAAATTTAATTTTTGAGGTAGTTATGTTAGAAGATGAAAGAATTTCAATCTTCCGATCGATCTTAGTTGGTATATCTGCGTTATTGCCGTTAGTTATATTCTTAAGTTCTAATTATGATATTTTATCAGTTGATTTCCCAATTTTGGTTGGGCTTGTCATTCAAGCTTATATTGGGTTTTCTTCTTTTATGTTGGTTCAGTCTTACGAGCCAAAAGAAAAAAATAAAGTTACCGTAGGGTATGTGATATTTTGGTCTGCCTTAGGTGTTTGTTATTTGTCTGGCAAATCTTTAATTCTTCCTATCGCATTGGAAGTAACTTCCTTTTCGACCATTCTGATTTATTCAGGAACTGAGTTTGGGAAAAAACAAATTGAAAGTCTAGGTTCTCTTTTACTCGCATCCGGTATTTCTGCCTTGTTTTTGTCGGCTTGGGTGATGTTGCCAGATGGGGACAATGTGGGAATCATACTTCTTCTCATTGGTCTTTTGATTAAATCTGGATTTTCTGGATTTCATTTATGGATACCAAAAGTCAATGAAGGTGGACCTTCACATGCTCTTGGTTCTTTTGCGGGAGTTCTTGAAGTATTTCCACTTTTACTTTTTTACCGTTATGTTTTACCAAATCAATTAGATCCTATCATTTATCAGATATTATTTCCATTGGCTGCCCTTGGGATATTTTTTGGAGGAATTACGAGTTTCTTCCATAAAGATCCCAAAATCTCTTTGGCTTATAGTTCTGTTGAATCAATCAACTTTCTTTGGTTATGTTTGATCATTGCTGGAATGTTTCAGTTCTCTGTTGATTCGGATCTTATGAGCCTAAGTAATTCCTTTAGAATTCTTTTTTTCTTAAGTTTGTTTCATCATTGTTTTTCAAAGACCTTCCAATTATTTTCCATTGGTATGGTGGCAAGATTAAAAAATTCAAGTTCTAGTGATGAATTAAAAGGAATCGGTAGGTTGCTTGGAATCTCTCCATTGTTAGTTGGGGCTGGAACTTTTAGTTATGCAGTTCTTCCTGGCACTTTGGGATTTGTTTCCGAGGCAACATACTTTTATCTGAATGCTCGGATTTTGGATCTACCGATTGGACGTTCTGTATTCCTTTTGCCATCAATGATCTTTATTTTCTTTGGGATTGTTCTTGGTGGGTTTACACATATAAAATTGTTTATGAGTTTATTTTTGTCAACTCCGGCAAAAGAAATTAATATTCAGCCTTTTGGTCCGAAACAGAGGCGATGGGTAGTAATATCTTTATTTAGTTTAGCAATGGTGATTTTTATTTTTCCATTGGTTTTACCTTATTTTGTAAGATTGCCAATGTTAAGTCCTTTTGTAGACAATATGTTAGCCGATTGGTTTTGGACGGTTTCTCTCGTATCTTATATCACAATAGGATCTGTTTTTATTTTTCGTGTTTATGATCGTTACCAATTGAAACGATACGGAGAACCAAAAAAGAAAAATTGGGATTGTGGGGGTGGATACAGTGGTCATGAACTTTCCATACCAACATCTGTATTTTCCGAGCCACTAAGAAACTCGCTTGGTCGTTATTTTTTAAATAAACTAGGGGAATCAAAAATAGATACTTTCTTAATCAAAACAATTACTTTGGTTTTTCGTTTTGGAACAAAGTTTATGTCAGCAACTAACCATCCCAAAGATGAGGATGTAAGTCGGTATTTGGCGATTTCTTCAATGTTTTTGATTTTTATCTTTTCTCTTTTGATTTTAGGCGATTTCGGAGGATTATAGATGGAATCAGTTCTTTATTATGTTTATTTAATTACTTTGTTTGTAACTCTTCCTTTTCTACTAACGGGTATTATTCGAAAAGTTAGAGCCTATGCACAAGGAAGGCGTGGTCCAAAGTTGCTCCAGTTTTTCTGGGAGGTTGATAAATCCTTAAGGAAAACTCCTATTTCACATACCAATTTGTCTGATTTCACTCATTTGGCACCTCGAGTTGCAGTTTTTTCTGCTCTGATGATTTGGAGTGTTGTGGTTTTCGAATGGGCTCCTTTTATTTTGATCCCCTTTTTTCTGGCACTCTACCGATTTGCTTACGTTAGTTTTGCTATGGAAGGGGCTTCTTCGTTTGGAGGAATGGCTTCTGGTCGCGAGATTTTACTTTCGGTGATGGCGGAACCGACTTTTATATTGATGATTCTGGCGGCTCAGTCACATATCGAAATTTCGGTGAGTCCACAAGGCGCTCTCATTGGATTACTTTTTCTATCTTTGTCTTTCATTGCTATCTTAGCTGAACTCGCAAAACCACCGTTCGATGATCCTAGAACACATTTAGAGTTAACGATGGTCCACGAGGCGATGATTTTGGAAGCCTCCGGAAAACAGTTGGGTGCGTTTGATTTGGCAAGTTCCATCAAACTATCTACCTTACTTGTTTTTTTAGTTAAGTTGGCATTAGAACATTCAAAATTATTTCAAGATGAAGTTTTGGATAGTTTCTCTAGAGAGTTGATGGTGGCACCTATGGTGATTCTCCTTGCGATCATTCTTGGATTTTGGGAATCGAATAGTGTTAGAAGGAAATGGACCTGGATCCCTGAATTTATGGGACTTACTTTCATTGCAATTTTGATACTGGGAACTTTGGTTAAGTTGTCTTAAGGGTTATTATGGCATACGATTTTATTTACTTATTATTGTTACTTACCGGTGTTGTGGTTTTGGTTGAAAACCGGTTGAGTCGGATCATCTTTTTCCTAAGTGCACAAGGATTCCTTTTGGTTTTCCCTGTTTTGCAAACTCATAAGGAAGATTGGAAACATGCAATTTCATTGATTGTTATGGTTGTTTTGTTTAAGGGGATTCTTACTCCCTGGGTCTTAAATTGGACAGCAAATAAATCTAAAATGAATGAAAGCACAGCACCGCGGTTTGGGTATTTAGCAACACTTTTGTTTATGGTACTCGGGCTTGTCCTTGCTGTAAAAATTACAGAAGGAGTCTCTGTTCTTTCCATTCCTGTTCATAAAATCGGACTTATCTATGTGATATTGTTAGTTTATGTAGGTGTGCTTTGTTTTGTTGTTAGGCGAAACTGGCTTGCTCTCATTGCCGGGTTTTGTGTTTTTGAAAATGGAATTTTTGTTCTTACTATGGTGTTGGATAAAGGACTTCCCGTTGGACTTGAGTTTGGATCCTTTCTTGATGCAATCCTAGTCATTGTTTCGGGAGGAATTTTGCAACTCTCTCCTCATATGCACACAAAGGAGAGAAAACTATGATGAAAGAATTATTTTACCTTTCTGGTGTACTAGCTTTTTTGGTGATATTTTTTGTTTCGATCTTTGCACCGACTAAGGGACAAACTCGAATTTGGTTATGGAGTCTTTTGAAGATTGGATTCTTTTGTTCTTTATTTTACTCCTGGTTTACCGACAATATCGTGCTGAAGTGGATTTTAATAGAGGCCTCCACTTTATTTGGTGCTTTATTAATTTCTTCAAGTGGGACAGAACGTTCATTTCATGTGGGTTGGAAGTTTCTATTAATCAATTCCTATGCGCTTGGTCTTGCCTTTTTAGGGATAGTGATTTTGTTATTTGCTTCGACTCCGTTGGAGAACTTGGATTTTGAAACCTTAAAGCAAGGGTTAGTTGGTCAAAGTGGTCTTTTGATCGAAACAGGTATTCTACTTACCGTTTATGGTTATAGTGGAAAACTTGGGCTTGTTCCCAACCATTTTTGGGTGGGTGATACATATGCAGAGAGTCCAAGTCAAATCTCTTCTTTGATAGCTTCTTTTGTGCCAGTGAGTGTGGTGCTTGCGATTCGGCCACTCATTCAGTTGGAACGTGAAATTAATCCTCATATGATCAATGCGGCAAATGGAATCCTATTTATAGGAATATTAACTATTTTGTATTCAACTTTGATTTTGTTTTCGCGTGAGGACATTCGAAGGATATCTGCAAAGGTTGCACTCTTTCATACAGGTATGTTGACTTTGTTTCTGTGGTTAGATGTATCGGATGAGGTATTTTACTTTTTATTATCTACAACAGTTTTAGTAAAGCTACTTGTATTTATCTCGATGGGAATTTTGCGGATGGATGCCGGGAAAAGAAACATTTCCCAAATTCTGGAAACATCTTCACTCAGTCATAAAGCATTGTATATGTATCTATTGGCTTTGTTAGTTGCTTTTGTGTTTCCTTTATCGCCAGTTTTTGTTTTGGATTTAAAGGTCATCGAAATAGCGATTAGACAAAAGATGTTTTTTTTATTCCTTTTTCCGATTGTCGGTGCTGTTTTCTTTTTTATTGCCCTGAACAAAGTTTTACCTTTAGTTCGTTTGCCCAATCGGAATTTTGAATCAAGTGTTTATGGGATACTTCAAACTCGGTTGGTATTCTTTTGGTTTAGCTTTTTATTCACCGTATGCGTTGGTACTTACGGTTTAACTTATCTTATGGCAGAATATATATGGAAAAGATAACAGGGATTACTAGTTTTGATGGTGTTTATCACCAGTTTGTCATCCGAGACCATAAAGTGGTTCGGGAAGAAGTTGTTTCTAAAAAGAGTAATATCGATTTTTTGTTAGATCCTCAGTATCCGGTTTGGTTGGTTCGTCATGCATTTGGGCAAGACATGGGGGTTGAGGATTATTCGGATTTAAAAGAAGAAGATTATCTATCAGATAATCGTGGCAAAAATCTTTCCTTACATCAAAAAACAGGTGTTGTTAGAGATTTGGCATACCATGGATTACATGTTCCTTTTCATGAAGGAACTTATTCTCATGCAGTGGGTCCAATTCACGCAGGAATCATTGAACCTGGTCATTTTCGATTTGTGGTCGAAGGGGAGGTGATTCGTCATTTAAGCATTCGTTTGGGTTTCCAATATAGAGCCATTCGGGAAAAAATACTAAAAAAACAGGTAACAGAAGTTATGCCAATTTCTGAAACGATTTCCGGAGATACAAGTGTTGGGTATGCACTCGCTTTTAGTAAAATCTACGAAGAAATGTATGGGTTATCCGTTTCTTCTGATGTAAAGTTATTTCGCTCTTTTCTTGTCGAGTTGGAACGGATTGCCGTCCATATAGGAGACTTAGGTGGTATCTCAGAAGATATAGGATATTATCCATTATATGGTGTTTGTGTTACGGATAGAGGGGCAGCTCTCGGTCTTATGGAAACATGGACAGGGAATCGGTTTGGAAAGGCTGCGATTCGTCCTGGTAGAGTTCGGACAAATAAACGTATTACCGCCAAACAAGCAAAAGATGCTTTTTTTAATTTAAAAAAGGTTTATTTTAAACGAATTCGTCCGCAGATTTTAAGAGCACTTTCTGTTTCTACCTTGAAAGAAAGAATGCAAGGATGTGGATTTATTTCGGAATCAGATGTTGAGAAACATGGATTTCTGGGTATGGTGGCTAGGATGGCTGGAGTGGGTGATGATTTAAGAATTGGAAACCTCGAATATCCTGGTTGGACTCCATTACCCCTGCAAGAAGAACACCATCATTATAATGGAGATGTTTGGGCACGTATGTACATTCGTTATACGGAAATTGAACAATCATTAAAATGGATCGAATCACATTTGGATGAATTGGATTGGGAGTCTCTCTGGTCTGAAAAAGATTTTTATGCCAATACCCATGACTGGAAGGAATGGAAACCAAAATCAGGAATTTACACTGCGGCCGTAGAAGCTTGGCGAGGTCCAGTTCTTGTTTCTTTGGATTTCGATTCAGATGGATTTGTAAAAAATTCCTATATTCGTGATCCTTCTGTTCTCAATTGGCATGCATTGGAACTTGCTGTCCGTGGAGAACAGGTCGGTGATTTCCCTTTGAACAATAAGTCGTTTAATCTTAGTTATGTTGGGTTTGATTTATGAATTTTATATATGAGTTAAAAAGTTTTCTTTTCCCAAAGAACGTATTGAATTTTGATACCGCGTCTCCTGTGCATCCAACAAGTCGAGGTATTCCTGTTCCTACTTCCAAACTAGAACAAGGAACTAAGACCTTGGTTCGGTCTGCAGAAATTTGTCCAACGAGAGCAATGCGGATTCTTTCCGACTCCGAGGTTCAATTTGATTATGGTAAATGTTTGCAATGTGGTATGTGCACCGAGGTCTCGGATGGTTCCCTTCGTGATTCAGGTTTTATCTATACTTTTGCTTTAAGTCGTGATGAATTGAAAGTCACTTACAAATCCGGCCGAATGCAAAAAGTAACTGACTTACCTTTTCCACTGACTGAAAATCAACAGCGATTTAAAGAATTAACCAAGAAGAGAGGTTTTCTTTACCGAGAGGTTGCGGCTTCTGGAAACAATACAGTCGAATCAGAACTAAACGCTTCGTTTAATTCTGTTTTTGATTCGGAAAGAGAAGGGGTACGTTGCGTGGCTAGCCCCAAACATGCTGACGCCATTGTCTTTTCTGGGCCAGTAGGACAGAATATGGCAGGTCCTTTGGAAACAGCATGGGATGTGATTGCGGAACCAAAAGCACTCATCGCCTGCGGAACGGAAGCGGTCAGTGGAGGTCTTTATGCCTTAGGTAAGTTGCCGAAAGAGCCGGACCTTTACATTTCAGGAGATCCCCCAAGGCCAGACGTGATTTTGCAAGGTTTTCGTCTTTTAATGGGAAGATTTTCCTTCCGATTTCAAGAGGCGCTTCACAAAATTTTAGAGAATGAATAATAAGGCGAGTGGATTTAGAAAAAGAAGAAATCGTTCGTGTCCTGGTTTTAGAACCGCAAAAAAAATCCTATGATACCATTTCCCAATTACTTGTGGAATGGTTTGGGGATTATATCGAACTTACCTGGCGCTCCGTTTTTGATAACGGAGCAGAGGAAATCAAAAAAAACCAATATGATCTTCTAATAACGGAAATCCAGTTTCCGGAATTGGAAGATAGCAGCGAATCCATTTTGGAAATGATCATGGATTTAGCCGGTCCATCAGAACTTCCCGTAGTTGTGTTTACGAAGGCCGAGGGAAAACAACTTCCCATCCATGCCTTTCAACTAGGGATCAACGAATACTTCAGTAAACGTAGGTTAAAGAAAAATGTTTTGGAACATCGGTTTAGAAATTTGTTCCGAGAGATTTATCGTAAAAAAGTTGTTTCCATTCAAATGGATGATAGTTTGAAACGATTCCAAGATTTGTATGGAATGAACCAATCCGAAATTCAAGATTTGAATACAATGGTTAAAAAATTCAAAAAAGAATTGGAGAAGGAATACGAAGAGAAACTGAATTTAGAAACCGAAAAAAAGAAAATGCAAAATGTTTTCGGTATGTATGTGGATCCTATCATTGTAGAGAGTTTGATGAACAATACTCTTTCGCTTGATCAAAAAGGAAAAGAACAAGAAGTATCCGTATTATTTTCAGATATTCGTGGTTATACGACTCTTTCTGAAAAAATGAAACCAGAACAAGTCATTTCTTTTTTAAATGAATACTTTACTGCCATGACAGAAGTCATTTTGGGATATGGCGGAATGATCGATAAATATATTGGTGACTCCATCATGTGTTTGTTTGGCGCTCCAGTTTTTCAAGAAGACCATAGGCAAAACGCACTAGATTGTGCTGTGGAAATGGTGCAGGTGTTTGAACTTTGGCAACCAAAATGGCAACAAATCTATGGATTCACTCCTCAAATAGGAATTGGTTTGGCTTCAGGGAAAGCAATCGTGGGAAACGTTGGTTCCTTTCAAAAACTTTCTTATACTGCTGTTGGAGACACTGTTAATATGGCGAGCCGGCTTGAGTCCATTGCCAAACCGATGCATGTTTATGTTTCAGAAGGACTGTATAATTTTTTACCTGAAGATTATGCGAATAAATATCGTTACGAAGAGTTGGAACCTGTAAAAATCAAAGGAAAAGAAGGGTTACACAGAATTTTAAGTGTAAAACCCCTCTCGTAATTTTATTGTAAGTGTTGCTTTTAAAGCGTACTACAAAACTGATAGAGTTCGTTTGTTTTCAGTTTTTCGTCTTTGGCTGTTAAAAAAACTTTTTGGTCTTCAATTTCAAGACTAAGGGACTGTTTGTATTCTTCAAATTTTTCTAAGGTCCCTGGTTCTTGTTTTCCATGACCAGTTAATTTTGCAATCACTCCGGCAAATCCAATGATTTGTCCAAGAGCTGATTGTTCCGTGACTGGTTTGGATAGATCTTCAATGGAAGAAATGATGATGTTTGGCATTTTCCAAAGTTTCGCTGCAGCACTTCCCATTTCGTAGGAATCCACACCGAAGAATTTTTTCTCAAGCGAAATCAAACTAACATCAGAAGTTTGGAATTCGGTAAGCACTTCTATATATTTTGTTCTATCAATGGTATTGAGTACAATTCGTCCAAGGTCTTGCATGAGTCCACATGTGATGGCAAGCTCTGCTTCTTTTTTGAATTTTTTCTCTTCACATAAAATTTGTGCAAAGATTCCCTTTGCAACAGAGTGATCCCAAACTTCATCTCGGAATTTTTTATAATTACCTTGGCTAAATAGGGAATCTGTCATGGACATAGCGACCATACTTCGCACTGTTTTGAATCCTAAACGAGTGATCACCTGTTTCATGTTAGCTACAGGATTTCCTCTTGAGAAAAAAGGTGAGTTTGCAAGTTTCAAAAGTCTTGCTACTAACACTTGATCCGATTGGACTTTTTTTTCTAATTCCCCAAAGGAGAGCTCATTGTCATCATCTAGGGAAAGTACGGAAAGTAAGACCGGCGGTACAATCGTCAGGTCTTTGATTTGCGAGAGATATTCTTCAACTGTAGCCATAGGATTTGGAACCTAAAGTCAGATTCTCAAACCAGGAACAAAGGGAAACCGAAAAACGGGAAAAAACTACCGGGCGACTATCCTTGCGAATTCAATTCCCTTGAAGTAGTGTTGTAGGATTTCCCTGTGATTGAATTGGTTTTTTGCCATAGCAAAACTTCCCCATTGAGACATTCCGACTCCGTGCCCAGAACCTAAACCTTTCACATAAAAATCACCGGACTCTTCTTTTCGAATTCCAAACCTTGTGGATTTGAGTTTGGTGGCTCCTAATTTTTTTCGAAACTCAGTTGCTTTGATTTTTTTGGATCCAGAAGCTCCTATGATTTCGATTTCATTGACTCTTGAAGAAGGGAATCTACTTGTCACTAAAATGTCTTGGATCTCACCAACGCCTAAATCTCGTAAGTTGGTATTTACAAAATCAGTTTTCCATTTTTCTTCCCAAGAATATTGTTCCCCATCTTTGTCGTATTCGGATGCAACTGGTTTTAAATATTCTACAGGACTTCCCCAAACATTAACTGGATCTTCCGTGTATCCACCTGCATTTGAATGGAAAAAACTTTGAATGGGTTGTCCTTTATGAATGAGGATGAGTCCTTCTGTTTCAAAAACTGCTTCTGAAGTATTTCGATGTTCTTTGTTTTTTCCTTTGTACACTTGTGTATTGGTAGAAGTGTCCACATCGAACTCTTGTTTTTTTCTGTTTAACATTTCTCTTACTACATAAGTTCTTGCGCAAATGGCTTGGGCTTTGAGGGCTTCTTTTGGCCAAGAGGCACTGACTTCAGAGGGAACTACGGATAAAAGATAAGCTTCTACTGGAACTAAATTAAGAATATAAACTTTACCATCAATGGGTTTGAGAAGAACAGTCCCTCTGTAACTCACTCCCTTGTATTCAATCCATTCCGAATTACTTTGGATTGAAATTGGCGCTTTCAGGGCAGTGGGGTTTAAGGATAAAAAATCATATGCTCTTTTGATTGTAAGATCATTGGCATCTCGAACAATCATTTCGCCACTTGACTTAAATACTTCTTCGTCTGTCGCATAACCAAGTAATACACGAACCGGCTTAGATTTAAAACCAGAATCATCCGGTGTCCAATTGGTGACCATCACACTCGTACAACCGATTTGCCCTAAAATGGCCAAACAAAAAAATAAAATCGATTTTTGAATCTTCATAGTAACCTCCCTTCTAATTTCGGAGGATTCCCCAAATTGGTGAAGGGATTTATACGGACTTTCTTTGAAAGAAAAGCACTGATTCTGTATGAGGAGTGTGAGGATAGGGATCAATTAGGATTCCATCCATAAAATCATAACTGGGAAGGAAGGTGGATACATCCTCTTTTTGTGAATAAGGGTTACAGGAGACGTAGAATAAATGTTTGGGCCCAAAATCGCGGATCCATTGGTTGACCAATTTACCAGCACCTGCCCTTGGGGGATCCAAAATCAAAGTGGCATCCTCTTTCGGTTTCAGAAGTTCTGTGGACATAAAGAGATTGGCGATCTGAAAGGAATGTGATTTTTCCGGATACCGATTTTGGAAAGTTTCTGTGGCAATGGCAATCGAAGATTCCGTTAGTTCATAACCATCGACATTTTCGAAAGAACCACCATATAACAGAGAGAAAAAACCATTTCCACAAAATAAATCGATCAGATTTTTTCCAGATTTTGGTAACCGTTCTTTGATAAAAGAGAGAATCGGTAAAAAACCTTTTGGGTTTGGTTGGAAAAATGAATCAAAAGGAATCTGAAAAGTTTCCCCTAGAACTTGTTCTGTAAACGTAGATTTACCTCTTAAAATTTCGGGCCTTCCGAAAGCAGAAACTTCCGATTTGGGTCTGTTGTAACAAAAGAGTAAAGATTCTTGGGGAAGGGATGTCAAACAAAGGTTACGAAATTTTTCCATGGAAGGGTGTGATTCGTATCCATCTGTAAAAGTAAAAATTAAAATTCCATCCTCTGTGTTCTGCGCCTTTCTGATGGTGAGGTATTTGAGTCCACCTTCTTCATTTTTACGATCCCAGATCACTTCTGGCATTTGATTGAGTACAGATTGTACGTTTTTTAAAGCTTCATTGGCCCAGTGAGATTGGATGGAACAAGATGTGATGGGAACTACCTTTCGAAAGTTTCCTCTTTGCCTTTGTCCAATGATCGGTCCAGGGAAAACGGAAAAATCCATTCGAGATCTGTATTCATAAATTTGTTCAGAAGGAAGTGGATGAATGGATATTCCTAAATCCTTTTGGAAAGCTTGGAGGATGGGAGAAAATTTGAGTTCTAATTGTTGTTTGTAATCGATGTGTTGGCCAGTGCAACCGCCACATTCTCCGAACACATCGCAAGATACCAATTTCCAGTCATGGTTACGGATTGTTTCCTGAATGCGTAAAGACCTTTGTCTTGGTCTTCGTTTGACATACTCGACATGGAGTTCGTCTCCGGGATAGGCAAAAAAAACATTCACCTTTTTTCCGTTAGGTGCAGTGACGATTCCTGAAAAGTCGGAATCTAAACTTTCCACAATGACTTTATCCAATGTTTTATACTTGCCAGTTCCTTTTGATTTTTATATGATTTCCGACATGGTTTTTTCGAAAAGACTCTTTTGTTTATTTCATACATTCCTTCTTCTTGCGGGATTTCTCTCACCCGTTTCGGCACAGGTTCTCCTCACCAACCAAATTTTAGATCTTAGGTCGGAGACTTCTTTTGGCCAGTCGGTTCACAAATGGAGTTTTAAACCAGGTGATTCCCCCCTTGTGACGGAAACGGAAGAAGACGATTTGTATTTGGATGAAGAAAACGGACAAACAAGAGCCTTACGATTTGCCCATGCACAAATCCAACTAGGGGAATCGGTTCGCAACGGTTGGATTTCTGGGTTCCAGGTGCAAACCGCATGGAACAAAGTAAAGGATGGAGATGGAGAGTTGTACTTTCCTGACTTTACCAAATTTAAGGAAACCTACAAAGGTTACGCTTGGTACCGAACTGAAATTCGAATTACAGCTGAGGACATCCGTAATAAATTCAAATCGAGAAACCTATCCGTAAGACTTGGGCAAATCAGCCAAGCAGATGCTGTGTATTGGAATGGAAAGTTCATTGGTGGGACTGGCCTTCATTTGGACACGGAAGAAAATTCCCAGTTAGAGGATAAATCACTCTATAGCGATAAAATTCGATTTTATCAAATCCCAATCGATCAATTAAAAACGGACGAACCGAATGTTTTGGCAGTCCGTGTTTATGCGAAGTATTCTTTGAGTCCTGGCCTCTCTCATGATAAATTTTATGTATCTTCGGTGAAATATTCAGAACGAGCCGAGTATTGGAACGACTTCAAAAAGATTTTTGTCATCGTACTCACTTTGTTGTTGGGGAGTTTTTATTTATACTGGCAGTTTTTGTTTCGCAATGAAGATGACGCAACCATTTACTTCGCGTTAGGTTCCATCTTTATGGCTTTAAATACATTGTTTCAAAGCCAAATTATTTATTCCGTCTTGGGAGACGGTTTTTGGATTAAAAAAATAGAATATGTGGCTTGGATTGGCCTTGTACATTTACTTTTTAATTTTATAGTCCGTTTTGCTCATGTTAGACAGGGATGGATCAAAATTACCAATCGGTACATTGATATCGCAGGTGTTCTTTCTGCGTTAGTTGTTCTTCTCTCACCCAATCTCCTTTTTCTATCTAAGTTTTTCTTCTATTGGAGTTTTGTCACAATCCTTCTTGGTGGGGCACTATTTTATATCATTTTCCTTGGAAGAAAAGTTCCTTCGATGGGAACGGTTTCATTTGGACTTTTAGCGTTTATTGGTTTGATTTTGAATGATGTCTTAGTGGAAATGCAGTGGGAATGGTATCCAAGTCATACTTTCTTAAAGGATTATGCGTTTGCTGCTTTTTCTGTTTCCGTGGCCCTTTCCATTGTTAAGAACATGATTGATTCTAGGAGACTTGTAGAAAAACAAAGAGAAGAAAAGGATAGACTCTCTCGTTATTTTTCTCCAGCAGTTATGGAAACGATTGTTGCCGACAATATTAAGTTAGGTGGCGAAGAAAGGGAAATTGCTACTTTGTTTTCTGATATTGTTGGGTTTACTACTTTTGCTGAAAAAAATCCTCCTGGTGTTGTCCTTCAAAATTTAAATACCATTTTTGAATCCTTATCCGACTTGATTTTCCATTATTCTGCGACCTTGGATAAATTTATTGGGGATGCGATTATGGCATTTTGGGGAGCACCCAAGCAGACAGAACTGGATGCGTATAAAGCTGTGGCTTGTGCTGTGGATATGCAAAAAAGAATGGAAGAGATCAATCGTGACCTTGGCCTACCTCCAGGAACCTTTCGTTTGCGGATTGGTGTTAATTTTGGGGAAGCCATTGTCGGTAATATTGGTTCTGTCAAACGTATGGACTATACTGTGATTGGAGACGCTGTTAATACGGCTGCAAGGTTGGAAAGTCATGGAATTCCTGGAAAAGTAGCCGTTTCGGAAGCTGCCTTTCTTGCTGCTGGAGGGAGTGAATACATCGAATATGAAGACATCAAGGAACTGGCTCTCAAAGGGAAAGCGGAGCCGGTGAAAGTATACTTTGTGACCAAGGTAAAACCAAGACCAGGAGTTTAACTTTGGGTCTTTTGTGACTTGTGACCACCGGAACTTTCTACCTTGTTCTGGTGGTTTGTTTATTTTCGATTGGTCTTATACGCCTAAAACAACGGTTAAGTTTGCACCTGTCATATTCTCTGCAACGGTTTCGCATTCTTCCATGCTGCCTTGAAAACAGACGGCCTTACCGTTGGTATGTGCTTCCATTGCTATTTTTTTTGCATCTTTTTTTGTTTTGAAACAAAGTTTCATCAAACAGTCTTCTACATACGAAAACTCATTAATGGAATCATTGAATAAAATAACAAAGTAGAAATAGACAGAATCAAATTTTGATTTTGTTTCTTCAAATGTAGCAGGTTCGTTCTGTTCTGTCATGGAAAAAGTGAGTCGGAGGTTCCGCTCAGTTCACCAATATACTCCAAATAGGATTTCATTTTAAACTTCTTTTTTGTTGAATCGGAAGACATAAATCGAACATTCCCAAATACATTTCGTTCTGGGAACCAGGGTCTATCAAAGAGCCCAAAACACCATAAGATCCCTGTATAAGAGTTTGGATTTCTTCCATCATAAGCATATTTATTATTGAGATGTTCTAGAATTTCAAAGGCATCTTCGTAAGTGTTTGTCCATTCAATGACTTTTTTACCCCATAACATTCTCATATAGTTATGAATTTTTCCTGTTTTGACTAGTTCGATTTGAGCCGCATTCCAAAGTTCATCATGAGTTTTCGCAGATTCAAACTCTTCTAAAGAATAAATATATTCCCTTGTATCAGATTTATGTTTTTTGAAATTGATTTTTACCCAGTCAGGAAGATTTTCTAAATTGATTTTTTTTGGTTTGTTTTTCCAAAAGAATAAATATCCAATATCTCTCCAAGTGATTAACTCGTCTAAGAAGTGATTGGCGGAAGTGGATTCCGAATAAAAATGTTCGCGGTCTCCTGGTTTCTGGTGGCTCATTCGTTCTGGGTTCCATTTCCCCCCAGAGGAAATATCTAGAACAGACTGGAAAACTTCTTCAATTCCAATATATCCAAAATGTAAGTAGGGAGAAAGTCCACTAGTTGCTGTGATTTCGGGAGGATTGGGGTTGGAACGCCCTGTTTCATACTCTTGTAACTTTTTAGTAACAAAGGTCTTTAAAACTTTGAGTGCTTCTATACGACCACCTTTCACTCCTTTGGCGGGAGAAACGTTTTCTTTAAAATCAAAGGAATCTAAAAAAGAATTTAAATCTTTAGGGAGTCCAAACGCATTCGGAGGTTTTGAATTTTGGTTTAAACCTTGAAGGTCTTCCTTTTTCCATTTTTGTTTGGTTTTCTCAGGCATTCCTTTTAAAAATTCTTTATGAATCCAAATTCTTAAAATCCTTGCAGCACTAGCTTCTTTGGAAAACCGAGATAAGGGAAGTAGGGAGTTACTATCAACAGAATAAAGAGGACAATCTACTTTATTTGCAAGTTTGGATGTTTGTTCGGGAATGATAAAACAAGGAAAGTCATCTGTGACTATGGCCACAGCTTTTTTGGATATTTCTTTTAAGATCCCTCTTGCGGGATTTGATTTTGATTCCACAAACGGCCAGTAGTTGATTCCTAATTCGTCTGCTCTTGTTTGGTTGTCATACATTCCTTCGAGAATGAATCTGTGAATTCTTTCCGAATTCCAGGGATAATCGGAACGTAAACCTTCATAAACAACCAGTTCCTTATTATTTTTTTTTGCTAAGTTCACCGCATATGCAAAGGCATGGTTCGAATCAAAACGACGGTAGGCTTGCATCCAATAGAGGACATACTGTCCGCTAGCTTGTAACGGTTTTTGATTACAAAGCCGAATTCTTTCCTCATTCACCTTTATTAGAGGGTATCTACTTTCATTCGGTTGGATAATTTTCATTCGAATCTAAGGAGAAATTGAGGATCACCTGCCCAGTAAACGGACCGGTCGCCCCTTTTTTAAGCATATTGCATCGACATTGCAATTCATTACAAAAATTGAATGGGCTAAATTAACAAAAAATATAAACAAAATGGAGGTTTTATAGGCATTTGGGGAATTTTTTTAAGAAAGATGCCAGTTGAATCTAATTCGGGTACCAATCTTGCACTGATACTAAGCAAATAACATGGAAAGGAAACATGGTAATATGAAACAGTATTTCAAATCAATCGCCTTCCTTCTCCTGGTTGTTCCGATGTTCCTTTTTGCAGATGAAGCTGCAACCGTCGCGAACCCAGCAGAGGAAACCGCAAACGCAATCCAAACTTTAACCGTTGGTTTAGACACCCTTTGGGTGCTCGTAGCAGGTATGTTGGTATTCTTTATGAATGCCGGTTTTGCTCTCGTTGAATCGGGTTTTGCTCAATCGAAGAACACCGTGAACATCCTCGCTAAAAACTTTATTGTTTTTGCTGCAGCAACTTTCTCCTACTGGGCAATCGGTTGGGGTTTGATGTTTGGTGATGGATCTCCGTTTTTAGCAACTGAAGGTCTTTTTTTCTTAGGTGGAGCTGATAATTCTCCTGCAATCGGGGATGCATACCAAGGTGTGTATTCTTCTATGAATTGGACAGGAATCCCACTTTTTGCAAAATTTTTCTTCCAATTAGTTTTTGCAGCAACAGCAGCAACTATCGTGTCAGGAGCCGTAGCAGAACGGATTAAATTTCATTCCTTCCTTATCTTCTCCTTTATTCTCGTAGCATTTTTATATCCGTTCACAGGTCACTGGGTATGGGGTGGTGGATGGATTTCCGAACTCGGTTTCCATGACTTCGCTGGATCTACCGTAGTACACTCTGTAGGTGGTTGGGCAGCTCTTGCTGGTGCCATCGTTCTTGGAGCAAGAAAAGGGAAATACCTACCAGACGGTAGAATTAAACCAATCCTTGGCCATAACATGACTTCTGCAGCTCTTGGAACTCTTATCCTTTGGCTCGGTTGGTTTGGTTTTAACCCAGGTTCCACTATGGGAGTAGGTGATGGAAGTGTTATGGCTCACGTAATCGTAACAACTAACATCTCTGCAGCTCTTGGTGCACTTGCATCTACTGTCACTGCTTGGGTCATCTTGAAAAAACCTGATCTTGGTATGATCCTAAACGGAACACTTGCTGGTCTTGTTGGTATTACTGCACCTTGTGCGATCGTAAGCCCTACATCTGCTGCCATCATTGGTGCGGTATCTGGAACACTCGTAGTATTATCTGTTCTTTTCTTTGACAAAATCAAAATTGATGACCCGGTGGGTGCAACTTCCGTTCACTTAGTTTGTGGTATTTGGGGAACATTAGCTGTAGCAATTTTCGGATACGAAGGTGCTCCTGCTGGTGTAGAAGTTCCTTCCATTCTAACACAACTTTACGGAATACTCGCAATCGGTGGATTTACATTCGTTTTATCTCTAGCTTTATGGTTTGTATTAAAACTTGCTGGTGGAATCCGAGTGGCTGAAGAAGAAGAACTTAGTGGTTTGGATCTTGGGGAACACGGAGCAGAAGCTTACCCTGATTTCAATATCCGAGCTCGTGGTTAAGGGAATAGGAGTATAACATTATGAAAATGATCATTGCAATCATCCAACCACATAAGTTGGAAGAAGTTAAAGCAGAATTAACTAAAAACGAAATTTATCGTCTAACAGTATCTGATGTTCAAGGTTACGGACAACAAAAAGGTAAAACTGAAGTATTCCGTGGTCACGAATATACTGTAAACTTACTCAGAAAAGTTCGTTTAGAAATCGCAGTTAACGATGAATTCGTAAAACCAACTGTTGATGCTATTTTAAAAGCAGCAAAAAGTGGTGATGGAAAGATCGGAGACGGAAAGATTTTTATCACTCCTCTTGAAGATGTGATTCGAATCAGAACTGGCGAGAAAGGAAAAAGCGCTATTTAAACTTCCTTTCATTAAAGGAAAAATCGGAAAACGTGTGGGGAAAGTTTCCCTACACGTTTTTTATTTTTATCTTAACTCTAAAACAAGTTCATTCTTTTTTTCTTTTAGTAGTTCTCTTAAATCTTTAAATTCGATCTTAACACCACCTTTGCGGTAACGGTTTTCTTTCCTTTGGAATGAAATCGACGTTTCGTTTAGTTTGACTGATTCAATCTGCGCATTTTCTGATTTCACTTGATAAATGATCGTAAGATTCTGATCAAAGATTTGAACGTTCCACTGTAATCCATCTAAGCCCTTTGGTAAAACTGGATCCAATTCCAGACCATCTTCGAAGATACGAATCCCGAATAAACATTCATACACTAGTTTGATATAAATTCCAGGTCCACTGGAATATACTCGCCAACCACCTTCCAAAGGAATATTCCCTGATAACAAATCTTTGTATTTTTTTCCAGCTTCATAACGGTCTAAAAAAGAACCATCAGAGCTCGAATAATAGCAGTTTGATTGTCTTATTTTGCTTGCGGGAACTTTTTTCTGAATTCCAATGGGATTGATTAAATTCAAATAGTGAAAAAATTCTTCTGACTTCCCCATATACGCCAGTGCTTCACAAAAACGTAAGTGCGCATGTGTGTACATAAGACCAATTTCTCTACCGAAGTAACTTGCCGTTTCCGCTCGTTTGAATTCTAAACTTTCCCCATCGGAATAAGATATTGGAGAATCAAAGAGTCGAACTCCATCAGGTCCCATAAGATACTTTTTGATAATGGATAGATGAGTTTCTACTTCATTAGAATCTAATACTTCTGATAAAATTCCATAAATCATAGGAAGGATGCTATAATGAATCCCTGATTTCCTATCCTCGGGGTGTAGGTAAAAACTTTCAGAATCTCCTCCTCCAAAAAATTTGAGTCCTGTAAGAATTCCACCGGACATACAAAGTTCTTTTATATTTTGGTTTAGGGTTTCTAGCTCTTTGGTGTAGAGTTTCACTTTTTCTAAATCACCAATTTTGTGGTAAATTGTAATCAGTGCACGGTAGGTCAGGGATTGTAATTCTGCCGTCCAAGTGCTAACGGAATGGGTTCGAAATTCGGTCCTTACTGGTTGTAGGGAATCATTCCAATCTCCATTTCCATAAATGGGTAAGTTTGTATTTTCCACCAAACGTTTGTTTATAAGAGAAACCGTTTGTTCTATGGCTTCCCTTATGGATCTAGGTTCTTTGCGGTGAATCCCACTGGTTTTTTCCTTTAGAAAATCAAGGTCACTTGTTCGCTCTAAATAAGTGGATAACGCGAGTATCGGCCAATAAAGAATGTCTCCATGTGAATCACTGGCCCTAATTTCTTTATCTCTTGGAAATAACATAAACCATTGTGGCCAGTCCCCATCTTCGTTTTGTTCTGCAAATACTCTAAGAAGTAAGTTACGGCAATACTCTACTTTGCCCAAAGCCAGTAAATACTCAAAAGCACCTTGGCATACGTCTCTTGTTCCCCATCCTCCTCCAGAGTATTGTTCCAGTCCTCTTGGATTCAAATAGTGAATCTCCGCGTTCTGTTCGAACCAGGGAAGGATCTCGCTAATTTGTTCTAAGGAAGATGATTCTTTGTTTTTGATTTTGTTTTGCGGCAACCTGGATGTGTGGGAAAATATTTCTTTTTTGGCTCTTACCATTTCGTTCGGAGAGGAACCCAAATCACCTTGGATGGAAAATTGGAGACTGGAATCAACGGATACAAGGGCTGTGAGATAAGGTTGGTTTTTTGACTTTCCATCAAGGAATAAGAGCCGATCATCAGATACTTGCCAAGACTTAAGACCATCTGATTGAATTGTGAATCCTTTTCCATTTAATCTTTGATAGATGGAGGATTCTGGGTTTGGTTTGATTTGGATTTTGTTTTCGTTTGTAGTAATGACCGGTGGTTTTTCTAGGGAACCATTGTCCCCATCCAGTGCAATATGAAAGGATAGAAGGAAGTTTTGGGATTTTTGACTCGTTGTTGTTAGTTCGAATTTGATTTTGTGGTCTTCTGTTGTTTTTATTTGAATGCGTAAATCTTCTATTCCTAAGAAGTAAATCCACTCAACAGAATTTGGTTTCATAGAAATCAGAGAAGGAGAGTTTAGGAGTAGAAACTCGGAATCCTTTTCGATAAATATACGGAACCCATAGGATTGAAAATAATCCAGGTAACTATGGTTACGTGAGATGTATTGGTTGATGCTAGTATGGCCCTCTGTGAGTTGGGATAAAAAAATTCCTTTAAAATAGCAGGTGGTAGTGAGAGAGGATTCGTCGGGAATGGTTGGGTATCCTGTTCTTAGGATTTGTCCATGAGGACGTAAACAAAGTTCTTCCTTTTCTTTGAGTACCACATGGGTGAACTTATCGGTAAAAAAGGATAGAATTTCTCCTGATTCATTCGTTTCTATTTCTCTCCATTCATTTGGGAAGTAAGTTCTTAAAAGAGGATCCTTCGGATTTTCACCTTCTATTTGTTTTGCGATCGTAAAAAGACTTTGTGTCAGTTCTAAATTTTTTGATTCAAAATTTGGACTAGGACTCCAGTCTTTGGTAACTTGAGAGACCAAGTTCTCAACGTTTGGAAAAGATTTGAGTTGGTCTAAATTTGGGAAAAAATGTCCGTAAAAGGAGGTTTCTTTTGCTTCTTCGGGATTTAGGTGAGTTTTAATCCTTTCTAGTCCTAAGATCGAATGTTCTCCTTGTCTTCGTTTTCCAATAAGTGGCTTTTCAATTGCATCCGGAATTAAATCAATCCCATCGGTTGCATAAGATTGAATGGTTTCTGTACTAAATAAAAAACAAGCCGGATGATTTCCTGATACAGATTCATTCTGCCTGGAAAGAATTCCATAACCATAATCCTTTGTGTGAATGGGTTCATGGTGGATGTAATGGCAGACAAAGTATTCGTTCAATCGAGAAGCAGAGTAGTCACAGATTCCAATATCTTGAACGTAAACTAAGTCAAATTCGAATGGTTCTTTTGTTTTGTTTGTGATCTGAACTTTGTATCGCCAGGTAGGAAGGTGAGGATGCAGTTCCAAAAACACCGCGTAATCAATTTCATCGTTTTTCCCTTGGGAAAAAAAACTCATGTTTCCTGTTTGGGTTTTTGCATTTGATTTGGGACCGAGTAAAGGAATAACATCGAGATTGTTTTTTTTGTATATTCTTAAATAAATATTACTGATACTTGGTTCCATTTCGTTCCCAAGATATAAGTTAATAAGTAGTTCTTGAAATCGGATGGAATGAATATTTCCATTTTCTAAAATTCGAATCTTTAAACCTGATTGGTTCTCTATAGTTTGTAACATTAGTTTTTGGTTCCATTCATAGGGGTTAAATTCCATTTCCCAAAATGAGAAATATGGAGATGGTAATCATATTCCAAAACTGTTTCTTCGTCTTTTGCAATGACAACAGTGGCCACACCAAGTTTGTGAAATAATTTTAAAATTTTTGAAATTTCAAATTTTCCTAAAACCGATCCAGGCCTATCTAAAATCAAAAATTTTGGTTTAACAAAAAGGACACGGATCACTGCAATTTTATATTTTTCAGCTAAGGAAAGTTCTTCGTTCCATTCTTTTAAGGTCCTAAGGCCACCAAATCTTCGGATCAAAGTTTCAAGTCCCATTTTTTGTAATTCAGTTAGGATTTCCGAATCAGATACTTCTAGATTTAGGTATGCCGGTACAATGACGTTACGCAATCTCCCTGGTGGAAGATAGGGTTGTTCGGGGAGGAATAATACTTCTTCCCAACTAGGTTTACTAATTTTACCTTCGGAATGATTTCCAATTCCTGCAATCGATCGAAACAAACTAAGTTTTACCGTTTCATCGAGTGAGGTAATGAGCCAACGTTCCTTTTTGTGGACAGTGAGTTGTAAATGGTCTAATAAAAGTTTTGACCGATCATTTGAATATAAAGTTAAGTTTTGGAAGTGAATTTCATCAGCGCTGTAGTTAGATTCTCTTTTCTCTTTTGATTCTTTTTCAGTTACAAACATCGCAGCCTCAAGAGAATGGAGTCGTTTGACCACAGCAGAAAATGCAGAAATAGATTGAAACTGGGTCACAATCAGAGAAAATGCATTGAGTAAGGTCGTGAATGCAAGGGCAGCTTGGGTGATCACACCAAATTCGATTTCACCCCTCATATAACTGGGCGCAATGATCAGCATTGGTATAATTTGTATAAAGTAATTGTAGTTATTTGTAAAAAAACTCAAGCGGAGGTTGACTGAAATGAGTTTTCGAAAGTTGTTAACTAGTTTGCGAAGTCTGGATTTTAATCTCACAGACATTCTAGCTTCTCTATGAGTCACTGCAATGGATTCTGCATGTTGGCGTATATGCAGAAGGTCTGCCCTGTAACTTGCTTCCATATCTAACTGATCGTAATTGAGGCGGATCAGAGATTTACCAAGAAAAATGGTAGAAAATGTGCCAGAAAGAGCATAAACAACAGCTACTAAAAATAGTATCGGATTAATACTCCAAAGAACTCCGGAAAAAGAAATTGCCGAAAAAACTCCACCTATGAAGAGTAAGGTGAATGAAATTGTAGTTGTTGTAAATGCCTTTACATCATCGGTGATCCTTTGGTCTGGGTTTTCGATCCCAGGTGCATTCATGATTTGGTGAAAAGTTCTTTCCGTTAAATAATTATTTGTTAATCGCCATGTGAGTTGCTCTCGCCAAAGAATTCCAAGCCTTTCTTCTGCATATCGATTGATAGAACCAATTGCAGATGAAATGATAAACACAATTCCATAAAGGATTGCATTGGTATAAAAAGCCGCCATGTTCTTTTGTTCAATCGAAGATATAAAATCTCGGCCTACATAACTATTGATGACATTGAAGACATTAAAGGAAATCACGAGTAAAACAAGGGTGATCCCGTAACGAATGGCCGTAGGGCCTTGTTTTGATTTGATTAACTGGCGTATGGTATTTGTCAAACGCACCCAGTTCTGGGATGAATTTGTTTTTTTATCTAAAGGCATTTGTTTCCTTTTATAAGGAAGCAGAGTTTTAAAACAAATGCAAGGAGGTTTTTATGACTCGATTGTTTCGATCGTCAAATCCATTGTTACTTGGTGCCAGATCGATTCTAAATCTGCATTCCATTCAGAAGGAAGATTTTCTCTGATAGAAGAAATAAGAATGGGTACAAGTTTTGGAAATTCCTTTTTTGAAATTCCAATGGATTCGTAAATAGAGGTTAGTTTAGATACTCCCTTTTTTAAAGAGATGGGGTTTCCTAATTTCTCGATGATGGATTCTATCGCATTTAAAAACTCGTGAGGTTCTACAAGTAATTCGTTTTCATTCATTTCTTTTTGAAGGTTTTCCTCTACAAAGTGTTTTAACTTACTTAAATAATCATCGATCCAATGTGGATTGTTTTCTAAAACATGATCAAATGATTTTTGAATGCGAAGGATGGGGTCTGAATTTTTGAATCCAAGAACAGAATAAGCTGTCATTTTTTCTGACTTACCACGAAGTCTTGTGATTACTTTTTTATTCACGGAAAGAGAAGAACCAATTTGATTATAAATTTCATCAGATACTAAGAAGTTTGTATTTGTTTTTTTATTAAGTGCTTCGAGTCGACTCGCAACATTTACTGTATCCCCAAGGACTGTTTGGCTTTTGTATTCAGAATGTCCGATGTCTCCATAAATTACATTTCCTGCGTGGAGTCCAATGCGGATGTCGAAACTAAAATTAAACCTATCTTTCATTTCTAAGTTGAATTTTTTCAATTGATCAAACATACGAAGGCAAGCACGAATTGCTGAATGAATTGTTTCTCTTTTGGCTTCGGTGATTTTCTCTTCGTTTGCTGTTTTGATTTGATCTCTATTCTTTAGTTGGAAAAAAGCTAAAATCCCATCTCCAATGAATTTATCAATTTCCCCACCGTTGTTTAAAACAGGTTCACTCATTTCTTGAAAAAATCTATTTAAAACAAAAACAACATCATAAGGAAGACTTGCTTCTGTAAAAGCTGTGAATCCTTTGATATCAAGAAAAAGGATCACCGCATAACATTCTTCTCCAGTTTTAGAAGATTTGGATTCACTGGTAACTGTTTTGAGATCTTTATTGTCTTTGATGATCCGGCGAAGGGAAACGTCTCCAAATACTTCAGTTTGGCAAGCCAGTCGAATCTCTTTTGGCCAACCTTTTCTATCAGCTAGAGTTTGTTCTCTATCATTACGGCTACTGAGATGGGAAAGACCTTCGGTAACAAAAACTCGACAAGTTGTGCATTTGGCATTTCCCCCGCAAAGATGGTAGAGGGGATATTCGTGTTTTAAGGCAGTTTCCAGGATGGTGGCCCCTGGTTTGTTTGTTTCGAGTGGAAAATTGTCTTTGTCTTCAAAGGTAACAATATGCATGTATCACCAATATGTCTCTGGTAATTGAATTTTCTCTCCTTTTTTAACTTAGGGCAAGTCGGAAAACATCTAAAATTTAGAAAAATCTCCTCATTTCTCTCTGGATTCGTGAAAAACTAATTGCTTTAGTTAAATAAACTAATAGCATTAGTTTTATGAAAACAATCTACCACCTTATTTTAATCTTTTCCCTGTTTCTTTTTCCCATCCTGATTTGGGGTGAAGGTTCGGAATCGGAATCTTTAATACAAACTTCTTATTTTCAAACTGGGGAAGGTCGAGTGGCTTATTCTAAAATAGGGGAGGGCAAAAGAAATCTGATTTTGCTTCCAGGAATTGGGGACAGAAAGGAAAGTTATTTAGAACTTGCTTATCTGTTATCTAAAGGCAATACCGTTTATCTTTTCGACTTACGAGGAATTGGTGAGTCTGATGTGAGTTTCGTTTCTTATGGGCCGAATGAAACGGCAAAAGACATCTTAGCATTTATCCGTGAAAAAGATTTACAAGATGTTTATATCATTGCTAATTCTATGGCTGCCGCTTCGGCCGTTTATATTCGTTCCAAAGAAGAAAAACGAGTCCTAGGACTTGTACTTTCTGGTCCATTTGTCCGAGACAAAGAACCAATGTCTTTTGGAATGAAAACATTGATTCATTTTGCATTTCGTGGGCCTTGGGGGCCGAGTGTTTGGGCGTCGTTTTATGAATCTCTGTTTCCTGTGAATCGTCCTGGTGATTTAAAAGAAAGATCAGCGAGATTAAAAGAGAATCTTTCTGAAGATGGTCGTATGTTTGCCGTTAGATCTATGTTGCTTGCACCAAAAACAGAATGTGAACCTGCCTTACAATTGATTTCGGGAAATGTGATTGTGGTAATGGGAAGTAAAGACCCTGATTTTGATTCTCCCGAAGGAGAGGCAAATTGGATTGGTGACACTGTGGGCGGAACTGTAAAGATCTATAAAGGTGCAGGGCATTATCCTTTCGTAGAAGAGCCAAATCGATTTTATTCCGACGTACAATTATTATGGCAAAAAAAATAAAACACAAACCCGGCCGCCCCAAAAAAGGGGTCACCCAGATCACTAGAGAATTTGTTTTAGACAAAGCATGGGATTTGATTTCAGAAGTTGGGTTTCGGGAATTTCGGCTTACATCCCTTTCTGAAAGTTTGGGAATTCGAACCCCCTCCCTCTACAACCATATCCAGGACTTAGAAGATATACGCCGGGAAATGAAACGAAGGTCTTTGCAGATGTTAGGTGATAGACTGACTCTAAAAACCAAAAACCAGAACCATAGTTCTGATCGAGTATTCGAATTTTTAATTGCTTACAGAAGTTTTGCGAAGGCCTATCCTCAGTTTTATCCTCTGACCGTTGAGTCGGCTGAGTCCGATCCAGAATTAAAACCCCTCGGAGATCGAATTTTGGCCATTTGTATGGAAGTGTTTCGGCTCCAAACCCTGGATGAAACCTCTGTCCATCGGATACGGATCTTACGTTCACTACTCCATGGATTTATTGTTTTAGAAGAGGCTGGCGGGTTTGGTCGTAAAGAGTCGGTAGAGGAAAGTTTTAAGAAAATAACAGAATCATTGGAATCTGGCAGACTCTGGTAAAACTTTACTTTTCGGGAGAATGTGCGTGCGAAAACCTGGGTTTAGAATTATGGCAGCACTTACTATTACACTACCAGATGGAAGTTCCAAGGAACTAGAATCCGGTAAATCCTTTTCTGATTTCATCCAAGCCCAACTGCCTTTCTTGAAAGAGAAAGCTCTTGCCGTTGTTTTGTCCGATGGTCGCACTGTTGACCTTTCCTATATTCCAGAGACAAACACCACGGTAAAGTTTCTCACCTTTGATGATGTGGAAGGAAAAGAAGTTTTCCATCACTCTTCTGCCCACTTACTCGGTATGGCCGTCCAAAGGTTATGGTCTGAGGCCCGCCTCACCGTTGGCCCCGTCATTGAAAATGGCCCCGGTTTTTTCTTTTATGATATTGATTTTGGTGATACCGTTCTTACGGTAGAAGACCTTCCGAAAATCGAAGCCGAGATGGCAAAAATTGTCAAAGAAGATCTCGTTGTCAAAAGATGGGAACTTTCCAAGGAAGAGGCCATCGAAAAATTTAAAAAAGAAAACGAACCTTATAAGGTAGAACTTATCCAAGGATTTGATTCCGCATCCGTTTCGTTATACGGACAGGGCGAGTGGTATGACCTTTGTCGTGGTCCTCACGTGGCAAGGACAGGACAACTGAAAGCCTTCAAACTCACTGCGATTTCTGGTGCCTATTGGAAAGGGGATTCCAAAAACAAACAGCTCACTCGTATTTACGGAGTTTCTTTCCCCACCAAAAAGCAGTTAGACGAATATATCTTTCTCATTGAAGAAGCCAAAAAAAGAGATCATAGAAAACTGGGAAAAGAACTGGATCTTTTTAGTTTCCAAGACGAAGCTCCTGGATTTCCATTTTGGCATCCGAAAGGAACTGTACTTTGGAATACTCTTGCTTCTTACATTCGAGAAGAGTGTTTTCGCCGTGGGTATCAAGAAATCAAAACTCCGGCCATCTTAAATTCTAGTCTATGGAAAAAGTCGGGTCACTGGGATAATTTTAAGGAAAACATGTATTTCACTGACATCGATGAAAGTGAATTTGCAGTAAAGCCGATGAACTGTCCTGGGTGTTGTTTGATTTATAAATACCACATGCACTCGTACAGAGAACTTCCTCTTCGGTTTATGGAGCTTGGAAATGTGCACAGACATGAAATGTCTGGAGTGCTCCATGGACTATTTCGGGTTCGTGCCTTCACTCAAGACGATGCCCATATCTATGCGCCTTTAGAAAAAGTAGAATCAGAAGTGGAAGACATCATTGATTTTACTTTTGATGTGTATAAAAAATTTGGATTCACTGAGTTTAAAACCTTCATCGCAACAAGGCCGGAGAAATCCCAAGGTAGTGATGAAGATTGGAATCTCGCAACACAAGCGTTACATGATGCACTTAAGAAAAAGGGAATCGAATACGGAATCAAAGAAGGGGACGGAGCATTCTACGGTCCCAAAATTGAATTCAATATTAAGGACTCTCTGGGAAGGCTTTGGCAATGCGGAACCGTACAAATTGATTTCTCGATGCCGAATCGATTCGAACTCGACTTCACTGCTTCTGATGGAAAAAAACATGCGCCTGTGATGATCCACAGAGCCATCTATGGATCACTCGAAAGATTCATCGGAATTCTTATCGAACACTTCGAAGGAAAATTTCCTTTGTGGCTAAATCCTACACAGATCCGTGTCTTAACTGTGGCAGAAATTCACAGCGATTATGCAAAAGAAGTATATCAGGATTTGGTAATGCAGGGATTCCGAGTCGAACTTGATGTTCGAAACGAAAAGATCGGAAGTAAAATTAGGGATTCCATCCTAAAACGAAGCAGTTATACTTTGATTTTAGGAGATAAAGAGAAAGAAGCTGGTTCTATTTCCTTCCGTCGTATGGGAGAAGAGAAAACAGAAACGGTTTCTCGCGATGGATTTCTTTCCCTTCTGAAAGGTGATCTTTAAATAAAGAAATTTCTTGACTGAGATTTGAGGGGATCTTACGATCCCTTCAGTGCCTCCCATTCAAATCATAACCAAACAAACGAGTCCTGTTGCATACTATTTGGATTTACCCATCCATCCGCCGTATGATGCTCGTGATGCGTTTGATGCCATCCCTATGCAATTATTGCCTTTTGCGGATGGGCTCATTGTGGGTTGGAAGGTGAGTTCCATGCAATTTGTGGATGGGCTTGGTCGGGACTTTAAGTTGGATTGCCCAAACATTGTCATTACCGGTGGAGAAAATCGCGGTGATTCCCCTGTTGCTTTGTATGTATCGGCTGCCTTTTATGATGATAGAAATCGACTCCTTGCAAGCCAAACTTGCGAACACATTGTCCAACCTTGGGAGAGTTATGATGTTCCCGGACTTTGGAGCCGTTTTCCTTTTCCCATCACCGAGATTGCCAGGGCTTCCGTGAGTATCACTTCTTATGGTTGGGAAGACCCTAGGCCTAAGGAAACCCTTGTCCTTTCAAAACAAAAACCCAAAAACGAAACCAAATATGAATGGAAGCGGGAGGGGGGAGTTGTCGGCTCCTATTCTTTCCAAAAATGGAATCCGGGGAAAGGGGATCTCCTTTTTGCCAGTGAAACCATCACACGAGAAAACCGGGTCCGAATTCGGTTGGAACGCCGCCAAAGTGAAGGTTTGACTTATGTGGCTCTCGTCCAATCCGGTTCTCCCAAGAGAGAAACCAAAACCTTTGACCATTTGATCCAATATGCAATTTATACCGAAGATGGCCAGCTCTGCCACGGCGGATCTTGTATGGGAATGGGAAATCACGGGGATCTTGTCTCTCTTGTGCCCATTTTGCCAGAAATTTTAGAATCAGAGTCTCTATATTTAGAACTCGTAGCTTGGGAAGGCCCCTCCGGTTCGCTTTAACCCCTTTCCTTAAGTAATTCCGAAAGAAATGTACTTGCTCGCCAGGATTTTCGTCCGAAATTGGAAATTGAAAGAAATTTCGGAGACTGAATGCAGAAACGGCCCAACCCTAGAGGGAACCCAAACCAAGATAAATTCGCCCACATCAGAATTAACGAACAAATTACCAATGTAGCATCGATCCGACTCGTCTCTGACGAAGGGTCTGACATCGTTACTCTGGAAGAGGCTCTGAGAAGAGCTAAGGAAGCTAACCTTGATTTGGTGGAAGTCTCGGGAGACCAGGATGTTCACGTCTGTAAGTTGATCGATTTTGGAAAATACAAATTCGAACTTCTTAAGAAAACGAAAGAAGCGAAAAAGAAACAACACGTAGTCACGGTGAAAGAAATTAAAATCCGCCCGCGGATTGATAACCATGACTTCGAGATTAAGAAGCGTCATGCTTTAGAATTCTTGCAAAAGGGTGATAAAGTAAAAGTGACTCTTCGATTCCGAGGCAGAGAGATGGTTCACTCTGAGATAGGAATGAATATTGTTAACCGGTTTGTCGAGGACCTAAAAGAGCATGCCTCTCCCGAAAAAATGCCGGTACACGACGGAAAGACGATAGTGGTCGTGATGAACCCAATTAGTGAGAAAGCTAAAGGATAAAAACAACTATGTATAAACTAAAAACAAACAGGGCAGCAGCGAAACGTTTTAAGTTTACCAAGTCTGGTAAAATTAAACGCGGTTGTGCGTTCCGAAGACATATCTTAGAGAAAAAATCTCCTAAGATGAAACACCAAAGCCGTGGAATGCACCTCATCCACGAAACCGACTATAACCGTGTAGAAAAACTTCTACCTTACGGAGGTTAAACGATGCCACGCGCAGTAAACGGAACCATCCATAAGAATCGTAGAAAAAAAGTTCTCGCTAAAGCAAAAGGTTTTAGAGGCGGACGTTCTAAACTTTTCAGAACAGCAAAATCTGCTGTGATGAAAGCTGGTCAATGGGCATACCGTGACCGTAGAAAGAAGAAGTCTGAATTCCGTAAACTTTGGATTACGAGAATCAATGCCGCAGTGAGAGAAAATGGAATGTCTTACTCTAAATTCATCCATGCACTCAAAACACACGGAATCAACTTAGATCGCAAAACTTTGGCTGACCTTGCATACAACCACAAAGAAGTATTCAACGCCATCGTAGAAAAAACCAAAGTCGCTAAGTAAATTAGTGCTTGATTGGAATAGAATGGCTCGGCTATTCTATTCCATCGGATTGTTATCATGTTAAAAATCGAAACCATTGAAGAGCTAGAAAGTAAAGTTGTTAAGGCTTTGGAGTTAATCCAGGACCTAAGAACAGAAAACGCACGCCTGGAGACGGAAAACGAATCCCTCCGCGCGGAAAATGACCAAATGAAGCTCGCAATGGAGGAGAAGGAGCGCGAACTCACAACACTTCGCACAAAACTCCAAGATGCTACTGAGGAGTTAAACAAACTTCGCGAAAGGGAAGGGCTTTTGGAATCGAAAGTCCAAAACCTTCTTGGTCGTTTGGATGGCCTTCCTACCACAGGAAGTTCTACTCCAAAAACGCAACCAGTTGCATCCACACCTGTAGAACCAGTTGCTGCAGCGGCCGCAGGAGCGGCAGCTGCTAGCTTAGCCGCTGATGAAGACGATGAAATCATTCTTTTAGATGAAGATGAATCCGAATTCCAAACTGAAGAAGTTTTGGAAAAACCTACTGCATCCGCTTCTTTTGAAAAAGAGGAACTTGTTGTAGAAACTGAAGAAGAAGTTCCCACTGTTGAGATCGATGAAGATGATGACATCATCATTGATGATGACGATGAAGCGATCAGTGTCTTTGATGCAGACGATGACGATGATTTTTTAATTATCGAAGACGATCCTAAATAATTTTTATGGCAGAATCTGCCCCACAACCTCAAAAAATAACCAAACAAATCTTTGGTGAAACTTATACCATCATAGGTGAGGCCTCCTCTGGATATATTTCGGAGGTGGCTGATTTTGTAGAATCACGGCTTTTGGAATTGGCAAAAGCTCTTCCTTCGGCCTCAAAAACAAAACTTGCCGTACTTTGTGCACTCAATTTAGCAGACGAACTTTTTCAAATGAAGGAAGTTTCTTTGAAGGCAAATGAAATTCCTGAACTCGAAGAAAGAACAAAAAAAATTATCTCTCTATTAGAAGAAGGGATCATTGGGGATCATTTTTGAATCCAATTTCTAAAAAAGATGCTAGAGAAATTCTAAAAAAAAATCTTCCGAACTTACCAGAAAGGGAAGACCATGAAACGGCAATTTTAAAAAGATTATTCCCACTTTTACAAGGTAAATCGAAAATCATCACTTACTCACCTGACTTTCGGTATGAGGTGGATGTTCTTCCCATCATTGAATCTTCTCCAATCCCTCGGCCAACAAGTTTTATCGAAGCCAGACATTCTGCCAGGTGGTACTTCCCTCGGATGGAAGAGGGAAAGGTTTTGCGTTTTCTTAGGCCCTATTCCTTTGAAAAGAGCGAGATAGGACTCTTTCAGCCGGTTGGAGATGAGGAGATCTCCGTAGAAGAAGCCGATTTGATCCTTGTCCCTGCTCTTGGTTTCAATGAAAAGGGATACCGGTTGGGACGCGGCGGCGGGTATTATGATCGCATTTTAAATTCAGAATCTCTCCAAAAGAAAGCCGTTGGACTTAGTTTTTCTAAACTTTTTCCCGTCCCATTCCTTGAAGACAATCACGATTTAAAAATAGGAAAAATGATTACGGAAATCCAGATTCATTCGTTTTTAGATTGAATCCATATAGGATTCTGACACGATTCTCAGGTAGCATATGGACCAAGAAACATTACTCACATCCCTGGCGGAAAAAACCAAAATGGAACAAGAGTCCGATCTGGGAGACTTGGAACAGTTTCTCACCTTTACCATCGATAAAGAATTCTTTGGGATTCGACTCCTATTGGTACATGAAATTTTAAAACCAGTCCTCATCACAAGGATTCCGAATGTAGATGATTATATCTTAGGAGTCATCAACCTTCGTGGCGAAATCATACCTATCTTAGATTTGAAAAAAAGATTTCATGAAACAGACTCTGAGATTTTTCCTATTTCCCGAATCATCGTCATTATGTTAGACGAGAAGAGGATTGGTGTTCTGGTAGATGAAGTCAAACAAGTTGTGAAAATCCAAAAGGATTTTATTAGTTATACAACTGATGATTTATCGTTAAACTATAGTAAGATGGTTGAATCTGTGTCTAGATATGAAGACCATTTGATTTTGAATTTGGATTTGGAACAAATCGTTGATTTTGTTTCCATCGTAAAGTAAATAGAAAGGGATACGAAATTGGCTGGAATTTTAGGCGAATACACAGAAGTTTTCCTGGAAGAGTCCGAGGATCAAATTGAAGAATTAAATTCCAATTTGGTAAAACTCGAAAAGGATCATGAAAACCCGGAAATCATCAATGATATCTTTCGTGCTGCACACTCTTTAAAAAGTTCCTCCGCTTTCGTTGGACTTTATAATCTTTCTGATTTAGCTCATACTATGGAAAACCTTCTCCAAAAAATCAGAGAAGGAAGTCTTGAAATCAATGTTAAGTTGGTGAATTTATTATTCGAATGTTTTGATCTTATCAAACAAGTGATCGAAGGTGTGGCAAATGGTGTAAAAGTAGAAACCCCTTTTACTGACATGATCAAAAAACTCCAAGATTATGAAGCTAAGCCAAATCAATCTAGTTCTGATACTTCTAAACCAAGTAGTCCTTCAAAATCAGAAGGAAGTTCTAATCCCACTACAATTAGCTTAAACGAAGAAGAGATTTCTGAAATTCGCCAATCACTTAAAGAAGAAAGTGATCTATCTGCATTCTCTGTAGATTTAAAATTAAAAAACGATACACCGATGCAGAATTTAAGACTTCTGCTCATCTTACAGTCGGTAAAACAATCGGGTGCGATCATTAAATGTAATCCTTCGGAAGATGCTTTGGACAACGGACAAGGTAGTTTTGCCCTTTCTTTTGTTACTGTCACAAAGCTAAATAAACATGAGTTACATGTTCAATGTAATATCGATATGGTGGATACACTTCTTGTGGAAGAACTCAAACTTCCTGAAACAGAAATGGAAGCTTTGGAAAAAAGATCTGAAAGTGCACCGGTTTCGGGAGTTTCAGGTCAATCCAATGGCCATTTAGAATCAGAAGATAAACATGGCCTGAAGGGATCTGCTAACTTTGATAAGGCGGTAACGGATTCCAAAGTAGTGATGAGAACCATCAAGGTATCTTCTGATAAACTAGACCAACTCATGAACAATGTGGGAGAACTTGTCATCACTAACTCCGGATTCCAAAAAATCTATGATGATTTAGTTGCACAGTTTGGTGAAGATTCTTTATTTAATGAACTCAAAGGAAAAATCGATCAAATCAATCGAATTTCTAAAGACTTACAAACAGGAATTATGAACATTCGAATGGTTCCCATTGGATCTGTGTTCAACAGATTTACGAGACTCATTCGTGACCTTTCTTTGGAGACGGGTAAACAAGTTAATCTTGTCCTTCGAGGAGAAAATACAGAACTCGATAAAAAAGTAATCGATGCGATTGGAGAACCCCTCATCCATCTCATTCGTAATTCAGTAGACCATGGAATTGAATCTCCTGCAGAAAGACGAGCAGCGGGCAAACCAGAGGAAGGAACTGTAGAGCTTAATGCTTACCAAGGTGGATCCAATATTCTTGTGGAAATCCGCGATGATGGTAAGGGTTTGAATAAAGATAAAATCTTAAAAAAAGCCATTGAACGTGGGTTAGTTAGTGAATCGGATGCACAAAACTTAGCAGAGTCTGATATCTTTCAATTTATCTTTGCACCTGGATTTTCTACCGCCGATAAAATTTCTGATATCTCGGGTCGCGGTGTGGGGATGAATGTTGTGAATAAACTCATCGAAGAGTTTAAGGGTAAAATTCTCATCCATTCGGAAGAGGGTAAAGGTTCTTCTTTTACTCTTTCTTTCCCTCAAGCACTTGCGATCATCCCATCCATTCTTGTGATTATGGAAGAGGAAGTGTATGCATTCCCTCTTTCTGAGGTATCCGAAACCATCAAGGTCAACTTGGATCAAATCACTACTCTCGAAGGGCATGAAATCATCAATCTACGCGGAGAAGTTTTACCAATTTACCGATTGAATCGTATTTTGGGACTTGCCGACAAACAAGAAATGGTGGAAGTTCCTGTTGTCATCGTAAATTACAAAACCAGAAAACTTGGATTTATGGTAGATGATCTCATTGGAAAACATGAAACCGTAATCAAGTCACTCGGTAAAAACTTCAAAGACATCCAAGGTCTAACTGGTGCCACCATTATGGGTGATGGAACTATCATCCTTGTTTTAGACATTCCTGGCCTTGTAGAGATTGCTGCTGATAAAGTGGATTGGTCTGACAAATTAGTTTCTGGCGAGATGATGAAAAGAGCCTCAACCATTCGCTCTCTAGAAATGTCCGATTCCGATTTAATGTTTAAATCAAATCACCCAACCAACAGATATAATGCGAAGTTGATTGAGTTACGTGCAAAAGACAAATCGCGTGTTAAAAAAGATAAACATAAAATAGAAAAACATGTAATCGTTCCAAAAGAAGAGGTTTATGCGGAAGAACCAGCGGCGAACCTCAAAATCACGACAGAAGTGATTAAAACGGAAGCTGTTGTGAATGGAGATTCTGGTGAATCTTCAAAATCGGCTACGGCAACGCTTGTGATCGATCATAAAACTGACGAGATTCATCGTTTGGCTGATGTTGCAAAAATAGAAAACGTCAAACTTACAGAAAGAGAACAAGCCGCAGAAATCATTAAAGGTTTTGTGGAGCAAAAAGAAGAACGTTTGAATCAAGTGGCAGCATTAAATTCTGATGCGATCAATGAAATCATGTCTTCTAAAGATATCAAAAAACTAGAGAATATTGTGAATACTGGTATGATGAATGCCGGAGTTGTACTCTCTCAGTTAGTTGGTAAAGAAGTAGAACTTTTTATTCCTGAAATTACACTCACTGACCGTGAAGGATTGGCTAAAGAATTTCGTTATTCCATGGATCAGTTTTTTGGAATGAAAATTCGTATGACCGGAGACTTAAACGGAAACCTTCTGATGATGTTTTCGGAAGAAAACGGATCTGAAATTGCAAAAGAATTACTTGGTTCTGCAGATGCTAAATACGCAGAGGGAAGTTCTCATAAACTTTCTGAAGATATGGTTTCTGTTTTATCTGAAATTTCTAATATCGTTTGTTCCAGTGTGATGAACTCACTTTCGAATAAATTGAAAAAAGAAGTTTTACCATCAGTTCCAGAAATGATTACAGGTAGTTTTATGGACGTCATTGACATCGTAAAACCGGAACGAACTAAGTTTTTGTCCATGCATACTGAGTTTAACCACCAAGGCAGTAACCTAATTGGTGTTTTGGTTTTCCTACCTGATTTTGATGAACTGGTAGACCTCATCCATAAATCATGAATAGAAAACCAACCGTTGTTATCATTGATGACTCACTTCTCGTGAGGAATATCTTAAGTGATGTCCTCACCAAAAAGGATGAAGTGCAAGTCATAGCCACCGGCAAAACCGGAATGGATTGTATTGATTTAGCGGGAAAGTTAAAACCAGATTTTATTGTTTTAGACATTGAGATGCCGATTATGGATGGCCTCACTGCACTTGCGGAAATTAAAAAATTAAAACTCTCCACACATGTGATCATGCTTTCCGTGTTAACCCAACATGGAGCAGATGCCACATTCAAAGCCTTGGAACTTGGTGCCGTTGATTTCATTCCCAAACCTTCCAGCGGAAATCAGTTCTCACCCGAAGATGTGGCTGCGGTATTGTCCGCAAAAATCAAAGGATTTTCCGATTCTAAGCTTCCTAATTCGGATATTTTGGTAAAACCAGAACGTACCGAACGCCAATTAAATAAAAGTTTTCAAAAACCGATCAAAGTAGACGCTATCGGAATAGGGACCTCCACTGGCGGGCCGAAAGCCTTACAAACTGTCTTTGCGGGTATCCCTGAAGACTTTGCGAAACCTATATTTGTCGTACAACATATGCCAGCTGGGTTTACGAAGGCATTTGCAGATAGATTGAATTCCTTGTCTAAAATACAAGTGAAAGAAGCAGAGCAGGGTGACTTAGTTCAGTCTGGAATGGCTTACATAGCGCCTGGTGATTACCAAATGAAGGTAATCAACAAGGGAAAAGACCGAGTCATTGAACTCACCCATACAGGGCAAGTCAATGGACATAGGCCATCCATTGAAGTATTGTTTGATAGTTTGGTGGAAGCATATGGTGGAGATCATCTTTTATCCATGATCATGACGGGTATGGGTAAAGATGGATCGCAATCAATCACCAACATTCACGCTAAAGGTGGTATTACTTTGGCGCAGAATGAAGCAACATCGGTAGTTTATGGAATGAACCGTGTTGCAGTAGAACTCGGAGGAATTGATTTTGTTCTTCCGGTGGATGAATTAGTACCAAAAATGATTGAGTTATTAAAGTCGAGAGGGAATTAACATGGCAAGAATTTTGGTTGTAGATGATGCAAAATTCATGAGAACGCTAGTAAAAGATGCGTTAGTTGGTGCGGGTCACGAGATCGTAGGTGAAGCTGAGAACGGTAATATTGCGGTAGAACAGTATAAAAACCTCAAACCAGATTTGGTCACGATGGACATTACCATGCGCGAAAAAGATGGAATTGAAGCTACAAAAGAAATTATCAAGTTTGATGCTTCTGCTAAAATCATTATGGTAACTGCTCTTGGTCAGGAAGATTTATTAGCAAAGGCAATTAAGATGGGTGTGAAGGACTTTGTTGTTAAACCTTTCCCTCCAGAAAGATTGCAACAAGCTGCAGCAAAAGCACTAGGTTTATAGATCGTGTCCCAAACCCCGGAGTTTATCGTCCGGTGGCAAAACCAGGACGGAGGACTGACAGAAGGACCTTTAACGGTTTTATGGTCTCTGATTGATAGTTATAAGGTTGATATTTTTGAAGTCTCCCTTTCGCGTATCACATCTGATTTCATTCAATTTTTGAGAACCAGTCAGTCCTTGTCGATTGAACTTACTTCTGAGTTTGCTGTTATGGCATCTCATTTGGTGTATTTAAAGTCCAAAGCCTTGTTGCCGGATCCTGGTTTCGAGGAAGAGGATTATGATCCACCGCTTCCCAAAGAGCTAGTTGATAAATTACTCGAACACAAAAAGTTTCAAATGGCCGGGCAACGTCTGGCGGAACTGGACAGATTGACCGCAGGTATGTTCACTCGGGAAACCAACCAAGTTTTGGATGAAACCGAAGTTTGGTTGGATGTCAGCCTAGTGGACTTAATTTCTGCTTTTAATTCGATTTTGGAACAAGAGAGTTCCAATGAAATCGAAGACCTTCTCCCTATCTACGAGGGTGTGGCCCAGTATTCCGTAGAAGATAAAATGGCCTATTTACAGGGTCTTTTGGAAAAAACCGGGGAAATCCATTTTATGGATTTGTTTGAGACGGAAAAACCGGAAAAAAAAGAAATCGTCGCTGCCTTCCTTGCTGTATTAGAAGTTGTTAAAATCCGAGTTTGCAAAGTCCTCCAACATGCAGTTTTCGGTGAAATCAAAATAGTCAAGGTTTAGATTCATTTGGAAGAAAGAACTTATACCAAGGGCCTTCTTGAGGCACTTCTTTTTTTATCTTCAGATCCAATCAAATTGTCTGCACTTGCCAAGTCAGCTGGGATCGAAAAAACAGAAGCTCGGGAACTCCTAGATGAACTCATTTTAGATTACGAAGAAAAGGAAGGTGGTTTTTTACTTAGAGAAATCGCCGGTGGTTACCAGTTCATCACCAACCAAAAATATAGCGAAATACTCGCCCATATCTTTAAAGATAAAAAAAGAGAAACTCTTTCTCGCGGAACATTGGACACTTTGGCCATCATTGCTTACAAACAACCGATCACATTAACAGAGTTAGACGAAATTCGTGGAGTTTCTTCTCGTGCTATGGTGGCAAGCCTTATGTCTAAAAAATTGGTAAAAGCCGTGGGCCAAAAGGAAGTTCCTGGAAGACCTACACTATACGGAACAACCAATGAATTCTTGTTACATTTTGGACTGAGTAAACTAACTGACCTTCCGACTCCTGTCGAAGTCAAAGAACTTAAATTCGAAGAGTTTACACCAGAATCTATCATTGTTACTGATGAAACAGAGATGAATCCTGATTTTGATAAAAGCACACTGCCGGCAGAATTACAAGAAGGGTCTTATGAGTAGTGCAGAAGAAGAACTAAAAAAACTCCGTGCCGATATCGATTCACTTGATCATGAAATCATTGCACTCATTCAAAAACGGGCTGGTTTTGCACAAGAAATTGGTCGTGTGAAAAAAGAATCTGGTGGTCCCATTTACCGTCCTGATCGCGAAAAAGACGTATATGAAAAAGTAACCAAAATCTCTGGTGGACCACTTCCATCTTCGGTGATTCGAGCCATCTATAGAGAGATGATGTCGGGAACAATTGCCTTAGAACATCCGTTAAAGATTGGATTTTTAGGACCAGAGGGAAGTTTTTCTCATTCAGCCCTTCGTTCCAAATTTGGAATTTCCATTGAAGCAGTTCCACAGACTTCTATCCCCGATGTATTTCGTATGGTAGAGGAAGGGAAGTTGGATTATGGTGTTGTTCCTGTTGAAAATTCCACAGAAGGGCAAGTCAGTTCCACTTTGGATATGTTTTTGGAAACAGACCTTGTCGTATATTCAGAGTTATACCAAAGGATATCTTTTTCTTTACTTGGATTTGAAACTGATCTTTCTGCAGTCAAAAAAATTTATGGAATCCGGATTGGAAATGAACAGTGTCGCAATTGGATTTCTGCGAACCTTCCAAATGCAGAAGTTGTTGATACTTCTTCAACGGCAATGGCAGCCAAGTTAGTTTCGGAAAGGAAAGACGGGTTGGCTATCGCTTCCAAAATTGCTGGTGAAATTTATAATTTAAATGTGATTGCGGAAGGGATTGAGGATTACTCAGGAAACACAACTCGGTTTCTAGTAATTGGAAAAACACTATCACCACAAACAAAAGAAGATAAAACATCCGTTGTATTTTCCATTCCCAACCAAACGGGATCTTTGTTTGCTATTTTAAAAACCTTTAACGATGTGCCGGTAAATCTCACAAAGATTGAATCAAGACCACTCAAACGAAATCTATGGGAATATCATTTTTTTATAGATTTCATTGGCCATAAAGATGATCCAAAAATTGCAGAACTATTAGAAAAAGTTAAATCGCAGTGTACTTTGTTTAAACTTTTAGGCTCGTATCCAACTGCTGGATCTTTTCCTACATGAATCTAACCAGAGTTTTGATTTATGGGATGGGACTTATGGGTGGTTCCCTTGCCCTTTCCATCCGTGGAAAATTTTCGGATGCGGAAATCACAGCGGTAGTTCGTTCTGAAAAAAGTAAAAAGACAATTCTAACTAAAAATCTGGCTCACAAAGTTTTTTTACAAAATGAAATGGGTTCACCTGAGTGGTCTAACTATGATTTGGTTGTATTTAGCACTCCTGTAGAATCTATCCTAAAAATCATTCCTACACTTCCTAAATCTGGAAACACAATCTTTATCGATTTAGGATCCACAAAAGAAACAATTGTTTCTGCAGTGGAATCTCATTATACAAATGTCACTCATCATTATATTTCTACACATCCGATGTGTGGTTCCGAGCAAGTAGGGCCGGAAGCTGCCGTTCCAGATCTTTATGTGGATAAACTCTGTATTCTAACTCCTCCTAAGTTTTCATCTAACTTGAGTTTGGATTGGGTTCGTGAGTTTTGGGAAAAAATTGGTTCTTGGACTATGGAAATGGATTCCAAATCACATGATGAAACTTTGGCTTATCTTTCCCATTTGCCACATGTGGTTTCGACTCTACTGGTTAATGTTGCTGGAGAAAATCCTGTTACAAAAAAAGAAGTGATGGGAATCTCTAAACCAATTACTGGTGGTGGATTTCGGGATATGTCTAGGATTGCTGGTTCTAATCCCGATATGTGGATTTCTATCTTTAAAGAAAACAAAAGTTTCTTACGTAACTCAATTGATGATTTTATCAAAGAGTTATCGGAGTTTCGCGAATTGTTGGCTTCGGACGATTCTTTTGATGAGGACAAAATCCGTAAAGTTTGGGAACTCGCTCTGGCAAACAAAGAAGATATCCGAAAAACAAAATGAAATTTTTTAAAAATATAAATAAGTTAAGTGGACTTAAGGCAACCATTCTTACAAACCAAAGTGCCTTTGGTTTTGCTAGAAAATATCATTTCCAAACTTATGCTGAAATTTTTGATTTAAAAACGATTTTTTTACCCGAACACGGACTCTTTGCTGAACTACAAGATCAAGTTAGTGGTGATGAACTAAAATATCTTTTTGGCAATATGCAAATTATAAATCTCTATGGAAAAGAAGAATCAAGTCTTGTTCCACCGAGAGAAAATTTGACGAATGTAGATGTGGTGATCATTGATATTAAGGATGTTGGTTCTCGTTATTATACTTTTTTAACAACTGCATATTATATCCTTTCTGAGATTTCTCGTTTAAAAAAAGAAACAGGGAAAGCTCCTATTTTTTTGGTCATAGATTCGCCTAATCCGATTGGGAGAAAAGTAGAAGGTTCTCCTCTCCAAAAAGAATTTGAATCCTTTGTTGGGGTTCCTTCTGTTTTACACCGGCATGGACTCACACCAGGAGAATTATTATCGTATTATAATGAAACGTTCCATTTGAAAGTTGATGTTGTCGTTGTACCGGTGGGTGTATTTCATCCTAAGTCAGTTTCTTCCTTTGAATGGATACCTCCTTCTCCCAATATCCCAACACAAAATACTTGTTTGGTGTATCCAGGGATGTGTCTCTTGGAAGGAACTAATTTATCGGAAGGAAGAGGGACAACTAAACCTTTTGAAACTTTTGGGGCTCCTTATTTATTAGGAGATGCTAAAGAGGAATTAGATAAAAGGATGGCTTCTCACCAACCAGGGCTTTTTTATTTACGAAATTTGCGATTTTTGCCTACCTTTCATAAATACGCTGGTACCATTTGTGAAGGATACCAGCTTATGGTTGTAAAACCCAAACAGTTTCACTCTTTGTATTTTACATTGTTCTTCTTAAAACAACTAAAAGAATTATTTCCTAACGAATTTGAATACTTAAAAGGAGTGTATGAGTTTCGTTCAGATCGACCAGCAATTGAGCTTCTCGCTGGTGACACTGTGCTTCTTGACTATTTAAACAGCAATGTTTCCGATTCTGACCTAAAGGAATACTTGAACCAATCGGAGAGCCGATGGATTAAGGCCATAAAACCGTTTCGATATTAATTTTTTTAACAAATTGGTGTTGCAGACCGACTAATGGTTGGGTATACAATCACCATGACAAGAATGTTTCGAATCGTTTTTTTGGTTTCCTTAATGGCAACCGTTTTAACCAACTGCGGTTATAACCGCATCCAAGAGTTGGATGAAGAAGTGACTGCTTCTTGGGCAGAAGTTCTCAACCAATACAAAAGAAGATCTGATCTAGTTCCCAATTTGGTTTCAGCCGTAAAAGGATTTGCCAACCAAGAAAAAGAGATTATGACAAACATTGCAGAAGCAAGGGCAAAAATTGGTTCCATCCAAGCAACTCCTGAACTTGTAAACAATCCCGAAAGTTTGAAGAAGTTTGACCAAGCGCAAGGACAATTGGGTTCTGCTTTATCAAGACTTCTTATGATCCAAGAAAACTATCCACAATTAAAATCAGACCAACATTTCTCTGATTTAATGGCACAATTGGAAGGAACAGAAAATAGAATCACTGTAGCAAGAAACAGATTTATCAAAGCTACTAAAGAATTCAATGTTTACATTCGTCAGTTCCCTGCAGTTCTTACTGCAAAAGCTTTTGGTTATGATGCTAAAGCAACATTTACAGTAGAAGATGAAAAAGCGATTGAGAATGCTCCGAAAGTAGAATTCTAATCATATTTTTTGGATTCATTCAATTAAGCCAGTAAGTGATTACTGGCTTTTTTATTTAAAATTGAAAGTAGAGGAAGGGACTCGAAACCGTTACACTATAAATAATAAAGGAAGTGATATAGAGTAGGATACAAGTCGGAATTAAAAAGTAAAGATTGTCCGTGATAAATGCAAATCTGTCTTCCTTTCTATCTTGGAGAATATCAACCAAAAACAAAAATCCAACTAAGATCACTAGGCTCACACTCATTTGAGGAAAAATTCCACCAGCTCCCGTAAAAGCACGTTCTAACATGATTTTGACGATGCCCATACCTGTTGGGACTTCTGGAGTCGCTTTTGCTCGAAAGAAAAAACAAGACAAAACAAAAACGCCAACAGGGTAGATGGGTTGGATGGCACGTGGCACTCGGTTCCAAGCATTACGCATTGTTTCAAATTGAAATACAAACTTTTCAATGACCATCATTGATGAGTGTAAGGTTCCCCAGAAAACAAAAGTCCAATCGGCACCATGCCAGATTCCTGATACAAATGTTGTAATGAAGAGATTGACGTAGGCCATAATTTGACCTCTTCTGTTTCCGCCAAGAGTGATATATATATAATCTCTTAACCAAGAACTAAAGGAAATATGCCAACGCCTCCAGAGTTCGGTGAGTGTACCTGACAAAAAAGGACGATCAAAGTTTTTTGGAATATGAAAACCAAGTATTCTTGCCGTTCCAATGGCTATATCAGAGTAACCAGAAAAATCACAATAGATTTGAACTGCAAAAAGAAAAGCTGCCATCCACATAGCAATCCAATTGTATTCTGTTGGATTGGCATACATGGGATCGATCACATAGGAAACAGGATCGGCTATAAAAGTTTTTTTGAAGATTCCCCAGAAGAGTTGTTTTAGTCCCTGCTTTAGATTTTCTTTTGTGAAATCTTTGGAATCTAAAAATTGGTGGAGGACATCACTGGCACGTAAGATAGGACCCGCTACGAGTTGGGGAAAAAATGCGAGAAAAAGTCCGAAATGGAAAATGGACTTTGCTCTTTCGACGACACCTCTATAAACATCGACTGCATAGGATACTGCTTGTAAGGTGAAAAAACTAATCCCCATCGGAAGTAGAATCCCAGACTTTTGGACAAACTCAGGATCACAAGGTGTCAAAGAAAAGGTTTGGTTCCATACCGTGATGGAAAAATCCAAATACTTAAATACAAAAAGTAAACTTAGGTTACTCCAAACGGCAACGTTTAACCAAAAGATTTTTTTTGGTTTGGAAGAGGTTTGGTCCATGTAATCGACTGCAAGTTTTGTCACTACAAAAGAAAATACGAGCAAAATGAGAAATGGAATTCTGAAAATTGCATAAAAGTATAAACTAACAATGAATAACCAAAGACCTTGAAATCTTTTAGGGATCAAAAAATAAACTAAGATAACAACGGGAGCAAAGATCAAATAGTGAACAGAATTAAAAAGCATATTATTTGATTTCCTTTAAAGCTTCTGTTATGGACTCGGCTGCCCATAAATTACCTAATTTTGTTAGGTGGCCATCACCAGGAATGTAATAGTCTTGGATTCCTGCTTTTTTTGTTTTTCCATTTAGGGTAAATTCACGGCCACACATTTTGTCTGTAAAGGGGAGGATGTCTAAAGTTTTGATTCCTTTTGAATCTAGATACCTTTTTGCACGAATGGAATAACTTCCAAGTGCATTGAATTTTCCTATTTGTCTGCAATACACTTCTTCGATCTGCATAGGGAGGATCACAGGAACAAATTTGTATCCTTTTTCTTTGGATAGATTTATCATTAAATCATAAGCTCTCGTTGTAGTTTCGGGTAAGGGCTCAAGAGAATTTGGATCTACGGGAGAATCAGAACAGATCACACTTAAATTCTGAAGAGGAGTGGGGCAGATGAATGTTTCTGTTTCCTCACATTTCTGTTGTTTGACGGGAAGGATGAATGTTTCTCGCAAATAAACAAGTGGAGACGATAAAAGAAGTTCTGAGTCTGTTGAAACTAAGTATTTTGTTTGAGCAAATTTGACTTTTGTTTGTTCGTAAGCAAGTTTTAGAGCCTGTAATAGATAAGAAACTCTTGTGAGTTCAAATTGAATGCGAAAGTTTTTTTTCCAAACGGGGTCGTTTTCATGGAGTGCATCACTTTCATCATCTGGAAGGATTCCTTGTGCTCTTAGTTCATCAGGCATCGTGAAATCATTTGGTGAAATAAAGAACAATACTGTTTGAATGTTATCGATATGTGTAGACATATCTTCGAGTCGTTTGTAAGAACCAAGAGAACCATAGGCATCCACACCTAGATTGAGGCTTTGGAATTTGACTCCATTTTCTTCCAGACCGTTAAGCCTAGAACAAAAAGTATCTTCATCGGAGACTCCAAATCCCATCACCAAACTATCCCCTAGACATAAAAGTTTAGGTTTTCCCGGAACTGGTTCTTCTAGGCCTCGAAGGCCAAGGGAATTGGTGGTGAACTGACCTTGCCATAAATCTGCATAGTGGCGTACAAAACGACTTTCGTTTGGTTCTAAAGCCACTCCATATTCAGGATGGTAGGCATGGAGGAGTTTGACATCACGGTAGTATCTTAAGGCAGGCGGATTGGAAGCGCGTAAAATCAATTCCAAAGAAAGTAACGCCAACGGGAAAAATAGGACAATGGCTCCCCATCGTTTCCAGTTTTGAATCATATCCCTCTAAACTTTAGAATTCGGGCTGGGAATCAAGCATTTCTATTGTAAATTTAAGAACTCACTCGCGATGGCATCGGCAAAAAGTTCTGCGAGTGCAGGGCCCGGATGGCCATCCCCTGGAATATAAATTTGTTTTTGTTCTTTAAACAGTTCTTCTGTTTTTTTTCTGAGGTCGATCGTGTTCATTCCTTCTTGGATGAAGAATTTTTTTGTCTCATCATAATTAGGATCACTGGTATCTGGTTTCCCTTCTCTAGACATCCCAAGGCTAAATAGGATGGAAAGTTTCTCTTTGGAAATGGACGGGTCATTTAAAAACTGAAATAAATTAGAATAAGTGATATGTTCTTTGGGATAAAGTATGGGAGTTCCGTACGAAGTGTACACATTGTTCGGTGGAGAGGGAAGAAAGTAACGGTAAGTATAAGAGTACCTGCTGAGTAGGTGGTGGATGGGATAAAGAAAACGTTTGAGACCGGTTTTTTCTCTTTCGTCATCAATAAAGTCAGAGGGATTCCAAATCCAAAAGATTTTTTTAGGATGGTTCTCTTCTTTCGTTCCAGTTAAAGTTTCTTTTAAAAGTCGAGAAATTCCATTGGTGCCGATGGCATCTACCGCAATCACCCGAGCATTTAAGTTATACTTTGTCTTTAGATAAAATGCTAAGGTTTCCTTGGTGGGTAAACCATAACCCATTGCCATTGAGTCACCGATGATCCATAAGTTTGTGTCCTCTTTTTCATCGGAAAGGATCCTTTCTCCCCTATGATTTGTTTGTATGTCCCAAGTTTTTCCATCTTTTCTCGTGAAAGTTTCGTTTCTGTTGGGGCAAAGGCGAATCTCCGAGAATCCATACAAACAATGAAATTTTTTATACCGAATTTCTTCGGAATCACTCTGGTAAACAAAACGAAATTTCCCTTCTCCGAGTAACAAAACTAGGAGAAGGGAAATTCCGATTGATAAAATTAGTTTAGAATATTTTTTCAATGAGAAGGTAAAAGAAAGATAAGTTACCTAAATAAAGTAACATCACTAAAAATCCAATTGCGATTTGTACAATATACGCAGAATAAGAAAAACCTTGGTAAGCAAGATAAGTTGTGATTCCTAAAATCATCTCAGGAACTAATACGTAATAAGCGACGTGTCCCCACATCCTTACGTTTTGTGGATACCAAGATCCTAAAATCCACATTGTAGCCTCTGAAGTTCCAAAAATCACTAGAGCGGTGATCCCAACCCAAAGGCCCGTTCCAATGATGGAAACAGACATCTCTTCTAACTTGATTCCTGTATAAACACAGAGAAATAACGGAATGACCCAAAGGCCGGCCATATAACCGGAAACAGTTCCTATTTTAAATAATCCATCTTCTGGGAATACTAATGATTGTAATACGCTAGATAGGAACCAATCGGGGATGACCATAAAAATAGATAAAGGAACGAGGAATTTCCAAATACGAAACGGTGTATGCCACCGCAGACTTAAAGAGACCACAACAAAACTAATATGGAAAAGGAGGGTAAGTGTCGCAAGTTTGATCCCGGCAGAGTTTTCTCCCCAGTATAAAACGACTCCGGAAATAATACTAAAAACGAGAAAATACAATGCCAAAAGGAATTCTTCTGCAAGGAACTTAGGTTTCATCGCTTTGCAATTTAGGGCAATGGGGAAGAGATGCAAGTCGAAACTTTATTTGTGATGGTTAAAAAATGAATTCAGTGAAGGAGATTTTTTTTTGCGTGCTTGGTGGGAGATACTGGGTTCGAACCAGTGACCTCTACCATGTCAAGGTAGCGCTCTAACCAACTGAGCTAATCCCCCAAGGTAAAACCACTTCACCAGAGCCGAGTCCACCGTAAAGTACGATTTCTGAATCGGTTCCTAAATGAAAAATCAGCACTCATTCGATCGGCAAGGCGTTCGGGTTTGGTTTTGTCTGGGATTAAAAGAACTAAATTGTCTTTTGCTCTGGAAAGGCCGACATAGAGGATCCTTCGTTCTTCTGCCTCGTTGATCGTTTCTCCATCCTCACTCCAACCCAGAACCAAATCTAGGATGACAGTCGTAAATTCCAAACCCTTGGCACTGTGGATTGTCATCACTTGTTCCTTAGGCAAACCAGCATCGATCCATTCTTTTTTTCTGAAATTACTTCTTGTGAGTACGATTGTATTTGGGTCTTTTTTGTACCATTCCTTCCAAATTGCCATTGGCTTTGTTTCTGTTTCTTTGATTCGTTCAATGGAAAAGATTCCCTTTTCTTTACGGAAAGTTTGAACCTGTTTTGGAATTTTGTCTTTGTTGGGTTTTAATGGAAGTAGAGAGGCTTGGATGATAGAATCCTTAGAACGGTAGTTAGTGGATAGAAAGTATGGAACCACTCCAGGGAAATGTTTATGAAAATCTAAAAATGGTTTGGGTGTTGCCCCACGAAATCCATAGATAGCCTGCCAATCATCACCTACAACGGTGATCGAATGAAAATTCATTTTTTTGATGATTTGGAGTTGGATTTCGTCCGTATCTTGAAACTCATCAATGATCAGGGATTTCCATTTTTCTTTGACTAGATCAGCTTCTTTTGTATCTAAAAAGTTAAGGAAGTCAGAAATCAAATCATCAAACTCAAAGTAATGGTTTTTGTTTTTCCAGGACTTAAAATTTGTTAAAAAAGATTCATAACCTACTGATGATAATTCTCTAAAATAGTTTCCATTATTTTTGAATAGAATGGGAAAAGGAAGCCCTCCGATTTCATACCGGAGAGGAAATAAAATCTCCTTTGAAATCTCCCATTTTTTTGATTCACCTAGAAGTTTATACTTGGACCAGTTTTTAGAAGGATCATAATTTTTTAGGATATGATAACAAAACGCGTGAAATGTGGAGATATGATACTTAGGTGAGAGATTATTTTTCTCACACCGTTCCTTGAATTCTTTTGTTGCTTTTTTGGTAAAAGTGACAATGACCGTGCTTTCGGGAAGGAAGGTTTTATCCTTTTCCCTTTCTTGGAGTAGTCCAATCATCGTCGCAGTTTTCCCCGATCCTGCGCCCGCAATCACCTGTTTGATCTGGTGATGGGAATGGATGATAGATTTTTGTTCTTCACTCCACATTGATAGTAGAGTGTTTTATTTGAATGATTTGGTTCTATTTATTGTTTGAAGACAGTGGAATCATCATCTTCTTCTTCTTTGAGATCATAATATCCATAGATAAAACTGGAACTGGCTTTTACTTCCATTCCATAAAAATGTTCTGAAATTCTACCCGATTTGGTGACTTCCAATTTGTATTCTTCTGCTAGAAATTTCATTTTATCCATGGATATCTTTTCATTGATTTTGGGTCCAAAACCAGATTCTGTTTTTGACCAGTCGATGATGAAGAGTCGTCCTCCCGATTTCATAGACCGGATGAGACCATCCATCGCCAAACCAGGGTTTGGGAAGGTAGATAATGATAGGGAAGCAAAAATAATTTCTGGGACGGGTACCCATTCAGGAAGCAGGGGGTGGTCGGACTGGTCCATATGAAAAGGGGTGAGTTGTTCGATCCCTTCCATCAGTTTCCGACGAAGGATCATATCAATGATCTCTTGTTGGCATTCGGCCGCCCAGATCCAAACATGGGGAAACCATTTTCTGAATTCATTGAAGTAGAATCCAAGCCCACTTCCAAAGTCGACTAAGTTATTTAAACCTTTCCAGTTGAAAAATGCGTACACATCTTCCGGTGGACAAACCTCTCTCCTATGGCTGGAAAGTAGGTATTCCTGGTAACTTTGGGAACGGTAATATTCCGTTTCGGACATAATGACAATTCTTACAGAAAAGCGAGGAAAGTACAAACGAAAAATTCAATTAGGAGACCTTTACCACCGAAAATCTAAGTATGAAGTTCTCGATTCAACTTTGGATGGTCGTATTGCTATTTTCTTTTTTCCCGGTTTCAGGTGATTCTGGGTTTGAGGAAAGTCGTTACCCAACGATAGCAAAGGCAATCCATGCAAACCTTCTACCAGATAAAAAATCGATTCGTTTGGATTGGGATCCGCCCAAACAAGAGGGAGAAATCATTGTGGCTAGGTCTTCGGTGATGATCGACAGCCCAGAAAAGTTATACATCGCTGACTCACTTGGTCGTTATAAAGCAAATGGTTCTAATGCTACCCGTGTTTATTTTGATTATAATTTAAAACCTGGAACCTATTACTACGCGATTGTTATGGTAACGGACGTTCGTCGTAGAGAGGTAAAACTTTTTTCCAATCAAAACTATACTGTGGTTCCCATTCATATAGCCGAAGAAAATGGAACTCCTGTTGTGGGACAAAATCCTGATTTCCCTGCCTTTCCTGCGGATGCGGGAATTCATTCTATGGTTGGGGGAGTTTCCGGAATTACCGCAAATATTGAAAGAAAGTTCGTACGTCTGAACTGGACACCACCAAACGGTGCTACTGCGGGGAGAACTCTATATACTGTTTACCGTTCCAATTCTCCTCTGACTAGTTTGCCACTCATGCAAAAAGCGGAAAAACTAGCAGAACTCACTCACCCAGTAAATACGTTTTTAGATCAAGATTTAGACAAATCACAAACTTTGTATTACGGAGTTTCTGTGAAACAGACGGGTGGGGAAGAAACACTTCCTTTGGAAGACAAAAAGTCTACTTTACGCGTGTTTTACATCAAACAAACAGAAAAAAATAATGCAGAAGTGATTGTAGAAGAAGCTCCTAAAAAACCAAAACAAGAAGTGGCTTCTAATGATACTCGAACTGATTTAGGTGGAGTGCTGCATGTTCGAGGCCTTGGATATGAACGTGTGGGGAAAGGGGCAGTGATTAGTTGGATTAGTCCTGAAGCTGCAGATGAAACAACTGTATATAGTTTATATGCATCCGTAAAACCTTTGAACCAAGGTGCTGCTTCCTTTGGGCAAGGTTCGGTTGTGAAAGTGGCAACAGTCGTACATCCAAAAACAAATTTTTTTATCAAAGAATTAAAAGAAATTGATGAACTCTATTTTGGAGTCACAGCCAAATCCAATGGAATTCCTGAAGATTATCATTTAAGAGAAAATGTTTCTTATTTTAAATATGATTTTTCAAAAGACAATCCTCCACCAGAAGAACCAAATGTAGTGGCGGAGTCTCATCCGAAAAAAGAACCAGAAAAAACAGAAGTTTATAAAAATGAACATACTGTTGTCCCAGCAGATAGTTTCCCACCGAAAGAGAATTCTGACCAAGTGAATGATTTTAAAGAAGAACCATCGGCTACGGTTAACTATGATTTAGGTCAAACGGATCTGAATCAAATCATCAAAGAAACAGTCATTAGAAAAAAATACGAAACCGCCGTATATCGGTTAGAAGAGTATTTAAAGAATGAATCCAATTCGTACTTACGAGGAAAAGCGATGTTTTTTCTCGGTGTAAGTGCATTAAAAACTGGTGATACAAAAAAAGCCTTAAAATGTTTTTTAAAGAAGGAAACTAAGTCTTATTCTCCGTCCCGTGTGGAATTTTGGACGAATCAGACTTTGAGTCAGGCGGGTAGAGGAAATTTATGAATCGAATCATTGTTAGTTTAGCAGGTTTTTTGTTTATAGTTGCAGGTCTTTCGACTGCATACTACCAAACGAATATTTCCGCCAAAGAAGACCAGTCTCAGGCTATTTTAGAGAAAATTGCGGAAGGGGAAGAATACCTAAAACAATCCAATCCACAAAGTAAGGAGAAAGCAATTTCCATTTTCTCTGAGTTAGCTGGAAAACGAGGATTGGAAAAGTATGAGTTCCAAATCAAATACAACCAAGCCAGAGCTCTAGAAAAGAACTCCGATTTTTATCCTGCTCTTGATATTTACAAAGACTTAAAAAAGAATTCTAACTTAAAACAAGATGAAAAAGAACGTTTGAGTTATTCTCTCGGTAACTTACTCTTAAAAATTGGAAATGAGTCGGAAGGAAAGGCCCATTTAGAATCAGTTTTGCAATTAAGTTCTGATAATAAACTAAGATCTAAATCCTTTTTAGCGCTCGGCGATTTTTATTATAAAACAGGACATTTTGAAACAGCACGTAAAAATTATACTTTGGCTTTGCAAGAAGATCCTAATAATACGGAGTCTAGAATCGGTTGGGGTAGGTCACTCCGTAAACTAGGGAAGGATTGGGCATCATTTGATGTATTTGACGAATACATTGAAACTGCAGATCAATTGGCTGGTGCTGATGAAAAAGTAGTGGGTGAGTATAAGGATTCTGTGTTAAAAGATGCAAAGGAAAATTACACTAAAAAACAATACGGAAAAGCAATCGAACTTTTTCAAAAAGTAATCAGTGTTAATCCAACTCCTAAAAAAGAAGAAGAGTCTTTGTATTACATTGCACTTTCCTATGATGCCATGGGAAAACAGGTTGAATCACTCACTTATATCAATAAGGCACTCAATAACAGCGATTATTCGCTCGACCAAGCGGCATTATACAAAAAAGGGACCATTTATTTCAGACAAGGGAAGTTTGAAAAAGCAGCAGGAATATTTCAGACCATTGTAGATAAATACCCTAAAAACCAGATTACCGACAAGGCGATTGCATGGAAAAAAGAATCACTCGATCAGTTTACTGACCACAATGATCTTGATGATTCAGATGTAACGTCTGATTCAAACTCACCGAAATCAAATTCGGTTTCAAACAAACCGGATTCAGGAAGTGATTTAGAATTTTAGTCGGACTTAATTAGAAATTCATTCGTTTGGGTGTTGTGGAGGGCTTCCTCCATTCCGAAAGTTTTATAAATTTCGGGAACAATATCAGCAAGCGAATGTATATTTTCAGCGAAGCGGTCAGCATCCTTTCCATACAGGATGGTGGCCGCCGGGTTTTCCGTATGGTTCTTCTGGCTTAAGTCTTCCATATTCCCATGATCACTCGAAACAATGAGTAAATCTTTTTCGGGATCTATACTTTCTAAAATTCCACGAAAAAATCCTTCCAAGTTTTGAATGATATGTTCTGCTTTTTCCCAGTCCATTGCATGTCCAACTTTGTCTGTGAGAAAATATTCATACAAAGCCAAATGATAATTCGCAAACCGAGAGATAGATTCTTTTCCAACTTTGTAAGGGTCTCTCCTTTTAAGAAGAGGATCTCCTGGTTTTAACATATCAATTCCCATAGTCGCCATGATTTCATGAGTTAGGTCCATATAAAGACCTCGACCATTTTGCAGGTCATCAAAGTTTTTCAGTGGGCGGCCACTTGCTAACTGGACTAAGGTGGAAGCAGAAACTAGTTTTGGTTTTTCTTCTACGTGTTTGAGATAAGGTGGGGAAAAACAATTTAAAAAATCACTTAAGTGACCATTTTCATTTAGCACTTTGATGAGAGAATACTTAGCGATAATCTTGCGAAGTGTGATGGTCGGAAATCCACTGACATGGCGTTCCAGAACCTTGGGTCCTGGAATTCCCGTCCATAGAGCTGTTTGCCCAGTGGCAGACTGAGGGAGGCCTGGAATGCCCATATGTGCATCTGTTTTAATGTAATGTAAGGTCGAGGATAGAGGAGGAAGGTCTGCATCAGCCTGCGGAATTCCCCCAACGGGAGCTAAAAACCCTTTGGCAAAACGGCTGAATGGATTGGATTTCGGATCGTAGTCTGCAATCCCCACCCCATCTAAAAATACATAAAAAATCATTCCTTTCCTTAGACCGATTGGTTTTTGCCAATGAGAACCCGATAATTAGAATGATGAAACGGAAATTCGGAAACCTGTCTATTCTTTTTGGATACCTAGTGGTTTCGCTTCTCGTGACTTCCGTTTTATTTGGTTATTTTGAGTGGATTCGTCCCCTTAAAATGAAAACCAATCTTTTATCGGCTCTCGTTCGTTTTGACGAAGACAAAACAAAAGAACATTTAAACACACTTGAGTTCTTTTTTCGAGAATCCGCTCTACCTTACCGGGCCGCACAGGTCACAAACCGGATCAAACAAACACTTGGATTTAGTTATGTAAGATTGTATGATGATTCTTTAAGGCTCATTCATAGCACAAACGAAACAAATGAAATTTTCCAAGAAGAACTTAGGCAAGATCCTTCCGGTCTTTTAGAAGGAAAACTTAAAAAACTATCTAACGGTGATTATGTGTATAGGGACTTAACTGGGAAATTCTTTGCCCAGTTCCCACCTGGACCTTCCTTACCAAAACAAATTCAAAATGCTAATTTGGAATATGGATATCTTTACTGGGCCTTTGATCCAAAAACACAGAAAATTCTATATACAAATGATGAATCTGTTCTCACTGGAGATTTGGAAGCAAATCAACTTCTTGGATTATTTTCTGGGAAAGATGGACAAATCATCACATGGAAGTTAGATGGTGAAAATTCAAAACTGATTTTAGAAACGACGGATCATTTTTCTGTATATTTGTTAAAACAAACAAATACAGAGATTGATGAAATCAGGTTCGGTTGTTTTATCCTTTTTCTTGTTACCTTTACCGGTCTTTTTTACATCCGTTTTATCTGGATGGTCATTCATACACAAGGATACCAATTCAAACGTAGAATCCTTTTCCCCGTGATCGTTTATTTGATTTTGCTTTTGTTTTATCAAAAGAGCTTTGAATTATTTCCTGATTATCGTTATTACAAACCATGGGCCAAACATCGATTAATCCAGTTTGAAGAAACTCTTTCTGTTTTAGAGAAAAATCTGCAGAGAGAAGGTTTGGGTGAAGGGGGAGGCCTTGGGGAAACCGAAAGGATTGTTTCCGAACTTTATCTTTGGAAGAAGGGGAATTCTGATGTTCAGGCCATTCAAAATCGATTTGGAACAGAAATTTTTGGTTTGTTTGAAAAGATTGAAAGCCATCCTGTTTCTGTTTTACTGGAATCAGAGTTTGATTTAGTATATTTAATTCCCAAAAAAAATTCGAAAGATACAAATGTTTCGATTCTCGTTGCAGTTCTTGATTCCAATCTTTTACAGGCCAAAAAAGAAAAAGATAGAGATGAATTTTATTTTCCTGTTGTGTCTGCAAAATTATCAGATAACAAAAGTAAGGAACAAGTGACCTTCAACCCACGTGCTTGGAAGGGGAATGATTCTTCCCATTTTGTACATTTGGAGTCTAGTAAACAATCTGTAGGATTTTTACATCATAAATTTCATTCTTATTATATTTCTAAAGAACAAGGGAAACCTGGATTTTTATCAGGTTTATCCATATATCGTTACTCTTCTTTTCCTCCGTATTTATTAAGTTTTGGATATTTATTCATTGGGCCTTGGATCTTTTTTGTTTTGTGGGCTTCCATCAAACGGAAATGGGGCGAAAAACATTCTGAGATATTAGGGGAATCCCCTTTAGTGAGTGACGAATCACCACAAGTAGTGATTGAGATAAAAAAAACTCCCTCTCACAAAGAAGGAATTGAAACAAAACGGGAACCTGTTATAAACTTTCCTAATCCTGTGAAAAAAACGAACTTTAAAATTTTACCTCCAGCCACTTGGAGACGTGTTGCGATTTTGGATGCAGTACAGAAGAAACGTGAAACTATTTTTAATCCTGAGTTAGAGAAACTTGTCCATTCCGTTACTAAAAAAGGAGAAATCAAATCACCAGAGTCAAATCCAGAAAATGGTTTATCAGCAATTCCGGAAGAAAAACGAGTGGAGTATGCTTTACTCGATAAAATTTATAGAGAGAATGAAATCTCTTATGATGGGATTGTCGGTTATACAAAGAACTTTATTGCAAGGCTTGGATCTCCAAGATTTTCTTATCTTTTTTTAAATGATTCTCTTGGTTCTTTTCACAATCAAATTTCTTCGGGCCTTGACTATAACACCCGTTCTAATTTGATTTTTTTACACCATGATCCTTATTTGCCTTTTGACGAAAATGGTTTTGCACTTTTAGATGTAGACGATTCGGTGCGGTTGGATCGTTTCATTGCAAAAAAGTTTTCTTGGGAAATTTTATTACAAACAGAAGCCATCATTGCTTTTCATATGGAATCCATTGGATTTCCAGGGATCTTTCTTGTTTTACTAAACAAAGAAGAAAGAACAAAGTTTTTGGATTCTCATAAACGAATGATCCAAGAAAAACTCCGTCAAGTGATTCCCGCCCTGCATGTCCTTGTAGAAAAGGAAGAACGAAAACCTGAATTTTTAAGAGATAGTTTGTCGTGGATGATTCGGTCTTTTATGCAAGCCACCTTTGGTGGGAAAAGATCCACATCGGTTCTGAGAATCCAGTGGCCAGAATACCAGCCTTCCGAAGAGTGGGAACGTTCCAAAAGGCATTTTGTGGAATCCATTCAATCTTCTTTGGAAAGTAAAGACAGGTTGATAGAAACATCACCCAATTCTATGTTGATTGTAACGGCAAAAGATTTGTATCTTTCTGTAATCCAAAGATTGCAAGAGTTACCCTTTCGCCATGAAATCAAATCGATGAAATTTCCAGAAGATGGACAAAACTTCTATTTATACTTTTAAATTTGTTTTTATTTTTCTCTTATCCTTCCAGATGATTTCGGCTGGTGGAAGTAAAAAAAAAGAAGAAACAACAGCGCTTAGGAAACAGATTTACAGTCTTCACAAAGTAGATGAAGAAACAAGTTCCATTCCCTATTTAGAGCGGTATTTGGAACTAAGCCAAAACGAATTGTATTTCAAATTACTCTACGCAAAAGCACTATTATACAGAAATGATTTATCTGTTCCTAAGCCAGAAGAACCGGCAGAAGATAGAATTAATAAAACAAAACTCATTCAAAAGAACTATAATCTTTCCTCAAAACTTTTTCAGGAAAATGTTTTGCATTTGGAAAAAGTTCGTCCCAGAGATCCGAATTTAGGTCGTTGGTATTATCTTTGGGCTTTTAGCGAATGGTATTCGGATAACAAAGAAAAGTCGATTAAATTATTTCAAAAGGCGGTGAAGTTAGACTACCGTTTGACCGAATCATATTATAATATTGCATCCCTTTATGAATCTCTCGGGCAATGGCAAGATGCCAATTTATATTGGCGCAAATTTGAAAAAGCCGAAAAAGAATTAGAAGAAGAAGATTAATGGCAAAAATTGATAAAAGGTTTCAAATCCTACTTTCTGAAGAGGAACAGGTTTTACTAAAAAACGAAGCATCCAGGAGAGGAATTTCCGCCGCAGAACTCATCCGTATGGCTCTTAAAAATGAAATCATCCAAAAGTCGGAACTTGTGAGAAGAAAAGCACTTCTTACTTTGACGGAGTTACTGGATTGAAACTCTATTTGACTTCTTCTGTTTTATTTGCTCTCGTTCGTTCTTCTCGAAAGTCAAAAATTCAAAAACTTTTGTTTGAGGCTTTGGATTCTCACGAAAGATTTTTTACTTCTTCTGTATCTGTTTATTTATTGTTTCAACTTTTGGGAGACATTGAAGTTTCTAAGAAAAAACAAATCCTTTCTCTCATTGAAGATTTAACGGATTCAATTTTTGATTTGGATACAGAAAGTATCCGAACTCAACTTTTTGTTTCCGAATCTTGTGATCTAGAAATGGCAATTGCACTCAAAGAAGGAATGGATATGGTTTTTGTGGATTCGGAAAGGGAGGTGACCTCCCTTCCTTTACTTAAGGTTCGAAACTTCTTTGGGGAAACTAAATGAAATCGGAGGGGAAAGTTGACTTTTTTGATCCTTTGAGTCCCATTCATTCAGATAACGATTGTAAGCTGAAATTCTAAAGTAATAAGTTAAACCTGGTTGGAAAAGAAGACCTCTTTTTTCTTTTCTTGAGATATCTACTTGGTCGGCAATTGGCCTGAATTCTTCTGTTCCTAACTCTCCTTCTGGAATATAAATATTGTTCACGAGAGTTTCTTCGTTTATACAAAAACGTTTGTTTCTAAAACTACTGTTTTCTTCTGTTCCATCAATTTTTCCGAAACTACCTGCTTTGTCCTTTTTAATAAAAACAGAACCTAACATTCTGCTAGGAGTGAGTCCATAATGGATGATATAACCACCACCATTTTGAACTTCTTTTTCGTGATTGGAATTCCATAAAAAACAAATGGGCCCTTCTTGGGTTGGACTCGTTTCCAAACGAAAACGAGTAGGGACATCGGGTGGAGTTTGTTCTGTATATTCGAAAGATAAGGATTGAATGTTGGGTACGGATTTTCCCAAGGGATCTGGCCGAAACCATAATTTCCATTGGTAATATTTGAATTTGTTTTTAGGAAGTTCTTTGTCTAGTGATTTGATCCTGGTCCAAGGTAGATTCTGGTTGGCATCTACAAACTTCTCGTTTTTCCCTCGGAAGTATAGTTCGAGCATTGTATCTTTTGGTTGTTCTATATTCCAGTGAATACGAGTCAGTGAGGAGTTACTGAAATTTGTTTCTAAAACAGGAGAGAGGGCCGTGCTCCCTTCCATATATCCTATTTTAGTTTCATCATCATAACGAACTGATTCGAACTTAGTGTATTCCACTTCTGGTTCCCCTTTGTGGATATGAAATCCATCTAAGTTTCCATAAAATGATTTTCCGAGTATTAGAGGGGTGGAGTCGTTTTCAGGAAATCCAAATCCGATGGTATCTTCTTTTTGGTTTTCATACTCCGCGGTTTCGATTCCATTTTGGTACATGATGTATTTATGGTTGAGTGTATCAAAATAAAGTGAGATCACTTCCCAGGTTTTTCTTTTGATTTTTACGGATGACTCCAAAACAAAACTTGTGGTGCGGCCTTCTGTTTTTTGAAGAAGGTTGTTTACATATAGCGTTGGTTTACTTTCGTTTAACTCGAGTACGATGCCATATTTTTTTCCTTTCACAAATACGGTTCGGTCCAAAATCACGGAACCCGCCCCTTGTTCTCCTAATCGTACTGGAATGGAGATGGTAAAGGGATCGGGATGGGTTCCGAAAAGAGAATTTCCCGATACAGAAAGATGGATTTGATTTCTACGACCGGAAAAATAGGCGGATCTTTTTCCAAAAAAATAAGTTTGGTCATCAGTTAAATAGGAAGAGGAAACAACAGAGATGGATTTGGATTTGAATGGGAATCCAGCTTCCGTGATTTGGGGTTCTCTCACTTCTCCTTCAAAGTCAAAGAAGAGTTCGCCGTGTTTGGGGGTATTTTCTTTCGGTTTTAAATAGTTCTTTTTACCTGGTTCCGAATTTTGAACCACACCTGTTTTTTTCCAGAGGCTGAGGTTTAGAATTTCCTTTTTTGGGACTTCCCATCCGAGTAAGGGTAGGCCCCAAAAAAAGAGTAAGATTACGACTGTTCTTCGATCAGTCCCAATCGTTTTTGGTGCCGTCCACCTTCGAATTCTGTTTCTATCCATTTTTTTACGATTCTCTGCGCTAAATCTGTTCCGAGAACCCTTCCCCCTAAAACGAGTACATTGGCATTGTTATGGCGTTTGGACATCTCCGCCGTAAACTCATCATGGCAAAGGGCCGCTCGAATGCCTTTGAAACGGTTGGCAGCAATGGAGGCTCCAATGCCTGTTCCGCAAAGGGCGATGAGTCTGGGAACTTCACCGGAAAGGACCTTTCGGCAGGCATCTCCAATGATGGTGGGATAGTCGACGGACTCTTCGCTCTTAGTACCGTAATCGACAATTTCGTAAGTTTCCTCGAGACTTTTCCTGAGGAATTCTTTGAGGGCGAACCCTCCGTGGTCAGAAGCGATTCCAATTTTTTCTTTCATTCTGCATTCTCCTTTCTCTGTTTTAGGGCATCGGTGTATGACTTGTAGGACTCTATGGAGATCGAAAGTAAAAACTTATCTCGTTCTCTCAGTAAACTTCCATAATATCCGGTGAATAAATCCAAATAACGATCATATTTGTTTTTTGGATTTTTTTCTGAAAGGTATTCTATGGAAAGGTTTGTAATTTCTTTTTTGATTTCTGTATATGATTCAAACCATTGTTTGGCGGTATTTATTTCGGCGGGTGTGAGTGGGTACTGTCTTGAATCGGAAAGTAGAATTCTCCATTCGTAAGAGAAAAATGTTTCTTCCCATTGTTTTTCGGAAAGTAGGGAAGGTGTGAAATACTCACCTAAATTTTCTGTTCCTGTATTTTCTAAAGATAAGTTTCCCACTTTATCTCTAAAACAATCAAGGGAGTTTAGGCGGAGCATTGCCGATTCCTTAGCATATTCTCCCATTTTGATCCGATCCAAATTGAGTAAATTCGGACTAATCGCACCCGGAGGAATTTCTTTTTTTAAAGGCAAATAACAGTCTTTAGCTTCCTTCCAACCTAAATTTCCTTCTGGGATCCAAAGTGAATGCGCAGAAAGAGAATAGGAAAAAACAAGAAGGAAAACTAAATAGAGTTTCTGAATTTTACCCATTGGTCCTTTCGAATTCTTTGATAAAGGAAATGAGTGCATCCACACCTTCCTCTGGCATTGCATTGTAGATACTGGCTCTAAATCCACCCATATCACGATATCCTTTTAATCCAGCAAACCCTTGTTCTTCGGCAAGAGTGAGGAATTTGGAATCGATACTTTCGTCATGGCTTCTGAATACAACATTCATGGCAGAACGAAACTCTTCTGGGACTGGTGCATAAAATAGAGAAGAAGCATCTAAGGCGTCATAGAGTTTTTTTGCTTTTCTTTCGTTTATGGTTTCCATCACTTCCAAACCACCGTGTCGTTTTAAGTATTTAAAAACAAGACCGGCAATATAGATGGAATACGTGGGTGGAGTGTTGTACAAAGACCCATTTTTTTCCATTAATGCAAAATTCATTAGATTGGGAATTGGATGGTCAACTGTGGGTAATTTCTCTTTGTCGTAAATGACAAGTGTGAGTCCGGATGGCCCAATGTTTTTTTGAGCACCTGCAAAGATCACAGAGAAGTCTTCTATGGGAAGTTTTCGGCTAAGAAGTTCGCTTGTCATATCTGCGAATAGCGGCGCTTTTTTTAGCTTAGGGAAAGTTTTGTACCGTGTTCCATAGATGGTATTATTAGAAGTGATATAAACATATTTGGCTCCCTCATTTACGATACTATCTGTAATGGTGGGGAGTTCCATATATTTGGAATCTGCTCCATTAAAAATAGATTTCACATTGGGATAAAATTTCTTTGCTTCTTCATAGGCTTTTTTGGCCCAAACACCAGTTTGTGCGAAATCAGCCGATTCTCCCGCTTTTAGATAATTAAAAGGAATGGCAGAAAATTGTAAAGTCGCGCCACCGGGGAAATACACAACCGCATAACGTGAAGGTAAGTCCAAAAGATCACGTAAATCAGAGATGGATTCATCTAAAACGGATTGGAAAATTTTGCCTCTGTGGCTCATTTCCATAATGGACATTCCTGTTCCTTTGTAATTTAGGAACTCTACTTGCGCCTCTTCCATGACTTCCGTAGGCAACATGGCGGGGCCGGCATTAAAATTGAAGACTCTCTGTGTAAACGTTGGCATTCTCCCACAGAATTTTGAAGAACCACCCGCCGGTAAATAGATTTTTATTCTAAAACTTGCTTTGCAGAATCGGAAAGGTTGTTAATCTTGTGGGCATCCCAGAACCCATTTTTCGTGAGGAAACAATGAGAATTTCTCGTTACTTGATCATTTGTCTAACTATCGTCAGTCTTTCGCTGACAGCCCAGTCCAAAGCCCCACTCGGTGAGTCCGAAATCAAGGGATCCAAAAAAATAGAATTCATCAACCGCTCCTTACGTAAGGCATCTGATGACATTATCCAAGAAAATACCGAAATCGGCCGTAAACTTGCCGAAACCTTGGCAAAAGAAAATACAGCCACTGTGGATGGAGTGAAAATTCAAAGAGTGCTTCCTGGTGCTGATGGAAAACTCGGAGCTGACATCCTTTCTCTTTCTGATTCGCAAAGTTTTGATCATATCAATTCGATTGCGAGGATCATTGCCGCTTATGTGGAAAACTCTTTCCAATACAGAGCAGGAAATGCAGAGACCTTGGCGCAGTACATCCTCTATTACAACGCAACCCATAGAAAAGATTCTAAATTTTTTACTAAAAAATATACAGAAGGGGTCATTACTGCTACATCCGGTGACAAATTAGGAATTGATACTGTTTATAGAAATTGGCCAGGCAAAACCCAGATCATCATTCCAATCGAAGGAAATATCTTAAAAGATAATGGCAAAGACCTGACAACAGATGAGTTAGAAAAAGACGTCAACAAAACGGTAAAGGATAAAGAAAAAGATCCTGCTACCAAACAGAAGATGGAAGACGAAGCCAAAAAAATGGATAAACTGCAAACTGACAAACTCAAAGAAGAGAAAAAAGTTCTGCAAGATAAAAAACAAGAAGTGGCTGACGAACAAAAACAAATTCAAGACAAAAAAGACGCACTGAAAAAACAAGAACAGGAAACTGTTGCGAGTCTGAATGAGTTAAAAAAAGATCCTGTTAAAAATAAAGCAGAGATTGAAAAGAAAACCGAAGACATCAAAAAAATCGAACAAGAGAAAAAAGACACTGATAAAAAGTCTGAAGCGGTAGAAGCTAAAAAAGAAGAACTCAGTAAAAAAGAAGAACAGATCGCCAAAAAAGAAGAAGCACGTACTGGTAATACTTCTGGAGATACCGCAAAAAAAGAGGATACTGTTCAAAAAGTAGAAGCTAAGGTCGAAGAGTTAAAAACAGAACTCGCGCAAACCAAAGAAGAACTGAAGAAAAAAGAAGAACAAAGTGACAATGTTGTGAACAACAAAATTCTTTTTATGAAGTTTATCAAATACGATACGGATGGACATTATTCGAACGAACTTTGGGCGATTGATCCTGCAAAAGATGATGCTCTTTTTAAGAGTCCATACAATAATATCTGTTCCAAAGAATTTAAAGAAATCGCAAACCAGGGTGTTCTTGTTCTCGGGTATGACGGCGAAAAAGTAGAAACAAGAAAACACAAACTAGTATTACTTGACCCAGATAAACTTGGTGTGAAAAAAACAAGTGAGTCTGCGGATATTTTCTGGCGAACTCCTATGATCAATCGCGAAGACAAAATCTACGTCATTGAAAAGGTAAAAGACAAATACCATGTATCCAGATTCAAATCAGATCTAACTTTTGAAAAAAGGACAGAAGAACCTGTAGAAGAAAACTCCGAACTTACTTTTTTTGGAGATAAAATCTATGTGACTGGAAAACCAAAAGAAGGTGATAAAACAACCATCAAGGTCTTTAAAAAAGAAGATTTGAGCCTACTCAAAACCATCGCTCCGTAAGGAGGATGGGTTTTTCATAGAAAACAAATGAATGCCAACCTTGGCCTGGGCGGGGGTTGGCATTTTTTTTAATCTTTTAAGTATTCGATTCTTTCTCTGATGGCTTCGTTAGAAGGATTTTTCTTTGCCAAATCTTCTAGTAGTTTGATGGCCTGTGGTTTTTTCCCCATAATGTCCCAAAGATCAGAAAGTTCGAGGGCAGGTCTTGGGTCACTCGGAGACTTAGAAAGAAGACCTAAGTAAATTTCTTCTGCTTTTTCTAAATCACCAATCAGACGTAATGCGGCAGCTTTTCCCAGTAAGGCAAAGTAGTCATCACCACTTGCTAGGATTTTATTAAAACATTCCAGTGCTTTGTCATAATTTCCGAGTCCGCGAAGAGAGTCTGCATACCGGTTGATGATGAGTTTATTCTCAGGATCGGATTCGAGAATTTTTTCCCAATAGGTGATGGCAGTTTTGAAATCTTTTTTACCACGGTAAGATTCAGCAAGGCCGTAGAGGGCAAAGAAGTTTTTAGGATCGAGTTCTTTGGCGCGATCGTAGTAAAGAACGGCTTTATCAAAGTCTTTGATTTTACGGTAACTGTTTCCGATTTCTGTTAATATTTTAATATTGTTGGGTTGGCTAGAAAGTAGTTTTTCCCACCATTGGATGGCATCCACATATCTCTGGCAGGCAAAAAACAAATGACCAAGGCCAACAATGACATATTGGTCACTCGGATTGATTTGAAGTGCTTCCATATAATACACTTCTGATTCTTTGAAATTTTTTAGTTTTCTATGTGCGTCTGCTACTCTCGAGAGGATACTTGCATCTGTGATTGTTATGTGATGGAATTCTTCTGCTACTTCGATAATTCGTTTGAGGCTGTTTAAATCTCTGTAAGCATTCATAAGTCCCATCAGAGAAAATTTATTAGTAGTATCACCTGCGAGGCATTTACGGTAATACTGGATTGCCTGTTCAGGTTGTTTGGTTTTTGCGTAATAATCACCAAGGCCAACGAGTCCGTATGTATTGGACGGGTCTTCCTCAAGTAATATGTCTAATCGTTCTTTGGCTTCTTTAAACCGGCCTTGATCAAGAAAACGATAGGCCTCTTTTGCAAGGGCTTTTATTTTTGTGAATTTTTCATCTTCTTGTGGTTTTTCAATCTCAGCATTTTCCATAATCTCAGTCCAATTTTCAGCATTCCTTTTTAGACAGTAAAAATCGACTCAAAAACGTGAGAACATTGACAGCAGGCTCTTTTTTGCAGAAATGACAAGGAGGGGGGAAACGTATGTCATCTACAACCGAAGCAATCACTGGCGGTCGGCTTATGGTCGAATTATTGGAAGAAGCGGGTGTGGAAATCGTCTTTGGATACCCTGGTGGTGCCATCCTCCCATTCTACGACGAACTCTATCATAGTAAAAAAATTAAACATATCCTTGTGCGTCACGAACAAGGTGCCATCCATATGGCAGAAGGATATGCTCGTTCTACAGGCAAGTTAGGTGTTTGTATTGCGACTTCAGGGCCAGGTGCTACTAATTTAATCACAGGGCTTACTGATGCCAAATTAGATTCCATACCCATTCTAGCCATCACAGGCCAAGTTTCCACAGATGCGATTGGAACGGATGCTTTCCAAGAAGCTGATATTTTTGGAATCACGATTCCTATTACCAAATACAATGCTCTCATCAAAAAGGCAGATGATCTTTCTCGTCACTTTGAAGAAGCAATTAAGATTGCAATGGGCGGAAGGCCAGGTCCTGTATTACTTGATTTTCCGAAAGATGTCCAATTGGAAAAAACTTCCGTCAGAAAAGCCTCTTCCTTAAAAATTGCTCCTCATCATTATGAAAGACCAAAAGTCAAAGGGGACCCGCAAGAATTTGCAGAAGCTTTAAACCAAGCCAAACGCCCGTTACTCTATGTGGGTGGTGGTGCGATCAACTCTTTTGCTTCTGCAGAAATCAAAGCTTTGGCTGAAAAAGCAAATGCCCCTGTAACCACAACCCTTATGGGTCTTGGAGCATTCCCTGGAACACATCCACTTTCTGTGGGAATGCTTGGAATGCATGGAACAGCTTATGCCAACAAAGCGGTATTAGAATGTGATTATATTTTGAATTTAGGTGCTCGGTTTGATGACCGCGTGGCCAAATACCAGGACTTTGCCCCAAATGCAGTTCGTGCTCATGTGGACATTGATGCGGCAGAGTTTAATAAACGGATCAATGTAGATTATATTTTACATGGTGATTTAAAAGATGCCATCCGTGAAATCCTTCCTTTTGTCAAAGGGGGAGACAGGACTTCTTGGATCGAAAACATCCAGTCTTTAAAGAAAAACCATCCTCTTGATTTTGATAACAGCGGTGATAGCATCAAACCACAAGACTTCTTACAGCGAGTGTATGCCAAAACTAAGGGTGAAGCCATTGTTTCAACAGATGTAGGCCAACACCAAATGTGGGCAGCCCAGTATTACCTTTTTGATAAACCAAATACTTGGCTTACTTCTGGTGGGCTTGGAACCATGGGATATGGACTTCCTGCTGCCATTGGTGCAAAATTCGGAAACCCGGACAAAACTGTCATTTGTGTGACAGGAGATGGTTCGTTCCAAATGTGTATTCAGGAACTCGCAACTATCGCACAATCAAAGTTAGGTGTAAAAATTTTACTTTTTAATAATAACTTCCTGGGAATGGTGCGCCAGTGGCAGGAACTATTTTACGAAGAAAGGTTTAGTGAGTCTCAATGGACTTACAATCCTAACTTTGTGAAACTTGCAGAAGCTTATGGAATTCCTGGAATGCGGATTGAACATAAATCTGAAATTGAAAAAGGTGTGGAATTTTTCTTAAAAGATAGTGGATCTGCTCTTATTGAAGTAATGATCCCTGCAGAAGAAAAAGTATTCCCAATGATCCCTGCTGGAAAATCACAACAAGATCTAATTGAATTCAAAGACTTGGGGAAATTAAAAAAATGAAACACACTCTAAGTATTTTAGTAAATAACCATCCAGGTGTGATGAGCCATGTTTCCGGTCTTTTCACTCGTCGCGGTTATAATATTGATTCGATTGCGGTTGGTGTGACTGACAATGTTGATGTTTCGTCTATGACCATTGTTCTGAACGGGGATGATTTTATCGTGGGGCAGGTGAAAAACCAACTCCTCAAATTGCCTGATGTATTAAAAGTCCAAGATATGGCTTATGCAAGTTCTGTCCAAAGAGAACTTGTCCTCATTTCCTTTTCGATTACAGAAACCAATCGAAGTGAAGCTCTCACCATTTGTAATGGATTTGATGTGAAAATTTTAGAAATGACGGAAGATTCTCTCCTCATTGAATTTTCAGGGAATTCTAGACAAGTCACGAATGTAATTTCGGTGATTAAACCTTTTGGAATTCGTGAGATCTCTCGTACGGGCCAAATTGCCATAGCGTATCGGAACCAAAACTCCGTTTAATCCACTTGACAGCAGAAAAATTTTAGGGGAACATTGGGGCCTTAAGTGAGCTTCGTTTGTTCCTATGGTTCGTAAATTTACATTTTTTTGCCTCTTTCTCCTAACTACTGTTATCTATACCGAAACTGAACGGAATACGGTTCCTCTGAAACGAGGTCCAAGTTCTGATGTTTTGTATTTTGATTTTGGAGAAACTGCCCCCACTTCTTTTTTCTCTGTAGAAAGACTTCAGGAACCTAAATTAGAAGATTTAAAATTAGGATTCTTAGAACCAAGTCCAGGTTATTACAATGGGCCAGATGGTGGGGAAGTTTACCAATGGGCTAAAAACCATTACCAATGGAAAAGGGCTGATGGTAGCGTATATACCGAATGGGCAAATGGAACTTTTAAATTAGACTTTCCATCAGGAATTGGTTTTGTTTCTTCGCCGGTCACTTGTAACGGATGTTTGCCGACTGCGGTTTGGAACTATCCTGATTTAACTAAGATCACAAAGTATTGGAATGCCAATCGAAAAGAATACGACTATACCTTCCAAAAACCCTTAAACTTTGAAAACTACCTACTTGTCAAAGAAACCGAATTTGGAAAACCAAAACTAGAAATTGGAAACTATGTACTATATGGTTCTGAGAAATGGTCGGAATACCTTCGCGTATTTAGTGGCAATTTCAAACTCAAACCCTTTCTTCAATACATGAAATCGGAATTTCAATTAGAGAATCGTGGAAAGATTCCTGTTTTGTTATTTGATAAATATGAAGATATCACAGAATATATTGGTGCTGATATCCCCGGTGGATCAGAAGAAGGTGGGTTTGGTGGTCGAGATTCTGTCACTCTCTGTTGTGGGGAAAAGATGCCACAAGCTACGGGAAATCCTGAATTTGATGCGGATGCCTTACGACGTTTTCATTTTGGAGTATTTTATCATGAAGCCGTCCATAATTTAGAACAAATCTCTTGTTTAAAAATTCAAACGGAAACTGGAAAGTTTCCACAAACTGACATTCAGGATCCATGGTTTGACGAAGGTTTAGCAAATTATGTAGAATCAAAATTCTACGAACGAAGACTATTCTATATCTATAATGATGCAGAAAAGTTAATTCGGGAAAATAAAGTTCCAAAAACCTTCAAAGCATTGTTAGATGCCAAGTATAAAGATTTACTTCCTTATTCCATTGGCCCACTTCTCATCAAACATATCCATGAAACCTTTGGAAAAGAAGCTATAATTTCTTACCAAAAGGATACTTGTGTGGGAACGGCATCTGCACTTGCATTACAAAATGCGACTGGTGTCTCTCCTGATCAAATTTTAAAAGACAGTTTACAAAGGTTTGAAAAGGATCGGGATCTAATTCTTCGAGATGGCAAAAAACTTCAGTTAGCTGGTTTTACTGTTATGAATGCAAAGTCTCCAGCAGATTATCAATCCTTTTTAGAAAAAGGATTTTCTCTTCCCGAATCAGCCTTGGAAATTAAGACTTATGCGCAGTTGCCTAGTTTACAAAAAATCTTTCTGGCTTCTGTAGATTCATTTTCTGGAAAAATGGAAGGGGAGTTTTTGGGAGTTGGTTCTAGTTATTTTTACCTTTGGAAAAAAGGAAATTACCGTTGGTCTGGAGATTCCTTTGAAGCCAATGTATTTCCAGGAAACCAAATCCTTTTTAGAGGATCTAATTACACATTGATTGAGTGGGAAGATGGGAAAAAACAATACATATCACCGAAGGGAGATTCGGTGATGTTTTTTAATTTGGAATCAAAATCTTACAAAGACGCAGATGGGAAACCGGTCACTCCTTAGTGACCTTCTAACCAACGTTCTGCTTCGAGTGCTGCCATACAACCACTACCAGCCGCTGTGATGGCTTGGCGGTACACTTTGTCCTGTACATCTCCTGCAGCAAAAACGCCTTCCACATTGGTTTGTGTGGTTCCTGGTTTTGTTAGAATATAACCTGTTTCATCTAAATTCAATTGGCCTTGGAACACTTGTGTGTTAGGGACGTGTCCAATTGCATAAAAAAGTCCACCCACTTCTAAATCTTTTTTTGATTTGTCTTTTGTGCTTTCGAGTACAATGGAACTAAGACCACCAGCTCCACCTTTGGCTTCCACAACCGTTTGGTTCCAAAGGATTTCAATTTTAGGGTGTTCCATTGCACGTTTTTGCATGATTTGGGAAGCACGGAGTTGGTCACGACGCACCACTAAATACACTTTGGACGCAAACTTGGTCAGGTGATTTGCCTCTTCGACAGCAGAGTCACCCCCGCCAACCACAGCCAGGGCCTTGTTGCGATAAATAGGGAGGGCACCGTCACAAACAGCACAGGCGGAGATCCCGCGTTGCCAGAAAGTTTCTTCGCCAGGAACATGCATTCTCTTCGCTGTTGCTCCTGTGGCAATGATGATGGAATCGGCTTTGATTTCCTCGTCGTCAGACCAAATGGTAAAAGGGCGTTTGGAAAAATCCACCTTGGTGATGGTTTGGGTGTGGATGGTCGTTCCGTATTTAGAAGATTGCTCGCGGAAAAGTTGGGTGAGTTTGGTTCCATCAATTCCTTCTGGGAACCCTGGGAAGTTTTCTACTTCTGTGGTGGTGGTGAGCTGTCCACCTGCGGCCACTCCTCCTGCCATAAATCCTTCATACATCACCGGGTTTAGATTGGCTCTTGCGGCGTAAATGGCTGCTGTGTGTCCTGCGGGACCGGATCCGATGATGACAACTTTATGGTTCATAATTTCTCCTATTCTGTATCTTGTTCTTTATTGTTTAGACGGGATTTTCAGGATTCCTGTCTATTTTGTTTCGCAAGCCCGAACCCATGGAGCATAGTAGGGATCCCCTGAAAGAGGGCTTTTTTCTAAGGTCAGTAGGTAATCCTTTTGTTTGAACCCTCTGGTAAGGCAAAGGTACGTAGTTTCGAAAAATTCCAAAGTTTCTTTTTTTCCCTGGAACCGAATTTCTTCTAAAATTTCCAATGCTTCTTTTTCGTACCCTGTGGTAAGATAGAGGCGGAAGAGTTCACGTTGTACTTCTGTGTCGTCTTTTTTTTGTTTGTGATATTTTTCCAAATAAAAAATGGCGGTGGCAATGGATTCGTTACTTTCGGCGAGGAGGAGTCCCATTCGTTTGAGAACAGGATCGTAGTCAGGGTTTTCACGGAGAGAAAGTTCGTAATAATAAAGAGCTTTTGTTTTTTCTCCCGCCATTTCCCATTTTTTTCCATCTTCAAAAAGGGATCTTTCCTTTCGGCCGCAATTAACGACTAACAAGGCAGTAAACGTGAGTAAAAAAATAAGGGAGTTTCTATGAACCACATCTCCTTTTTTCCTGACATAGCCATTTGTGGCAAAAAAAATAATAAGTCTCTTTAAGCTTTTTGTCCGACTCTTTAAGTAACATAAGAGAGTAAAGATGGGTTCCAAATTGCCAGTTTCTCAAAATCAGCTTTTACAAACATTCCAAGAGTACCTGTCCGTAGAAAAAGGACTGAGCGATAATTCGATATATTCCTACGGATACGATCTCAATAAGTTTGCGATCTTCTTGGAAAAGGAACATATTAACTTCCTTGAAGTAAAAGCAAACGATATCATGCGTTTTCTGGAAGAAGAAAGAGAACGAAAAATCTCTGCAAAAACACTCGCGCGTGAAGTGGTTGCCATTCGTCAATTTTACAAATACCTTCGCGATGAGAAAAGGTTGGATTCCAATCCAACTGAAAAAATTGAAACTCCTGAAGTTGCAAGAACCATTCCTGATTATTTAACACAAACTGAGATTGATGAATTATTTCGTAATATCAAAGAGGACAATTTGTACGAACTTCGTGACAAATGTATCTTTGAATTACTTTACTCTTCTGGTCTTCGTATCTCTGAGGCATGTAACTTAAAGATGACAGATATCGACATGGAAAACATGACGATTATGGTCGAAGGGAAAGGGGGACGCCAACGCCTTGTTCCTTTTGGTGAAAAGTCTTTGGAGATTCTAAAAAGATATTTAACAGAAAGTCGCACAGAAATTTTGAAAAAAAGAACTTGTGAGTTTGTTTTTGTTTCTAAAAAAGGATCATATATCAACCGTAAGTCGGTATGGAGACTCCTCAATCATTATATCAAACGTACAAAAATAAAGAAAAAAGTAACACCACACACACTTCGCCATTCATTTGCTACGCATCTACTAGAGAACCATGCAGATCTCAAATCGGTTCAAGAACTTTTGGGTCATATCGATATTTCGACGACTCAAATTTACACTCATATGGCAAATAAAACTCTGAAGGAAGTTCATAAGAAATTCCATCCGAGAGGATAATGTCGAACCAAAAGAAATCTACGGACTACTCCAAAGTAGTCCGTATCCAAATTCCTTCCAACCCCCGTTTCGTTTCCCACACTCGTAATTACTTTTTTAATCTTTGTTTAGAACATGGATTTTCTTTATTTGATTCCATGGATTTAAAACTTGTGATTGGCGAAGCTGTCGTGAATATCATTCGTCATGCGTATTCGGGACAATCAGACAAACCGATCTTTATTGAATTTCAATTTGATAAAGACCGCGTGGAAATTAAACTCAGAGACTACGGAAAAAAAGTAGAGCCGAAAGACCTTCGTAGTTTTGATTTGAGTGACTACCGGGAACATGGGATCGGGCTTTTTATGATCAAAGAACTTACTGACTATTATTTTTTAGACCAATCTTTTGAAGTTGGGAACCAAATGGTTCTAATCAAAAGAAAGTAACCCTCCATTTTTCTCGACAACCTTCCCTGATCTGTAAATTTATCCGTATGGAAACAATTCATGCAACGACCATCCTCTCTGTTCGAAAAAACGGTAAAATTGCCGTCGGGGGAGACGGTCAGGTATCTATGGGAAATACCGTGATGAAACATACGGCAAAAAAAGTCCGAAGACTTTACAATGGTAAGGTGATCGCCGGATTTGCAGGAAGTGCCGCCGATGCCTTTACTCTATTTGAGCTTTTTGAAAAAAAATTAATCGAACATGGTGGGTCTGTATCTCGTGCCGCTGTCGAACTTGCTCGTGAATGGAGAATGGACCGGATGCTTCGTCGCCTGGAAGCTCTCCTAATTGTTTGTGATGTGAATGAATCCTTTTTAATTTCAGGAACGGGAGATGTTATTTCCCCTGACGATGGAGTTCTTGCCATTGGTTCTGGTGGGAACTTTGCATTGTCTGCTGCTCGTGCTTTGGTGCAAAACACCGATATGGATCCAAAAGAAATCATTACAAAATCGATGCAAATTACAGCAGACATTTGTATTTATACGAACCATAATTTGGTGATTGAGGAATTATAATATGACATATCCAACTATTCTTGCTGAAGTTGCTGATACTTCGAATCTAACAGAGGAATTAACTCCACGCCAAATTGTTGAAAAATTAGATGAACATATCATCGGGCAAACCAAGGCAAAACGAGCTGTAGCAGTTGCACTCCGAAATCGTTCGAGGCGCCGTAAACTAGACGAATCACTCCGAGAAGAAATTTACCCCAAAAATATCATTATGATTGGACCAACCGGTGTTGGAAAAACTGAAATTGCGCGCCGTCTGTCAAAGTTATGTGGTGCTCCTTTTTTAAAAGTAGAGGCAACAAAATATACTGAAGTAGGTTATGTGGGTCGTGATGTTGAGTCCATGATTCGAGACCTAGCTATGGGAGCACTTAACTTAGTAAAAGCAGAGTTTCGTGACCGGGTGAAAGACAAGGCCATTGAAAAGGCTGAAGAGATTGTTCTCGATGCTATTTTGCCACCGATCTTTCACAAAAAAGAAGAAGACTTAAATCCAGAAGAAAAAGAAAGATTCGTTAGTTACAAAGAATCCAGAGAGAAGTTTAGAGAAAAACTTCGAAAGGGAATTCTAAACGAACAAGAAATCGAAATTGATATTCCAAAGCCGACTGCCCCAGCAGGTATGCCCATGTTACAAGTATTTGGTGCTGGGAATATGGAAGATATGGATAACCAACTTTCCAGTTTACTCGGTGATTTAATGCCGAAAAAAACTGGCAAACGAAAGGTGAAGGTATCCGATGCTTGGAAACTACTCACTGAATCGGAAGCTGAAAAATTAATCGATTCCGATAAAATTCAATCCGAAGCAGTTCGCCGTGTGGAAGAGATGGGAATTATCTTTTTAGACGAGATTGATAAAATTGCCGGTCGTGAAGGAAGGCAAGGGGCCGATGTTTCTAGGGAAGGGGTACAAAGAGACTTACTTCCGATTGTAGAAGGCTCCACTGTAAACACAAAGATTGGTCCCATCAAAACCGACCATATTCTTTTTATTGCTGCGGGTGCGTTTCACATGACAAAACCATCTGATTTAATTCCTGAATTACAAGGAAGGTTTCCAATCCGTGTGGAGTTAGAAACATTAACAGAATCAGATTTTATCAAAATCCTTACCACTCCGAAGTCTTCTCTTACCAAACAGTACGAGGCTCTTCTGGCAACAGAAGGAGTCAAAATTGAATATACAACAGATGGGATTGCCGAGATTGCAAAGTTAGCATTTCAGATGAACGAAAAAAATGAAAACATTGGGGCAAGAAGGTTAAATACCATTATGGAAAAACTTCTGGAGGATACAAGTTTTGATGCTCCAGATCTTACCCCAGATCAGAAACAAGTCGTGATTAACGAAAGTTATGTGTCATCTAAATTGAAAGGAATTGTAGAAGATAAAGACTTAAGTCGATTTATTTTATAAAAACCATAGGTTTAAATCTTATTCCCAGGTTATCCTTCTTAAGGATTTGGGATGAGATTTGCCCTTTCGAATCCGCGTAAAGAATTTCCAAGAAGGATTTCGTCTGCGGTTTCCAAATCGGATTTGTAAAGTTTTGTTTCTTTGACTCTGTTTCTCTTTAGTAAGGCTTCCCTGAAAACACCAGGAAGGCCCCCTCTTTCAAGAGAGGGAGTGAACCACTCGTTTTTTTTACGAATGAAAAGATTCCGAATGTTAGTTTCTAGGATTTCTCCATTTGTATCAAACAAAATGCAATCCTCAATCCCTTTCTTTTTGTTTTCTTCTTGTTGTTCGTTGTAATAAGTTCTATTTGTTGTTTTGTGGTATAAAAAAAGATCGTCTGAATTTACCGGTTGGTTCGCAAAACTAAGGGTTACTGTTGCTCTGTGTTTTGGTTTTGTGAAAGGAAAAGTTTCTCCACGAAACTCACCCTTTGCATTCAAAAGAAAACGTACCCTAAGGAGCTCAGTGGAGGAGTTCACCAAAGTTTTTAAAGCGGCTTCTGCTTTTTCTCTGGAAAATGGATATCCAAAACGATTGGCGGTTCGTTCCATTCTTTCTAAATGTAGGTTTTTTAAAAAAATACGACTGTGGAAGGAACGTAATGTTTCGAGGATTTCAAACTCTGGAAGATTGGGATTGGTGATGAATTTTAATTTAGATAGGCATTCCTCATATTCGGCATCAACATCCGAAAGGACTGTAATTCCACTCCCCACTCCATAATTTCCTTTCCAAACCTGGTGATTCTTTTTTAATTCCATTGTGCGGATGGTAACACTGGAACGAATCCAAGGTTTTCCGTCTAACATTTCTGATACGAAAAGAGATCCTGTATAAAGCCCTCTATCAAATCCTTCTATGTTTCTTAATAGTTCGAATGACCTTCGTTTGGGGGCACCGACCACTGAGCCAGAAGGGAAGAGGGCTTGTAAGATGGTAAACCATGCAAAGGGTGATTTTAGTTTGGCTTCTACTTTCGAAACCATTTGCCAAACAGTTTCTAGGCCTTTGACTAAAAAAAGATCGGTAACTTGTACGGTTCCTTGTTTGGCAATTCTCCCTAAATCATTCCGATAGAGATCGGTGATCATTACATTTTCGGCTCTTTCTTTTGTCGAGGATTGGAGAGTGATTTTGTTTTCTTCGTCTTGTTTTGAAGTGTTCCCTCGTAGGTTTGTCCCTTTCATCGGTTCTGTTTGGATAAAATCTCCATTCACTTCAAAGAAGAGTTCTGGAGAAAAAGAAAGAATTTTCGAATCTTGGAATGGATAATAAACAGAATACTTAGTTTTTTGTTTTGATTTTAACGACTGGTAGTATAAAAACAAATCACCTTCGATAGAGATCGAAACAGGAAAACAAAGATTGAGTTCATAACTTTCACCGAGGACTAAAGCATCTCTTGTTTTTTCCCATTTTTGGGTGTAGGTTTCCCGGTTCCATTCTACGTTTACTGTTTGTAAGTTTGTTTCTTTGGGGTTGTTAAGAGTTGGATTGGGGTATTGGATTCTTTTTTTTTGTTTATAGATGGAATATTGGAATAGGGGAGTTCCTTCCTTCAGTCCTGATGATTCGAGGTTTAACCCTTCTATAAAAAAGTATCCCAATTCAAAAAATAATGCCCCACAAGGAAAATAACCATTTTCCCGAAATTCATCTAACTTTGATAAGTTGGTTTTTATTTTTTCAGAGATTGGTTCCTGTTTTGAGTAAAGAACCTGAACTTCTTCAATGGAATCAAAATACCAGTCACAAATGGTGTAACCAGGAAGAGAAAGAGAATCTTCGAAGAGAAAACCACCGGTCTTTCGGTAGTCTTCTTCAAAAGATTCCCATGTCATGGAAAGGGTGGGTATCAAAACTCCATCTTTTGGAGAGCTTCTAACGGGTAGTTGAGGTACACAGTAGTTGTTTTTTTACTCGTTTGAATATCGAAACATTCCAATGGATCAAGACCTAAGTTATAAAAACCTTCGTCAATCATCGCAATCCCAAAACCCGCACTTTCTTTTTCATCTAAAAAGTCTGGGCGAAAGAAATCAGCAGAATTTCCTTGTTTAGCAAGTTCTGCATGTCGTTCTCTACTTTTTCGAATTCGACTTAAATCCATCCCCATGATCGGAGAATCATTCCTAATCCTGATATATACAGAGTTAGGCCTGATTTCAATTTTCATTGAAATTTTGAGATCATATTTTTTAACCTTTTCTCTTACAATGACTAAAAAATCTTTTTCGTCGATCGATAGATTATGTTTTTTTGATCTTCTTTTGTCAGACAAAGTTAAAATCTTTTGAACTACTTTTTTAATTTTGTCAGGAACAATGTAGCGCTGCATTGCATCGCGAAGAGGTTCTGTTTCCAAAATAATGTCGAGTAACTCTTCTGCTTCTTCCTCTGGAGTTTGTCCTTGTGAAGTAAGTTTATTTAAGAGTTCGTCTTGAAATATCACAAAACGCGTGTTTGCTTTCACTGCATTTAAAAGAGCCTCCATGAGACCACTAAATAAATGAAAAGAAGTGAGAGGGTTTGCCCCCACTCGATTTAAGATGCCTTGTACGACTTCATTGACAATATCTCTTGTGGACTTGGTGAGCCCTTTTAATTCAAAATGGAAATAATCCTTCTGAATCAACTGATCCAAGTTTTCGATGATTTCGGTGCCTTTGTATTTGATTTTCTCGTTTCCCATTGAGGTTTGCTAAACTTTTATGTTAAAAAAACGGGAAAACAGGGTTTTGTAAACCAGTTTTCATTTCCGTGGCAGAGGATTGTGTCCATGAAAGAATTCCTTTTAAAAACTCCTGATTTGGGTGATACAGAAAAGATCGAATTGGTTCGTTGGCTCCGAAAGGTGGGTGATTCCGTGACAGAAGGGGACGAATTGATCGAACTCGTAACCGATAAAGCGGCTTTCCCCGTGGAATCTCCCTATGCTGGGACCTTAAAAAAAATCATAACTCCGGAAGGATCTGTAGTGAAAAAAGGAGATATCCTCGGAATCATGGATATTAACGAATGAAAATCCTCCATATTTCCGACTTACATTTCCCGAAGAAACTTTCTTTGTTTTCTCTTCGTGGAAAGGCAATTGTCGGTTATCTTAGCTATAGGCTGAGACGTAAATCAAAACACCCACTTGTATTGATTGCGGCAATGGTAAATGCCATTAGCAAATTAGAATATGATGCATTAATTATTTCTGGCGATTTGACAAACGTTTCCCATCCTGGTGAGTTTGAAAATGCCAAAGAAATTCTAAAACCACTACTTACGGACAAAACGTTCTTAATTCCAGGTAACCATGATCGATACCAAAAACGAGCCATTGGTCCTAGTCCCTTATTTGAAAAAACATTTGGTGAGTGGATAGGGACGAGCCTTGATCCAAATTCTTATATACGTTCCAAAAAAATTGGTGGCAAACTTTTTATTGGTTGGGATTCTAATTTCGCCGTCCCACGGATCACTGCCAACGGTTATGTTGCTCCAGAAATCATAGAAAAAACAACGAGTTCTGTAAAAGAACCTTATATTCTTGTTTGTCACCATCCTCTTTGGAATCCAAAAACAGAAATTGAATCCAGAGGGCATCGGATGTTAAACCGATCTGAAGTTGTAAATAAACTAAAAGCCAATCCTCCAGAATTGTATTTACATGGGCATACACATACAAACTGGATCAAACTTCCAGGCCCTAAGGCTCCCTTTGCGATTGTCAATTCCGCATCGAGTACTAGGCTTTCTGATCGGAGCCATGAATGTGGATTTCATATGATTGAAATAGGAAAGTCTACCAGTTACCGTCGTTTTATTTATTCAGAAGACAAATTCATTGAGACGAATCCGATTTTTTATGAAGAATCGGAAGGGGTCATTTAAAGGAAAAAATATGGCTAATGCAAAAGTAGATCTAACAACCATCCAAAGACAACTCATGCAGGTGAAACATCCTGAATTAAAAAAAGATATCGTAAGTTTGGGAATGGTTGGTGCAGTCACTCCTAACGAAGAAGGAATCGAAATTTTAATCAAAACTCCAAACGCAGATCGAAGATTGCAAATTGGTTTGGAAGCACAAACGAGACAGCTCATTTCCAAAATTGATGGTGCCGGTAAGGTCAAAATCAAATTTGAAGTAGACCAAAACTTAAAGATGGAAGATGGAAACCGAATCATCGGTGTTAAAAAAGTCATCGCTGTTGGTTCTGGAAAGGGCGGTGTGGGTAAGTCAACGGTCACTGCTAACTTAGCCTCCACTTTGGCACTTAACGGAAAGAAGGTGGGAATCATGGATGCAGATATCTATGGACCGTCTCTCGGTAAGATGTTTGGAATCAATGGTCGTGTCGCATTAAAATCGGAAGAAGATAAAATTTATCCGATTGAAAAACATGGAATCAAACTCATTTCTTTTTCCTTCCTGGTAACGGAAGACCAACCTGTTGTCTGGCGTGGACCAATGCTTGGAAAAGCGATCGAACAGTTTTTATATGATGTCGTCTGGGGAGAGTTAGACTATCTTTTTATTGATTTACCTCCAGGAACAGGTGATGTCCAACTTTCTCTCGCCCAACTCATTGATTTGGATGGAGCAGTGATTGTGACCACTCCACAAGAAGTGGCGGTTCTTGATGCGGGTCGAGCTGCTGCCATGTTCAAACAGGTAAAAGTACCAATCCTTGGAATTGTGGAAAATATGTCAGGTTTTGCTTGCCCTAAGTGTGGACATGTAACAGATGTTTTTTCGAAAGGGGGAGGAGAAAAACTCTCCAAACAAGTAGGAGTTCCTGAGCTTGGATCGGTCCCACTCACCTTGGATGTGATGAGTTCCGGGGAAACAGGGAAACCGGCCCTACTTGACGCGAAGGACTCTCCTTTAAAAGAAGCTTATTTCCGCATTGCAAAAAATTTGGAAAACCAAATCGCAGAGTGGGAAGATTAAAAATCACTTGTTTCTTCTTAAGGTTTTTCTAGTCTAAAGAATACACTATGAATTTTGAACGCGGTTCCAAACCTAATCCTACCGGTAACTTAATCGCATACTGCCATGTATTCGGTGAAAATCCGATTGCTCCTGGTGGCAAAATCATAGCCTCGAATGTTGTCGTGAGTTTTCTAAAAATTGGGGACAACTACCCAGTGGTTACCTTTCCTCCTGTGGGTTTACCTTCCAAAGAGGAACTGATGAAGATCCTTGCTGACAACATTCATCTTTATGATGTAGTACAACTCCCAGACTTTCAGATGCCTGAGAACAAGGAATTAGCAAACCAGTACATCCAAGAGCGGATGGAACAATTCAATTCCATGGTGATGCGCTATGTCGAGTTTTGTAAGGTTAAAGAAAAGAAAACACAAACCACTAGCCTTACTGAACATTTAGAACAAGTCAGCGAACCTTTGGAAACCCTAGCCAGCCTTTCCTTAGAATTCCGAAATACCTCTGGAATTGCTCGTGAAGCTACTAGGCTTAAGATGGAACGCATCGTTGATTACTTCCATAACAACCATCCAACTCTTGATATTGATAATTTTAAGAAAGCTTTGTCTGTTCCAGGTAAGATGGGAGATGAACTCGTGGGATTGTACATCCAAAAGTTTAACGCCATTCAAATTGAAAACTACGAAACAGCATCCGATCTTAGAAAACGTATATTAGAAATTGAGTCCTCTTCTCCTTAACTCTTAGTAAAAAATTTCTTGACCAAATCTATCTAAGGTCTATTGTAAATGCCCTTAACTTTTCCTGTTTCTGTCGAAAAGAATTTATCACTACAGAAACGGATGGAAGTACTAGGAATTTCTGAAAAAGACCTAAGCGAACGATTCATCAAGTCCGGCGGCAAAGGCGGACAAAACGTAAATAAAGTTTCCACTGCGGTGCATTTGGTTCATAAACCCACCGGGAAACAAATCAAATGTTCCGTCTATCGAACGCAAGGACTCAACCGCTACAAAGCAAGAGACTTGTTGTGTCTTGAATTAGAAAGAGATTTGAATTTTACAGAGTCGAATGCTTTCGTCCAAAAAATTCGGAAGAAAAAACAGGACAAGTATCGCAAGTCTTTGAAGAAGAGATTGGAGAAAGAAAAACCAGAATGGAACGATCCTATGTAAAACTATTTTTTATTTTTATATTCTCATTATTTCATTTTGTATCTTGTTTTGACTCACTCCTTCCTTATAAATCTGTTAAATGGTCTTATGGTTGGGAATTTCGATTTCTCACAGAAGATGAGTTAACGTATTTCCAACCAGCAATTGAAGACCTTTCTTTAGAATACCAACCTTATCATATTCCTTATGTGAATTTAGAAAAACCTATGCACCAATATTTGTCTGCGCGCATTCGTTTTCGGGATCCCATTGGTTATAAGGAACCATCTTTGCTTTTAAGAGGGCTTGTTACTTATTTTGATGCTTATTGTGGTAATGTTAAACTACAATCTCAGTTCTTTTATTCACAAACCTCTGATTCTTCAAAAGAGAATACAAGTATCACTTACAATCGAAATTTTATCCCTATTTTAAACCTACCCAAAGAATGTTTGGGAAACTATGTATATATCGTATTTTTTTCTGATGGTATTTTGCCTCTGGGTTTTTCGGAACCTCCTTTGTATGGGGATCCAACAGATCATTACAAAGCAATTGCAAACAGAACTCAGTCTTTTGCTTCTCTTGGTTTTTTATTTTTGATTTTAGGGCTTTTTTCTTTTTATCTATTTGAGAGAAGGAAGAAAAAACAACTCCTTGCGTTTACTTGGTTTTCTTGTATTTCCGGGATTCATTTTTTATCTCAGTCTGGATTTTTTGGATTATTTTATTACGATTCCATTTTTCCTAGTTTTATCATTTTTATTTTCACATTGTTTTTGATTCCCATTAGTTGTTTGTATTTTTTTGATCAATTGGTCGGAGTGGGTAGGTGGAATGTCATTCGTATGATGTGGCAATTCCATGTATTATTTTCTGTTGTTATTTTAACATTAGCATTTACTGGAACGATTTCAATGTCTGTTGGGATTGTTACATTTATCTGGTTGTGTTTACCAACACTTGTGATTCAAATCATCGTGGCTTGGGGGCAAGTAGTCGCTAAAAAACCTAAAGCCGTTTTACTTGTGATAGGATCTTCTGCACTTTTTATTCTCAATGCTCACGATATTCTTTCTTCTCTTGGAATTTTAGATTCGGTGCCTAGGTCTTCTCATTGGGGATTTTTTGTTTTTGTGATTTGTCTCAGTCTTTATGGTGAAAACCTATTTCGAAATTCTGAAATCAAGTTTGGTACTTTACAAAAAGAAATTGTAACAGCAGCCCGAATTCAAAGTGCCATCCTTCCTCCTTCACCACCTCGTTGGGAACCGATCGACATCCAAGTTTATTACCAGCCCTCGCATGAAGTAGGGGGAGATTTTTACGACTTCCAAGCGTTAGGTGGTAGGAAGTTTGGGATTTTGATTGCCGATGTGGTAGGGCATGGCCTTGGAGCGTCTATCATTGCCTCTCTTTCTAAGTTTGCTTTTTTTCAAGCATACAAACATTGGTCCAACCCATCTTTTTTACTTTCCGCAATGAATGACGATTTAGTAAAAAAATCTTTTGGTCGTTTCACAACAGCTACATACTTTCATATCGATTTGGAATCTAGAAAATTTATGGTTTCTAGTGCTGGGCATCCTTCTTTTTTTCATTGGAAAGCGGAATCCAAAGAACTTGTTGAAATTAAACCCAAAGGAAAACCACTTGGGATTTTACCCGGACTCACTTATGGGGAGGAGGAATATTCATTTAAGATTGGGGATCAATTTTTGTTTTATACGGATGGTTTAACTGAAGAAGAAAATGAAGATAGATTGGAATACGGCGAAAAAAGGCTTGCTCGGTCCTTTCTCGAAACCATCAACAAACAATCATTAGATCCAATGGCAAACTTACTTGAAAATTTTCATTATTTTACAGGGCTCTCTGGTTCTCCGCATGATGACATCACCATCATTCACTTACATGTGAAGGCATAAAAAAAGCCTTGGATTCAAAATCCAAGGCTTTGGGCTCTGCGATAAAATTTGATGATCTTATCGCAAAAGATGAACGAGGATGATTTACATCATACCACCCATTCCTCCCATACCACCCATTCCTCCCATACCGCCTGGCATTCCGCCACCAGCATCTTTCGGTTCTGGTTTGTCAGTAATGGTTACTTCAGTAGTAAGGATCATGGCACCAATGGAAGCTGCGTTTTGAAGAGCAGAACGAACCACTTTTGCAGGGTCAACCACACCAGCTTTGATTAGGTCTTCCCAAACCATAGTGAGTGCGTTAAATCCTTCGTTTCCTTTTTTAGCACGAGCTTGTTCTACGATTACAGATCCTTCGAGACCAGCATTGGAAGTGATCATACGAATCGGTTCTTCTAATGCACGTAAGATGATATTCGCACCAGTTTGTTCGTCACCGGCAAGTTTAAGACCTTTTACTGCGTCTTGTGCACGAAGTAGAGTGAGTCCACCACCAGGAACGATTCCTTCTTCAACAGCAGCTCGAGTTGCAGAAAGAGCATCTTCTACACGAGCTTTTTTCTCTTTCATTTCTACTTCAGTAGCAGCACCTACGTGAACCACAGCCACACCACCAGCAAGTTTCGCAAGGCGTTCTTGGAGTTTTTCACGATCGTAATCAGAAGTTGTGTCTTCGATTTGTTTATTGATTTGGTTTACTCGGCCTTGGATGTCTTTAGATGCACCAGCACCTTCGATGATGGTTGTGTTTTCTTTGTCCACTACCACTTTTTTAGCACGGCCAAGCATCTTCACATCAGCGTTTTCCAACTTCATTCCGAGGTCTTCAGAAATCACTTGGCCACCAGTGAGGATTGCGATGTCTTCAAGCATAGCTTTTCTTCTATCACCAAAACCAGGAGCTTTGACTGCCACACATTGAATGGTTTTACGAAGAGTGTTTACTACGATAGTAGCAAGAGCTTCTCCTTCCACTTCTTCTGCGATGATCATAAGTGGTCTTCCTGCTTGTGCAATTTTTTCTAGCACAGGAAGTAGGTCTTTCATAGAAGCAATTTTTTTGTCGTAAATTAAAATGAATGGATCATTGAAAGTTGCGATCATTGATTCTGGATCAGTTACCATATAAGGTGAAATGTATCCACGATCAAATTGCATACCTTCTACGATATCAAGTGTTGTTTCAATTGATTTTGCTTCATCAACAGTGATCACACCTTCTTTTCCTACTTTGTCAAAAGCTTGAGCAATTAGGTTACCGATTTCTGGATCGTTGTTTGCAGAGATTGTCGCAACGTTTGCGTATTCTGCTTTGCTATTGATTTTAATAGCATGTTTTTTGATTTCTTCCACAGCTGCAGCAACTGCTTTGTCAATCCCGTGTTTGAGTGCCATTGGGTTTGCACCAGCAGTTACGTTTTTCAAACCTTCGTTGATGATGGCTTGTGCAAGGATTGTTGCAGTAGTTGTTCCGTCTCCAGCGATGTCGTTAGTTTTTGTAGAAACTTCCTTCACCATTTGAGCGCCCATGTTTTCGATTGCGTCTTCTAGTTCGATTTCTTTAGCAACAGTTACACCATCTTTTGTGATCGTAGGGGATCCAAATTTTTTATCGATGACTACGTTACGACCTTTTGGCCCAAGAGTTACCTTTACTGCGTTAGCTAGTTTGTTAACGCCGACAAGAAGTTTTCTACGTGCGGTTTCTTCAAATTCAATTGTTTTAGCCATGATTGATTATTTCCTTTTTATGATTAGTTAGTAACAACACCGAGGATGTCGCTTTCACGGATGATGAGTAGGTCACGTCCGCCTTGTTTGATTTCAGTTCCAGAATACTTTCCGTAAAGAACTGTATCACCCACCTTTACTTCTAAAGGAACGAGTTTTCCGTCTTCATAACGGCCTTGTCCTACAGCGATCACTTTCCCTTCTTGTGGTTTTTCTTTTGCTGTGTCAGGGACGATGATGGATCCGATTTTTTCTTCCGACTCATTCTTTGGCTCTACGACCACACGGTCGCCTAAAGGTTTGATTGATGCCATGAGTAACTCCTTGTATGCAATCTAGTAATGATTCCGAGTTTAGCAACATTCCAAAAAGAGTGCTAAACTCAAGTACCATAAAATGATCGGACCAAAGAACGGTCAAGCACTTTGAGCCAAAGAGTGCTAATTTGGGCTTAGAACCCAAAAAGGCCGGTTTTCTTGCGTTTTGACCCACGTTTCGGTGTGACCCCAAGCATTCCGAGTAGTCCCCGAGTGACTTCTTTTGCCACCGTACGGCCAACTTCCCTTGCGAGTGGATTTTTGGACAGGGTTTCTACAAAACTAGGATCTTCCTTTTCTTTGGCTCGTTTGCCCTTGGTTTTTTTCTCACCTGATTCTTCTTCGGCGGCCTCTGTTTCGTCGGCGATGGTTTCCATTTTTTTGGAAAGCATTTCATGGGCGCTTTCTCTATCGAGGGTGGTTTCGTATTTTTTAACTAAGTCCGATTTTTTAATTTTTGCCTCTAGTTCGTCTGGACTCAAAATTCCCATCCGTGAGGAGGGTGGGGCAAGGAGGGTATGGACAAGAGGAGTTGGGGATCCTTTCGGACTAAGTGCTGTAATGAAGGCCTCACCAATGCCGAGAGTGGTGATCACTTCTTTGGTATCGTAAAACTCCGTTTCGGGATAGTTTTCGGATGCAGTTTTGATCGCCTTGCGATCGTTTGCGGTAAAGGCGCGAAGTGCATGTTGGATTTTAAGGCCGAGTTGACCTAAAATTTCTTTTGGTAAGTCTGTCGGAGATTGGGTACAAAAGATAATTCCTACCCCCTTGGAACGAATGAGTCTCACCATGGTTTCTAATTGTTTGAGTAGGTCGTTGGAAGCTTCATCAAACACTAAATGTGCTTCATCAATGAATAAAACCAGTTTTGGTTTTTCCAAATCTCCTTCTTCTGGAAAGGTTGCATAAATTTCCGTTAAGAGAGACAACATAAAAGTAGAAAAAAGGCGAGGTTTGGTTTGGATGTCTGTCAGACGAATGATGGATACGTTTCCTTTTTTGGATTCTGTTTCAAGGAGGTCGTTCACATCAAAAGATGGTTCGCCAAAAAAATCTTCTCCCCCTTGGCCTTCGAGTTCAATGAGTTTTCTTAAGATGATAGAAATACTTTGCGAAGAAACAGTTCCGTATTCTTTTTCCAATTCTGCTTTTCCTGCATCATTGATGTATTGGAGGGCTTTTTTAAAATCTTTGGTATCTAAAATGGGAAGGCCTAAATCGTCGCAGTATTTAAAAACTAAAGAAACCACACTGGCTTGTGTATCATTCAATTCTAAAATCCGAGAGATGAGAACTGGGCCAAATTCAGCAATGGTCGCACGGAGACGAACCCCAGGTTCTTTGGAGAGGGATAAAAATTCCACAGGGTAGGAGGATGGTTTCCAATCGATTCCAAGGGCTTTGGTTCTTTCTTTGATTTTATCGTTTTCTTCTCCTGACTCTGCCAATCCAGAAAGATCTCCTTTGATGTCCATAAGGACTACAGGAACACCTGCCTCCGATAAGGACTCTGTTAATAGTTGTAAGGTTTTTGTTTTACCGGTTCCAGTAGCACCTGCGATGAGGCCGTGGCGGTTGAGAGTGGAGAGGGGGATCGAAACTTTTGCTTCTTTGAATGTTTCTCCATCAAAGACCCCAGAACCGAGATAGAGTGATCCTTTGGATGGGTATCCTTCTTGGATTTTGGAAACAAATGCGTCTGATTTTTTTGCCATACAGCCCTCTTAAATCATCTACTTCTTTTGGTTTTGGATCCTTCGTCAATGTTTTCTGGGGAAGGAAAACAATCGTTATGAATTGATTCCAGGCAGAGAAAGAATAAATTTCTCGTACTCTTACTAATATGGTTTGAGTTTTTGGAAATTCTTTCTAAGTTTTGGCTGTGGCACGTTTCCAGGTTTTGTCCATTTCAAAAATTTTCTTATTTTTCCTCCTAATCTCCGTTTTGGTCCAATGCAACAGGTCCATTCCTACTTTGGCCCCGGCGAAATCCATTAAGGCTGGTGTCCTTGATCTCTCGAAGGAAGATCCTAAAACTTTAGATCCCTTTCCTTTGGCCGGTGAGTGGGAAGCCTTCCCTGGAGAACTTCCCGAAACAGAGGAAGAGTTTAAGGCTTTGGACAAAAAGGAACCAGTCCCACTCGCGGTCCCTGCTTATTGGGTGAACCAGAATTTACCGGCTCATGGATTTGTTACTTATCGTTTGAAACTAAAAGTGACTAGTCCCCTGAATTTGATGTTCTATTTAAGGGAAACTTCTTCCGCATATCGAGCTTATTATCACAATACGGAACGTGGCCTTGTTCTTCTTGGTTCGGCCGGAAAGGTTTCCAAAACGAAAGAAGGGTCTATTGGTTACTATTTGGAAACGGCCCGTTCTTTTCGTGCCACACCAACCACAGTTCTTTATTTACAAATCTCAAATTATCTTTATTCACGTGGTGGTCCGTATTATTCACCTGTGCTTGGTGAAGTGGGCAAAACTCTTTTATACCTTCGCTTCAAAGAACGAAAAAAAGCATTTTTCTTTGCTACCTTTCTTGTCCTAGCACTTTCTCATTTGTTTCTTTATATTCATCGAAAGAAAGATAAGTCTCCTCTTTGGTTTTCCTTACTTTGTATTTCTTGGCTTGTTCGGATTTTGCTTTTTGATCGAGTTTCGAGGGATTGGTTTGTGGCCTCTGATTGGCTCGAAATGCTCCAAATCCGAATTGAATACATTGCCTTTTGTGGGATTCAAGTTTTTAGTCTTTTGTTTTTCTTTCAAAACCAAAAAAACTTTTTTCCAGACAAATATAAAAGATATCTATTGATTCCTATTCTTTTGGAATTTTTGATAATCGCTACCACGCCGTACGAAGTGTACACAAAACTTCTTATTTTTAGTCAGGCGTATATGGCGTTCATTCTTGTCATTGCTTTGGTAGCCGGTGTCCGCTCTTGTTTACAAAAAGAATTTAGATACATTGGTTCTATTATTTTGTTTGGAACTATTGTGATTCTTTCCGCCACCATTTACGATTCCGTTGTCTTTTTTAAACGATGGGATTTACCCATGCTTACGGAACTCGGATTTGCCATTTTTTGTATGTGCCTTGCAATTGTGATATCCAAACAAAATGCACATACTTGGGAAACTGCCGAATACTTAACACTGAATTTACGAAAAGAAGTGGAATGGAAAACCATAGAACTTCGAAAAGAGAAGGAAAAGGCTGAAAAAACAGGGGAACTGAAAGATAAGTTTATTTCCATTGTTTCCCATGATATTCGTTCTCCCCTTTTTGGGATTTCTTCTGTATTTAACTTACTGACAGAGTCTCCACCTTCTCTCTCTCCAGAAAGAGCGAAGCAGGTGTTAGGTGATGCATCTACGGGACTTAAAAATATTTTAAGTATGGTAGAGGAACTAATCAAATATTCAAGGTTCCAAAATGCTTCCGTGTTTCCTGATTACCAACTATTTGATTTTCGCCAAATCACCGACCAACTCATCGAACGAGTTCAGGAAATGGCAAATCCTAAAAATATATCCATCATCACTCATATCGAAGAATCTTCCATAGGGATTGGTGATCCAAACTTAATTGAACATTTGATTTGGAATTTACTCACGAATGCTGTGAAGTTCACAAAAGAAGCAGGAACCGTAGAAATCTCTCTGACAGAAAAGGACAAACATTGGAGCCTTAAGGTTGTGGATACGGGAATTGGAATGCCTCTCTACTGGACCGAAAATATTTTGGAACAAGGTTTTCTTTTTGTGAGAAAGGGAACGGCCGATGAAATGGGGGCAGGAGTTGGGCTTGCTTTTTGTAAAGAAGTTGCCGAACGTCATGGGGCAGAACTCATCGTTCAATCAGAAGAAGAGAAGGGAAGTTCTGTAGAGTTTTTACTTCCTAATTTTGAGAAAATTGTTCTCGTGTTAGATGACAATCCGGGATACAGAAAACAAATCCGCAAAGTTTTAAAAGACCTACCTTGTATTCTTTGGGAAGAAGAGTATCCTGATCACGCACTTCTCTCTGTCGGTAGGTTGAAACCTGATCTGATCATCGTGGACTTTTCTATGCCTGAAAGAACGGGAGTTGATTTCCTTCGCGATTTGTATTCGAACTCTGAAATGGAGGAAATCCGTTCTGTTCTAGTCTCTAGTTCTCACACCGATCCCAACACCGGTTATAAATTAGAAGCCACAGTGATTGAAATTGGAGGAGATGCTTTCCTGACAAAAACATCTCCTGATGCAAAGTTGGTAGAACTAGTGAAACGATTGTTAGACTTAGAAACTTAGATCAACATTTGTTCTTTGGCGCGACCAATGAGTTCTGCAACGGTTTTGGCATTGAACCTGTCTTTCAGTCTACCGACATGGTATTCCACTGTTCTTTTGGATAAACCAATTTCTGTTCCAATTTCTTGGTAGGTTTTTCCGTGGCCAAGAAGGGTGAGGATTTGTTTTTCCTTTTTGTTTGCAACCTTTCCATCTTGCGGTTTGCGGTTGAAACTGAGTTTTAGATTTTTGGAATAAACCGTCTTTCCCGAAGCAATTTCGTTTAAATTTTTGGTGAGGCTGCTTAGGTCGTCACTTTTCAAAAGATACCCATCTACCCCGGCTTCAATGGCTGAATGGACAATGGGTTGTTCATCGAGCATCGTGAGGGTGACCACTTTTAGGCTTGGGTGTTCTTTTTTCCAATCCTTAACCATATTCAGCACGTTCTCCCCCGGAATTCGCAAATCGAGGAGGACAAAGTCGGGTCTTGTTTCGTTAAGGAGGGTTACAATTTGAGAGGAATGTTCTGCTTCTCCCACAACTTCAAAATCGGCCGAAGAATTCACGACGTGTTTGACCCCGACGCGGGTCACAGCATGGTCTTCAACTAGTAATACCTTCTTTTTAGGTGTCATAAATTTCCCTTTTTTCTGGAACCAGGAACCATTTGTCCCTAGCGTTTCTCCCTAGTAGACGAGGAGAATTGAAAATATTAGTACTATTCCGTTCCATTTGTCCATAAAAAATCGTGGGTCTATCTACTTAATTTTCTCTTGCAAATTGACCAATTTCCCCCATTTTCAGAGAAATCCTAGGAGTATGAATGAATACTAAAGTAGAGAGTCTCAAAAAAATATATCTCTTCCAAAAGTTAAACCAAGACGAACTGTTACACATTGCTGAAAAAATCCGGGAAGTCCACCTACCTCCTAGAAATGTTTTGTACGATATGGGAGAAGATGCGGAGTCCATGTACATTGTGAAGTATGGAACTTTACAAATTTCCACCGCCACAAGCCATGGGGACGATGTGAACCTGATCACTCTGGGAGAAGGGGATCACTTTGGGGAATTGCCTTTTTTTGATGAGGAAAAACGCTCTGCAAAGGTAGAGGCAAAGGAGAATTCCGAACTTTATGAACTTCGTTATTCTGATTTGCACGATATGTTTTCTAAAAATAAAGAAATGGAGCTCAAATTCTACAAGGAAGTGACCCATTATTACATCCGCAGACTTCGAAAGCTCACCCACGACCTGGCTTATGCACGGGAACTTCGAAAACGATTTGCTTAAGACCCCAGAAGAGACAAAATGAATTCAAATTAGGATTTTTTATCGACTGCTAACGAAAAAACCTTTTCCATTCCTCAGTTTCTTCCTAATACAGCTAAGGAATGGGTTTCGGAAACCGATACTATTTACGTAGGCAGGGAGAAGGAATGCATGGTGGACCCCGAAATCCTAACCGAGAAGATCGTAACACAAAATAAGACCTTCTTGGTGGATTTGAAGAAGAACCAGGCTGGATTCTACCTGAAAGTATCGGAGTGGTCGAATAGCAAAAAGTCCTCGATCTTTCTACCGGCAGAAGGAATCGATCGAATGATCGAAATCTTGAATCAATTTAAAAGCCGGATATCCGATAATGAGAATACGAAAGACCCGGAGTTAGGAGCCTTTTAGGAGTGAGTTTCATGGGGAAATTAGGAATGACCAAACTGTTGTTAGGCCTCTTCCTTTCAATAGGAATGTTGTACGCACAGGCAGATACTGGCGGACAAAATACAGCTAACACTGCAAATGATGAGGATAGCCCTCTTAGAAAAATCGTTTTAGATGATTTTGAAGAGGCTGAGGATTGGAGAGTAAAAGCTACCACTCCACTCGGAGAAACAAGAACTTTGAAACTCGTTCAACGCGGGCTCATCAAAGATGTATTCGATGAAAAAACCGTTCCAGAAGATGGCGGTGATAAACTCGAAAAAAACCATATTTTAGGAGTCAAAACTCATTTTGCTGCTAAAGGCTTGGATCGTGTGGAACTTTATCCACCACATGAATACATCATCAAAGGGAAAGTGCGACAAATCTCTGTTTGGGTTCTTGGTAGAAAATACAGACATACCTTATTTGCAAAATTTAGAGATTATAAAGACGTAACACATAATATCCGTTTGGGTCGTTTGGATTTCTTCGGATGGAGAAAACTTACGGCTACAATCCCAGGATTTATTCCGCAAAGTACAAGATTTGCACTTTTAGATAAAAACCTGCATTTCGTTTCTCTCTTTGTCACTTCAGATGTTCATGAAGTAGCAGGGGATTTTTACTTTTATGTAGATGACCTCCAAGTGAGAACCGACAGATCCGAAGCTAAATACCCTGGATCTGAAATTAAGGACAATTGGTAGGCGGGAGAAAGGAACAATGGAAAACAATAAAACAAAAATCCTAACATTACTTGCCCTATCGTCCATCGCACTCATTGGTTTTGCACAAGCGCAATACAAAGTATCCAATGGGGTGGCAACACCAGTTGGAAATGATATTGGAGCTCTAGAACTCAAAGCCATTACCATCGAATCTTGGGACTCTCCTGTTTCTTCTGCACCGTTTGGTTGGGAAGTTTTCACCGATAAAGACGGTGTGAACAAAGATGGTACTGGGGACATGAAATATGATGAGAACAATAAGTATTCACCTGTTCTCAATGACCCAGCGAAATCTCCTCTTGTGATGCGAGAAGTGAAATTGGTTCCTGGTAAACCAGGCGACGTAAAAAACGTAGATGCAGGAAATGCAAAAGTTTTAGCAGTGAAGTTTCAATTTACTTTTCCTGGAAACAACGTGGTAACGGTTCGCCCTCCGCGTGCTCCTGAATATGAAGTGACTCGTGCACGGCCTTATATCGATGCAGACAACAAAAAGAAAATTGAAAAAGTTTATGGAATTGAAGCTCCAGGAAACGTAAAAGCCATTTCTGTTTGGGTTCTTGGTCGTGGTAACGAATACGATTTAGAAGGTTGGTTAGAAGACTATAATGGCAATAGCCATATTTTCCCTTTTGGATCCTTGGACTTCGTTGGTTGGAGACCTCTTCACATCGTCATTCCTCCAGGAATCCCGCAAGAGGCAAATGCCTTCCCTGCAACAAGAAACCTAATCTTCAAACAGTTTAAGATTCGTTCTAGACTGAACACAGGTCCAGAAACTGTTTACCTTTTCTTTGATGAACTTCGTGTCCTTGCTGATACTTTTGAAGTTCACTTTGATGGGGCAAACCTTGACTTTGATGAAGAAGATTGCAAAAGCAAAGTTAAGATGGAGCAAATGCTTCAGAAGTCAGGAGCCATCTCTACAGGTGCAAAAATCCGCGATTGTTCTGGAAGTAACGGCTCTTCCCAAAACAAATAGAATCCTCACTCACTCGAAGGATATCCTTTGGGACCCAGGGAAACCCAGCCAATCGGCTGGGTTTTTTGGCTTTACAGAATCGAACGGACCTGAAAAATGAACTCTAGGACTGTTCTTTTCGCGGATTCATCGCTAAATTTACCGTAACAACTTTATAGGAACAATGAACACCCTTGATTGGAAATACGAAGAGGGAGATTCTTTTCATGCCTGATACTATTACCGAAGACAAATCAAACAAAATCGCCGACAACGACAAACTAACACCTCTTTTTAATGAGGAGATTTATGTACGTGCTGATGCTGGAACGGTTCCCGTTTCCAAATTCAAAATCTTTGACGATGTCATTGATGCATACAAGGCAGAAAATCGTTTAGCAGAAGCTAAACAAAAAATCGAAGACCATTTCAAAGAACATCCTGAGTCTATCTCCGCCAAATATATGTTAATGATCATTTCTTTCATGGAAGATTCCATGGGAGATGCAAATTTGGTGAAGAGTATTTTGGATGCTTTCAAAGCGCATGCAAAATGGACTATCATTGAATACATTACTGATTCTATTTTACGATTTGGCGATCATAGACTTGCTCTTCGTGTCAAAGCAGAAGCTTTGGATAAACTCAAGAAAAACAAAGAACTGAAGGTCGTTCTTGAGAAACTTGCGAAACAAGACCGCAAAAATCCAGAGATTGCAAAGAAGTATGGTTTTTCCATCATGGAAGAGGACAAACCGAAAGCAATGTCTTATCTCAAACTTGCCGTTGAGATGTATGCCAAAAATAAAGAATACGTTCCGATGGAGGAAATTTGGCCTACCATCGTTCAAAACAATTATGAAGATGTTTCTTTCTTCGATAAAATTGAGCGTATCCTTCTTGGACAAAGAGAAAAAACTCGTTTAGTAGGACTTTTATACCCAATCGTTGAACCTTTTAAGGCAATGGAAGATTGGGATCATGTGATCTATTTCTTAAAAAAGATTTTAGAACACGAACCTGCTTCTCAAAAAGCAAGAAACGAACTCATTCGTGCTTACAAACAAAAATACACAGCACACTCACTTCTTGAAGACTTCCTCAAGATGAGTGAACTTGGTAACAACCGTAAACCGGTAAAACTTTGTATCACTAACTTCGAAAGAAATATCGTTTTTGATACCGGTAACTATGTAATGCATAGAAACTGGGGTGTGGGTAAAATCACTTCGATCTCACAAACGGGAGATTCTATCTTTGTTGATTTCGAAGAAAAGAAAGACCACAAACTTTCTATCCAAATGGCCATCACTTCTTTGAAACCTTTAAAGAAAGATCATATTTGGGTACAACATTACGAAGACAAACAAGCCATTAATACCATGTTTGCTGAGAACTTGGCTGAGTTCTTAAAACAACTTCTTAAGTCCTACGATAACCGAATGATCATTGCTGATATGAAGAATGAACTCATCGGGACCTTCTTAAAAGCAGACGAATGGTCAAAATGGTGGGCGAAGGTGAAGTCGGTTCTGAAAAAAGAAGCGAACATCGGAATGAATCCGAAGAAAAAGGATGAAGTGGTTTACCATGAAAAACCAATCACTCACTCGGAAACATTAACACAAAAATTCCAAGCCATTACAGATGTGAATAAAAAATTAGAAATTGCTATGGAAGCAGTCCGTGACGCGGATGAAGCGGCCGAAGCAGGTGAATTTTTTATTGCTCATTATAACGAAGAAGAGTCTGCCAAAGATCCGATTCGTAGACTTTCTGCTTATTTGTATTTGGAAGAAGCTGGAAAAGCTTGGCCAGGGGAAGAATTCTCTCACAAAATCCGTGAGCCAGAACTAAAGGCAATCATCCAATCTCTTTCCAAAGAAGATGCTTTAAAGATTTCCAAAGCTTTGGAAAACACGGATATTAAAAAAGGATTTAAAGATCTTATCCGTGCGCACCATCCAGAAGCAATCAATATCCTCATTGGATTATTATTTGAAGTTCCTGTAAAAGTAAACCGTTCAGTTTTCCAAAACTTAGTATCGGATGATAAATTTGCAGAACTCAATCTGTTTGTGGAAACGGTTTCTAACAAATCCAAAGAAAACCCGGAAGTTTTCCTTTGGGTTGCCAAGTCCATTCTCTCTCATACTTGGAAGTTTGATTGGTTGAAGGTAAGTGAAGAAGATTTAGTTCTTCGTGTATTCCGTATCCTCAAACCTCTTGCGAAGATTGAAGACAAGGGAACCAAACTCAAAAACCAAGCGATGGACATTCTTTTTGGAAAGGACAACAGCCTTCTTCGAGACATCCTAACCAATGCAGATGATGAATATGTCCGTAAACTTTTTGCTCTATTCAAAGAAGTTCCTTATGTAACTGATTTAGAAAAAGATCAACTTTATGCTCTCATCAACGAACTCAAACCAAACATTGTTTGGGACGAATACGATTCAGAAGAAGATGCAGACGATGATCCATTGGCAAATCTTCCAAACGATGTGGTTTTAGTCACTCGTCGCGCTTTCAACGGAAAGAAACAAGAGTTTGAACACCTTGTGAATGTTGAGATGGCTGAAAACTCTCGTGATATCGGAGAGGCCCAAGAGAAAGGGGACTTAAGAGAAAACGCAGAATACAAAGCAGCTATGGAAAAACAAGCTCAGTTACAAGCGGCCATCAAACGTTTGGAAGCTGAGTTGAAAAGTGCAAGGATCCTTGACCTTAGTGATGTCAAAACAGAGAAAGTGGGAATCGGAACCACAGTTCGTTTGAAAAACAAACAAACTGGGGAAGTTGTGACTTACTCGATTCTAGGAGCTTGGGACGCGGATACAGAAAAGAATATTATTTCTTATCAGTCACCTCTCGCAAAATCACTTCTTGGAAAACACACTGGAAACGAAGCAACACTCGTATTCGGATCTACAGAAACTGTTTACGAAGTATTGGATATTGCTCGTTACTCCATGACAGGACAAGAGGCTTGAAGTTCATCCAACCAACCGTTAGTAGAAATTAAATCCACAAACGGTTCGGAAACATTGCCGGCAAAGTCGAAGGCCTTAGCTTCCAAAAGAAGATAAGGCCTTTCTTTTTGTAGGCTCTTGGGAATCAGAACTCGGATCGCACGTCTATCAGGATCATATTCATAAGGATAGGATTGTCCATCAATCGTTAGGTCGACACTGGTGCGAAATCCACTCCCTGTATCACCTAACACATAAAACCTTTCTTCAAAACATTGGTTTCTGACTTCAGGAAGTTCAATGTAACGCGCAAGGGAAGTCATCGGAAAAATTGTGGGTGGAGTTTCATCAGACAAAACCATAATAAACCCTAGTTTGGTGAGTTTAAAACTAAATCCGCTTGGTTTTCTTTTGTGGGTGATCGATTGGAATTTCCCAATCGAGGTATCATAAAAATAAAGTGATTCTTTTGTTGATGTTGTATAACTAAGATTCCATTCTCCGATTCCTTCTCCTTTCCAACTCATTTTTTTAGTATCAAGGTGGTAGATTTTTCCTTTGAGAGGAAGGCCTGTGGGAATTTTAAAAGGGATGTCTTTTTCACTTGTTTCCGTGATGAGTAAAACTCCTTCCCCAGAAACTTCTGCTTTGGATAAATCAACACTGACCTTTCCGTCACTTGAGTTAAATTTGTTTCCATTCTTTTGTTTTTTTGTGAATCTTTCTTTGTCCGTATCACTTTGATCGTGGATGACAGTGAAAAATACAGAGGACTTGTTGCCAGTAGCATCACGAAGAGAAACCTCTAAAGATAATTTTTCTTTTGGTTTGTATCCTTCCAAATCTAAAGAAAATCCCTCTTCTTTAAAATTTTTCGATTGTTCATACATATGATAAAAATATACAGGTGGGGCTAGAGAGGATCTATTAATATCGTAAAACTGGTGTTTTTTGGAACCATCTTCATAAGCCAAAAAATCAAAGTTACGACTAAAGATAGAATTTCCGTTCACAGATAAATCCATTCCATATACATTGTTTTTATTTCGTGAACGAATGAAGTCATACCCACTCAAACGAATCCGAACCTTACCTGTAAGAGAAATGGATTCAAAGAGTTCTCCCGAATCAGTAAAGAGCTCATACTTACCTTTGGATTTTTCCTTAGCAGTCAGAAGGATGGGTCTTTCTAAGTTATCTCCTTCCAAATACATGGAAAGGATTGTGGGTGGTGTGGTATCCTTTTGGTGGATTTCGGGAAAGTAGAGGGGATTGATGATTCCTTTTTCGGTCCTAAACTCCAAGTGGAGGTGGGAAATTCCTGATCCAGATTCCCCCGTTTTGCCAAGGGCCGTTCCTTTTTTGGCAGAGAACATTCCCGGAGTGAGTTTCAATTGGAACCCACTTGGGTCACCCATGAGTAAAATGGCTCGGCGGAGGAGTTCTAAATCATACAAACTTCCACCAAAGGAATGTAAGTGGGCATATTTAGATTTTAATTTGTATTTAGGACTATAAAGATTGAGGGAAAGCCCATATCCCGTTTTTGAATAACTGATTTCTTCAATGTATCCATCAAACGTAGCTAAGATGCTATGCCCATTCAGACCATAGGATTTAAAATCAGAACCTAAATGTAAGTTGTGATTACGGATTTCCGCAAAAGTTCCAGAAACCGGAGAATAATAAGGTAGGGGAAACCCAACCTCGTTTGCAGGAATATCGGGGATTTTGGACTGGCCCCATAAAACAGCGGGCAGGAAACAAATTAAGAATAGGAACCTACGAAGAAGAGAAATCTCCATGGGAGAATCAGAATCTGCCCACTTCCTTTGTCATGCCTTTCCCGAAATCCAGAGAATTTCCCTTCGTTTCGATTCCCTTGACAAACTAGACTTGAGACCTAAGATGACAGGGAAGATTTCTGTATGAAACTAGGCATTGTCTCCTTATTCCTTTTTGCAATTTCGGGTTGTGCCTTTTTATTCAAGGAACCGGGTAGACCTCCCAAAATTGATGGAGTTCCCATCCCTGATTCTAAACGTTTGATTTACATCCAAAATGTGAGAAACAATACTTACTCCCCGGGAATGCATACCCGTCTCACACAAATGATTATGGAAGAAATTGATAGGCGGGGAAGGTTTATCACCACAAGGGAAAAAACTCTCGCGAAATACCGGTTGTATGCAGAGATTGTCCACTACCAACAAGTCGGAGATCTAATGGATCTTGCTGACAGACAAATTACTTCGGAACTATTTGTAGTCACTCGAGTCGAAATCGTTGAGGCCGAAACTGGAAATAAAATTCCCATGGAACGCAGTGAAATTCCTGGACGCGTTCATTTTTCTACTCAGATTGGGTTTCGGGAATCAGAATTGGAAGCGCAAAACCGCCTACTTCGGGTGATGGCACTTCGAATTGCAGAAGAATCAGAAAGGGCTTGGTATTATTCCCTTTCTGGTACATTGAACTAAGTTGAATCATAAGGAGATAAACCTTGCAAAACGATCCTATTTCCAGCGAAGACACAAAAAAAGAGATGCTCGCCTTCGAAGAGTATTTAAAAGAAAAGGGACTTAAAATAACCAACCAGCGTCTGTTAGTTGCACAAAAGATTTTTTCTTCACACAATCATTTTACCGCTGAAGGTCTTTTGGATGAATTAAAAGACAATAAGGATCGTATCTCCAAAGCAACTATCTATAGAATCCTTGCCATAATGGTAGAGGCTGGCCTTTTGGAAGAACATGACTTTGGCAAAGATTATAAATACTATGAACATATCATTGGACATGAACACCATGATCATATCATTTGTATGCAATGCGGCCGCATAGTTGAGTTTATCGATGAAAGGATTGAAGAACTCCAAAACAAAGCGGCTTCAGAAAACGGATTTACCATCACAGGACATAGTTTGAATATTTTTGGCAACTGCGTGAACTTTGCCACTTGCGAACATAAAATCAAAAAATAGTGCCTTCTATTTTTAAAGAAAAATCCAAAGACCCCGGTTCTTATGCGAGGACCGGAACCTTAGAGTTAAATGGAATCCAAATCGAAACTCCCATCTTTATGCCGGTGGGAACGAGGGGAAGTATCAAGTCCCTTTCTTCGTCAGACATTGATGAGTTGGGTTACAACTTAATCTTAGCGAATACTTATCATCTATATTTAAAACCGGGGAAAGAAGTTTTAGACCACTTCCATGGTCTCAAAAACTTCATGTCATACAAAAGAGCCTTACTCACCGACTCCGGTGGATTCCAGGTCTTTAGCCTTGCCAGTCTCTTTAAATTTGAAGAAGATGGGGTTCGGTTTCAGTCCCATATTGATGGAAGTTACCATAAATTTACTCCTGCTTCTGTCATCGAAATGCAACGTTCCATTGGGTCCGATATCATGATGGTTCTAGATGACTGTGCTCCTTATGGAAGTGATCTGAAGCGATTGGAACTTGCTTTAGAAAGAACTCACCGCTGGGCTAAAGAATCATATGAATATTGGATGGAAAGGCCCGGTGGCCAGAATGTATTCCCCATTGTTCAGGGAGGAGTCAATGAATCCCTTCGAAAACGAAGTTTAGATACATTACAAAATATAGATTTTCCAGGGATTGCCATTGGGGGACTCAGTGTAGGGGAACCTAGACCTGAATACATTCGTATTTTAGAATGTATGGCACCATTTTTTGACCAGGCACGTCCTCGTTACCTGATGGGAGTGGGTACTGTTGTGGACATATTAGAAGGTGTTAAAAATGGAATCGATATGTTCGACTGTGTTTTGCCTACAAGGAATGCAAGAAACGGCCAAGTGTTCACCTCTCTAGGCAAAATCAACTTGCGGAATGAATCACATCGACTGGCAGAAGGTCCTATAGACCCTGAGTGCGGGTGTAAGGTTTGTACAACATATAGTCTTGGCTATATCCGCCATTTACATAAGGTGAAGGAGCTGACTGCCTTCTCACTCTCAACGTATCATAACTTATATTTTATGCAAAGCTTCATGGAAAAGATGCGAAAGTCCATAGAAATAGGCAATTTTCAGGGCTTTTATGACCATTGGAAAAATTTGTTTGGTAGCTAAAATTATTAGGTTGACGTATCTCTTTTTTTTGAATGCAATTGTACCGTCATTTCTACATTGATTGTAGCTTCATTGAGGAGTCTCTAGACACACATGGAAATCACCAGAAGGGAAAAAGATAAAATCGTAGTCCTCGATATTAACGGGGAAATCGACCTTTATAACGCGCCTGAGATCAAGGATGTAATCGCCAAATTGATCGAAGAACAGAAATATTGCATCGTCATCAATCTCGAGAAGGTTTCCTACATCGACTCTTCCGGAATTGGAGCTTTAATTTCAAGTTTGTCCAACTTGAAGAAATACCAAGGTGGGCTTAAAATCATCAACGTAGCTGGTTCAGTTCGTAAGGTATTTGAATTGACTAAGTTGACTTCATTTTTTGAAATTTTCGACAGCGAAGACGAAGCCGTCACTGCTTTTAAGTAAAAGGAGAGGCGTGTTTTACGCTTCTCTCTTACAAAACCCCCCGAAAAAAATTAAGGAGTTTGTTATGTTAAGAAAGGAAAAGACAACAGTCTTTCTCTCTGGATTGGTATTGTTTTCCATTGGATTCGTTAATTGTGCCCAAGAACTACCATTAAAAGAACTAGCTTTAGCAAAGTCGCAGGTAGAAAGAGCAGAAAGACTTTCTGCAGAAGAATTTGCACCAGAAGAATATTCTGAAGCAAAGAAGAGTCTTGCTTCGGCAAATGAATTTGCTGCTGAAGAGAAGGCATCTGATTCTAAAAAGAGTGCAGATTATGCAATTTCTAAAGCTTACGATGCTTTGGAAAAAACATTGCCTAAGTTAGCTGCAAAATCTCGTGAAGAAGCGGTGACAGCGATTGATGCTGCTGATGAAGCGTATGCTTCTGAATACACACCGGAAGAATTCAAAAAAGCAGTTGCCGCTCGTGATGCTGGTGAAACAAAACTAGCACAGGCAGATGCAAGTCTTGCTTCTTATCTACGTGAAGATAAAGACGAAACAGCAAAAGAATTAAAACGTACTGTTGCCTTACAAGAATATGAAGATGCTCACAATCATTTTGCAGAAGCTTCCAAAATCAGCCAAGATGCAAAAAAAGTGGCACTCGACAGATCCGGTTCCATTCGTCAATCTGCTGATGAAGTGGACGCAGCTTTAGAAAAAGCTTATACATATTCCAAAGGTGGAAACCCTGCTATCGATGAAGAAAAAGCGAGAGTGGCTTCTGCACGCGAAGACATTGAAGCTGGTCGTTTGGCTGCTGCTTCTTTATTACAAGCTTCTGTAAAAGACCACGCAAAAAACCGTAATGGCCAAGCTCGTGAAGTGGTTGAAGATGCAAATGCTCGTTTCGGTGAATTAAACGCAGAAACTTATCTTAAATCCAATGCAAAAGAATCTTATGCAAGTACACAAGAAAACTTAGGTGCTTCTAATGAATCTCTTCAAGCTTCAGGAAACCTTTTAGAGCAAGAAAAATTTGATGATTCTATCGCTCAATCGGAAGAAGCCATTCGTCTGGCAGAAATCTCTATTGACCAAATCGAAACATTGAAAGGCAAAAACAATGTTGCGAAAAAAGATAGAAAAACTGTAGAAACTGAAACAACCACTACTACTTCTACAACAACAACGGAAGAAGGTGACAAAGCTAGCTCTGCACAAGTGGAAGAACTTTCTGGTGGATGGAAAAGATACACTGTGGAAAAATCAAATCCTGCAGATTGCCTCTGGAGAATTGCAGACAGAGAAGATATTTACAGTGATGCAAAACTTTGGCCACGAATTTTTGAAGCCAATCGTAAGTCGATTCGTAACAAAAATTTGATTTATCCAAAACAAAAATTAAATATCCCTCCAAAAACAGGGAAAATTGGAAAAGCTCCTAAGGAATAAACAAGACTTAGGTGAAAGGAAAAAAAGCTGTCGTGAGGACAGCTTTTTTTTTGTCTAAATAGTAGGATTATATGACTCGAGGATACACAACACCTGTCACAGAAATTTCAGAAAAGGACTTCGATGCGCTGGTAACCCTGGCTTTGGAAGAGGACTTACCTGCTGGTGACATCACTACCGATTCCCTATTTGGTTCTGAGGAAATCTGTAAGGCCGACCTCCATGCAAAAGAGGATGGTGTCTTATGTGGGCTTGCTGTTTTACCTTGCCTCATCCGAAAAACAAAAGCCAAAGTAACTTGGAAACCAGTTCTTGTTGATGGAGATTCTCTTTCTAAAGGAACAATTATTGGTTCTTTAGAAGGGTCTCTTGTCAGTGTTCTTAAAATGGAACGAATTCTCCTCAATTTTATCCAATATCTTTCCGGAATTGCAACAAACGCAAATAAGGTGGCAAAAGAGTTTCCCAATCTTCTCATTTTGGATACAAGAAAAACTTTACCTGGCTATAGGAAACTAGCTAAGTATGCAGTGTATACAGGTGGAGGAGCAAATCACAGATTGAATTTGTCAGAGATGGCGATGCTTAAAGATAATCATGTAGCAAAAGCAGGATCTATCCAATCTGCTGTGCAAATTGTTCGAAATGCTAATCCAGAGAAAAAAATAGAACTAGAAATAGATGGCCTATTACAGCTTGATGAAGCTATTGCAGCAAATCCTGATATTATTTTGTTAGATAATTTTTCTGATTCCGATACCGAAAAAGCAATCGAAACCATCAAAAAAAACGCACCTGGTATTCGTATTGAATGTTCCGGTGGGATCACTCCAGAAAAATTAAAATTCCTCTCTAAATTTCAAGATATTGGTGTGAGTATGGGTTACTTAACTCATACGGTAAAGTTTTTAGATATAAGTTTGGATATTAAATAATGGGATTGTATCAGGATATTAAAGACAAACAGGAGTTATTTGAAGCGGTCGGGAAAAGGCTTGGGCCAGAGAAAGCCACATTTATAGAAAAAGCATACAATCTTGCTGATAAAATGCACGAGGGTCAGAAACGTTTGTCTGGGGAACCCTATATCATTCATCCCATGAATGTCGCTTCTGTTTTAGATGAACTAGGGTTGGACGAAAGAGCCATTGCTGCGGGCCTTTTGCATGATGTTGTAGAGGATACAAATTATAGCAAAGAAGAGATGGCTCGTGAATTTGGAGAGGATATTGCCGCACTTGTTGAAGGTGTGACTAAAATTTCTGAAATTAAATCTCAATCAAAAGAAACAGAAGCTGCTGAAAATATTCGTAAGATGTTACTTGCCACTATCAAAGATGTGCGAGTGATGTTAATCAAACTTGCAGATAAAACCCATAATGTTCGAACTTTAAAGTTCCAACCGGAAGAAAAACAGAAACGCATTGCAAAAGAGGTTTTGTCTCTTTATGCTCCGATTGCTGGCCGACTCGGTGTTTATAAAGTAAAGTTTGAATTAGAAGATTTAGCATTTCAGTCTCTCCATCCAGAAGAATACCAAGAAATTAAAAAACGTGTATCTGCAAAAAAATCAGAACGTGATGAATACATTGAAAAAATAAAAATAATCCTTAAACAAAGGTTAGCTGAAATCAGTATAGATGCTCGTATTGATGGTAGGGCGAAACATTTTTATTCGATTTATAGAAAGATGGTCACAAAGGAAAAATCATTTTCTGAGATTTTTGACCTTAGGGCTGTTCGTATCATTACCAATGAAATCAAAGATTGTTATGGGGTACTTGGAATTGTCCATACACTTTGGACACCAATCCCTGGTAGGTTTAAAGATTATATCGCCACTCCCAAAACAAATTTATACCAATCTCTTCATACAACTGTATTTGGGCCAGATGGTCGCCCCATGGAAGTGCAGATTCGTACAAAGGATATGAATGCCATTGCTGAAAATGGAGTGGCAGCGCACTGGGCTTATAAAGAATCTACAAATCTTTCGAAAACATCCGTCATTTTGCAAAATGGTGTAGAAAATGCTTTCCGAATGAAGTGGCTGGAGATTCTGAAATCTTGGCAAGATCCAAGTCTCGATTCCAAAGAGTTTATGGAAGAGTTACAATACGATCTCCATGAAGATGAGGTATTCGTTTTTACCCCCAAAGGTGAAATCATTGAAATGCCAAAGGGAGCCACGGTTCTTGATTATGCTTTCCGGATTCATACCGATGTAGGTTTACATGCTCGCGGTGGGAAAGTTAACGGAAGGATGGTTACACTTCGTACGGAATTAAAGTCGGGAGATCAGGTAGAGATCATCACAGAAAAAAGTTCCAAACCGTCTCCCATTTGGTTACGAATTGTTAAAACATCTGGTGCAAGGCAAAAGTTACGCGCTTATTTTCGAAAACTCCAAGAAGACTCACAACGAGAGACCATTGGTTCTGTTTTAGAAACGCAAGCCCCTCCCATTGATGAAAACACAATCAAAGAGATTAAGAAAGTTAAAATCAAAAAACCTCACAAAGCACATCCGCACCAAGAGGAATCCAAAGAGTTTGGAATCTCGGTTGCCGGTTGGAACGATGTGCCCGTGAGAGTTGCCTCTTGTTGTACACCTATCCCGGGGGATGAAATCATCGGTTTTATTACGAGAGGAAGGGGAGTGAGTGTTCATAAAAAAGATTGTACTACCGCTACCAAACAACTTGAGTGGATGAAAACCATTCCTGTGCGTTGGGAGGGACCAGGAGAACCCATCCCAATTCAAATTGAAGTTCGTGCAAAAGATGTACAAGGAATCTATTTGTCTATGGTGGAATCAATTTCCAGCACAGAAACAAATATTTTGGAAGCAGGAGCCTCTTCTCATCCCAATGGGACTCTTACCGCCAAATTTATGTTAGAAGTTGACCATTTGGACCAATTAAAGGAAATTTTAGAAAACTTACGAATGATCCAAGGTGTGGTTTTTGCAGAAAGGGTCAAAAAATAAACCACTGCACTTGGCTTGGGACTAGTTTGAAATAAATACCTTCATCAGATTTGGTTTGAGGATAGTCCAATCCTGTTACTAGATCAGTTAATGTTTCCCTGGGTTGGATTCCTTCTTGAAAAGGGATCCATCCGGATACTTCAGTATTTGTTTCGTTCCATAGGATTAGTTCTGTTTGATTCTCTGTTTGGATTGATTTCACAAAAACGGGATTCCCTCCAAACTCATTGTATCTTGGCCAAAAATAGCCAGTATCTTTATTTCTTTTCCTAGTGGCAATTAAGGCACGTTTGTAAAACTCTTCTGTCTTTGTATCTGGCATTTCTGAATCAACGCGAATCATTTGGACTGGATATTTTTTAGTTAACCCCTGGTCTTGGCCTTCGTGTAATAATATGGTACATTCTGTACACAAGAGTAGGCTTAAATAGGAATGGGAATTTTCACCAAATTGATGTTTTGCCCTTTCTTCGTCATGGTTTTCTAAAAATCGAATTTTATTTGGATGAGTATTTTCTTTTAATGAATGAGATATGTGGGCAGTATTGTTTTCTTTGAATGCATCATAGATGGATTTATCATAAGTTGCATCAAACCCTAGTTCTAATAAACGGTTTTCCATTCCCCAGTAGGCTTCGGCGTAAAATTTAAAATTAGGGAAACTAGTCTTAATTTTGGTTATGACTCTTTTCCAATCATACGCAGATTTTTTACCGTGAGTTTTTTCAAATACATCAGGAAGAAGTAACATCGCCATATCGCAGCGAACACCATCACATTGACTTGCGATGGTATTTAGGATTTCTATATGTTTTTTTTCTACATCGGGGTTGGAAAAATCCCATTGGATGGTATCTGTCCAGCCATCAAAATAAGGATCACGTCCATGGACATATCTGTTTCCATTGGAATGTAAAAAAGCGTTTTTAAGTGCAACTGATTCATTTGCTAACAGAAACAAATTGGGATCGGAATCGATGATCGGAGAATCGGTAGCCATATGATTGGGTACAAAGTCTAGTATCAGTTTTTTATTTAAATGATGAATGAGTTCGTAAACTTTTGTTAGGTTTGATTCATTGGATACAATTGGGTCTGGGGTATAAGAAGAAATGGAATAAGGAGATCCATAAATATCCTCGGAACTTAAAGATTGTTTTGCCGAACGGAATCCAGATTGCAGTTCTGGCATGGAGCGTGCAATGGACCTAGATTTTGGGCTATTTTTCCAGACCCCCATGAGCCAAATTTCATGAGCCCAAAGAAAAGGTAGTGAATTGACAAGAGAACTAAGGCTCACTTCCAAAGGTTCTTTCATTTTTGTACAAAAAAGCCTTGAGCCTATCTCGTACAAATGGATTTGATGGAAGGGATGTTTCATAACAAAGTTCAAATATTTAAGTATAGTTCCTCCTTACGCAAGATAGTTTTGGTTGGTTTGACAGGACTTTTGTCAATGACCTTCTTCCAAAATTGTTCAGAAGAAGATACAAAAGAATCACTCTCCAAGGTAAATGATCTTCCTTGGCAAGGGGATTTGGCTTCCATTCCGACGGCCCTTCGTGTCAAAAATCCCGTGGCAGACCCTAAGGCAAAAAAAGGGGGAAGGATCCGAATTTATTCACATCAATTTCCAAAATCCTTAAATTATTATTTAGATCAGTTCACAACTACGGCGAGAATCTTTACGAGCCTCTATGAACCACTGACAGGATACCATCCTCTGACTTTAGAAACCATCCCCCATCTGGCTAGGGATTGGAAGATCTCTCCTGACAAAAAGAAATTTACGTTTTACTTAGATCCAAATGCACTTTGGTCCGATGGCAAACCCGTGACTGCTGATGACGTAATCTTTACCTATGATACGATCATGAATCCTAAAAATGCGACTGCCGTATTTCGTGTTTCCCTTTCTCGATTTTTAAAACCAGTAAAGTTAGATGACCTTACTGTCGTTTTTGAAGCCAAAGAAGTTCATTGGAATAATTTTAATGATGTTGCTTCTTCCATCTTCATTCTACCAAAACATCATTTTGAAGGGAAAGATTTTAACAAAGAAAATATGGAATTCCCTGTTGTTTCAGGGCCATACAAAATCACTGAAGTTAAAAAGAATCGTTACATAAAATTAGAAAGAAGGGGAGACTGGTGGCAAAGAGCCTATCCTTTCAATGAAGGGCGAAACAACTTCGACCAAATTGTTTATAAGGTCTATAACGAAGAAGCGGTTGCCCTTCAAGCCTTTAAAAAAGGAGATATCGATATTTATCCAGTATACTCTGCATTTGTTTGGGTAGAGGAAGCAAAAGGAGACGCCTTTGACAAAAATTGGATCGCAAAACAACGTATCTTCAATTTAAAACCCATCGGATTTCAAGGTTGGGCCATGAACTCAAGGAGATCCATTTTCTCTGACAAACGTGTGAGAGAAGCTATGAATCTACTTGTAGATCGTAAGTTAATGATCGACAAACTTGCGTATGGCGAATATGATCCAACAAATAGTTATTATCCGGATTTTTATTTAGGTGGCGAAAAAAATCCTAATCAACCCACAGAATTTAATATAGAAAAAGCAAGAAAACTTCTTGCGGATGCTGGTTGGAAACCAAATGCAGAAGGAGTTTTGGAAAAAGATGGGAAACCATTCCAATTTTCCATTTTAGATCGCGATAAAAAAACAGAAAAATATTTCACCGTGTTTTTAGAAAAAGCAAAAGAAGTCGGAATCAGGGCATCTATTGACACTTTAGATTTAGCTGCTTGGAGTGAACGAGTTGATAAATATGATTTTGATATGACTTGGGCGGCTTGGGGATCTGGGGTATTTAAAGATCCTGAATCACAATGGCTTTCTAAGTATGCAAATGAAGAAGGACAACCAAACTTACCAGGGTTCAAAAATAGTGAGGTAGACAAACTCATCGAAAAACAAAAAACAGAATTTTCTGTTTCTAAACGAAATGAAATTTTGAAACAAATCGATCGTATTGTTTATCAAGAATATCCTTATGTTTTATTATGGCATTTACCAAGCACTCGTCTATTGTATTGGCAAAAGTATGGAGTCCCCAACCTTCCTCTAGGTAAATACGGAGATGAAAGTTTTTCATCTGACTACTGGTGGTATGATGAAGAAAAAGATAAAAAGTTATCAGACGCTTTATCAAAGAAAGAAAAATTCACAGACTACGAAGCGATTGTTCGTTGGAAGTAGAATTTAGAAGTGTCTGAGAAAAAAGGCCCAATTAAGGGGATCCGGGATCGGATCACCCAACTCTGGAACCAATATCCAAACTGGGGAAAAATTCCCCAGTTTCTCGAGTTATTGGAAAAGGGTCTCGACAAAGAACTGTTTGTTGATCCAGATAAAAAAGAAATCCCCATTCCGCTTGAGGATCTTCCTGTTGATGAAGTTCTACGAAAGTCTGGTTTCTTTCGTAACTTGTATGAAAAACTATTTCCCGTTTCACATGTATTTCGAATCACATATCGCTATGATCGTGAATTTTTAGATAACTTTATGCCTTTGTCTAAGGATGGATACATTGGCCGTGGTTCCTATAAGTTTGTTTATAAACTTCCTTGGAACCAAGTGGTTAAAATTGGAAAATCCAAATTACCTTCCGATGCGATTTTTGGCTCTTTATTCAAAGAAGTGGGCCGAGATCTTTCCCGGTTTTTAAAACCAGAAGAGATGGAGTTAAGAGATTTTTTAAAAGCGCGAACTTCTAGAGATTCGAAACGAGATGAAATCGATTTTAAGTTCAAACGATTGGGTTTAGAAAGATTACATTATTGGAAGCTAAAGTCTTTAATTCCTGATTTAGTGGTTCCAACCCGTTTTTTTATGGGGATGCGAGTGAGGAATAATCCCTTCGGAATTCCCAATGTCACTCTCACTCCTTGCGACCAACAGCCGTTACTTGCAGGAAAACATCTCAAAGAATTTACCATACGAAATGAAAAATTAGACCAAAATCCAATTATGGATAAATTTTTTCCCAAGTGGAAATTGAATTTTGACTCTCATAGATTTGGTGTGATTTCGAAATCTAAGTTAAAGAAAATTGCAGTGGATTTCAATCGTGTGATTGAAGTGACAAAATTTTTAGCAGAAGAAGAAAAGTTAATTTTTGATATCCATGCAGAAAACATCATCATCACCTTACCTGATTTCGAACTAAAGATTTTTGACTTCCATGTATTTGATGACTATTTGTATGAGCCTTCCGAAGAAAATCCAACACCGGAAATGGATCATATTCAAATCATTGAAGAATTCATTAAGTCATTTGAATTGGATTAATTTATGTTTTTTTTTAAACGCAATTTTCTTTCTTTCTATATTCTCTCTATTCTATTTTTTGTTTTTGCCTTTTACCAAGCATACCATTGGAAATGGATTTGTGATGATGCTTATATTAGTTTTGTTTATGCCAGAAATTTATTCGAGGGTTCGGGACTTGTTTTTAATTTAGAAGAAAGAGTCGAAGGATATACTAACTTTCTTTGGACTATATTTTTATCCTTAGGGATTCGTCTGGGAATCAAACCACAAATCCTATCGATTGGCCTTGGGATTTTCTTTTATTTGGCTACTCTATTTGTCTTTTTTAAAGAAGAGAACAGGCTTTCCCTAGGAAAACTATATCCAGTTCTTTTGGTTCACTTAGCCGTTTTTTACCACCTTTATATTTTTGCCACCTCGGGATTAGAAACTTCTCTTTTTACATTTTTAATCTGTTTCGGTTTACTTTTGTGGGAAAAGGAAAGTGACTTTCTTTTTCCTATTTTTTTCTTATCTGCCCTAACACGTCCAGAAGGGGCTCTTTTTTTATTTCTCTCCTCTCTCGATTGGCTCTTTCGTAAAAAACTTTGGAAACCTGTTCTTTTTGGATTTTTATTTCTTCTATTTTTAGGATTTCGGTATTTTTACTACGAAGACATTTTCCCGAATACCTTTTATGCCAAAGGAAGTAAAGGGGCTTACTTTTTGCAAGGCCTCTATTATCTTTTCTATTTTATTTGGTCGTATCCGCTTTATTTGTTTGTTTTCATCTTAACGGGAATACAAATTTACAAATCCATTCGTGATCATAAGAAATTACGATTCTTATTCACTTCGGTGATTTTGTACATTCTTTATGTTTTGTATGTTGGTGGGGATTTTATGGGAAATCGCTTTTGGATTCCTATTTTACCTTATCTTTCTTATTTGGCATTTTTACAAATCAATGAATGGGATTCGAACTCTCAAATCGAATCTAACCAATCTGGATTTTGGTCCAAATTTTATGTAAAGAACAGGCTCATAATTTGTTTTCTATTTATATTGTCTGCTGCCGTATATACAGATCCTCTAAAAAGCAACGGAGTTCGCCTTCCTGACTGGAAAGGAATTGTCGAAGAACGAGTGTTTTATGAAGACCATCTGATTCGAACAGATGGATATGATTCGAATTCTCTTTCTGATTTTCGTGTGGCTTTTTTTGGAGCCCAGGCACATTTTATTTATTATTTGAGGCCTTCTTTTGCTTTTGAAGCCGAGTCCGGGCTTACCGATAGAGAATTTGCAAAAAAGAAAATCCGAACAAGGGGAAGGATTGGCCATGAAAGTGAACTTGAGACCAAGGACTTAAATCAAAGGAAAATTGAGATCCTTCTCGACAATCGCCTTCCTGGGCTGAACTTACCGTACATCGAATACATTTGGAGAACCAGCCATCTTCGTTTTTATCTTTGGTCTTATGATCCAAAAAAAATTGAAACTCTATGCCTTCGATCTGATTGGAATTGTGTGGACTTGTTCCAAACTTTTGAAAGAAATCATTGGGACAAGAGCCAACCTAGAGATTTGGGGAATTAAGTTGTGGAATTTTTAAAAGAATTATCTCTTCCTTACGGGAAAATAAAGTTTGGAGTTGCCGGCAAACAAACATTAGATTCTTTGAAGGAGAAATATCCCTCCTATCCTAAAACCTCTAGTTTATGGAAAGAGTATACCAAGGAATGGATCGGAAAAGACTTTGACAGTTCTAAAATTCAAGGATTTACTCTCAACCAAGTCCATGGAGATTCCATTCATTCTGTCACTTACAGTGAAACGAATCAAAATTCAGAGAAAATTTTGGAAGGTGATGCTTTGTACACAAACTCTTCCGATCTGATGCTTGTGGTTCGCACAGCCGATTGTGTCCCTGTTTTTTTATATTCCAACAAACGACCGTTTATTGCTATCATCCATTCTGGTTGGAAGGGGACAGCACTTGGAATCACCGAACAGGTATTGGAAAAAACATTGGAACTGGGTTTTGATTTAGAGGAACTCCAATTGGAGATTGGTCCTTATATCCAGAAATCTGATTATGAAGTGGGGGATGATGTTGCCAAATATTTCCTTTCTTTAGGAGAAGATGTCTGCCAAGGCAAAGAAGATGGTAAGTTTTTGTTGGATGTAGGGAAAGCAATTGAGGTTCGTGTCGGGAAACGATTTGGAAATCTTTTAAAGATAAAAAACGACCACACGAATGTATTTCGAAGCCCTCTTTACTTTAGCCACCGGGCTAAAGAAGAAGGCCGGAACTTAAACTTTATACTTTGGGAATCTTAAGTAAGGTTTCTTTGATTTTTTCTAAGATTTTTTCACGTTTGATCGGTTTGACAATGTATTCCATTGCTCCATTTTCCAAAAGTGCTTTGATCACCGAAGGAGTATTCTCTTCGGAAATAAAAAGAATTCTTGGAAGCACTCCCATCTCCTTCATATCCCAGAAAGCAGCATAACCATCAACCTCAGGTAAAAAGATCTCAATGGTCACAAGATCAATCTGTTGGCGATGTTCTTTGTACATTTGTAAAAGTTCTTTCCCTGTTTCAGCAACACCAATGATTTTGAAACCTTCTGATTCCAAAATCTGTTGGAGTTGTTTGGATTGGAATTTTGAATTCTCGGCTATGAGAATTTGGTAGGGTCTGCCTGTCGGTCCGATGCCTGCTTGCATAATGTTCTCCGTAGTTTATCCAAGTGCCTTTTCGATTTCAACACCAATTTCTTTCGTGCCGAGGACAGATGTGCCTTCTTCCGCAATATCTCTCGTGCGAAATCCCTTCTTTAGAACGGTTCGAATGGCATTTTCAATGGCAACTGCTTCCGATTCCAACCCAAAAGAGTATCTTAACATCAGGGCACCGGACAGGATCTGGGCGATTGGGTTTGCAATCCCTTTCCCTGCAATGTCGGGAGCCGAGCCACCCGATGGTTCATAGAGTCCAAAACCCGATTCGGAAAGCGAGGCGGACGGCAACATCCCAATAGAACCTGTGATGATGGAGGCTTCGTCAGAAAGGATATCTCCAAACATATTTTCGCAAAGCATGACATCGAATTGTTTTGGTTTTACGATGAGTTGCATCGCCGCATTGTCTACGTAAAGGTGTTCCAAAATACAATCAGAGTATTCTGCTTTGTGAAGGGCTACTACCACTTCTCTCCAGAGAACAGATGTTGTTAATACGTTTGCCTTATCAATGCTAGTTACTTTTTTATCTCGTTTTCTTGCTGCATCAAAAGCTGTGCGTGCAATTCGTTCGATTTCACGACGAGAATATCTCATAGTGTCATAAGCGAATTCTTCTGGGCCAGAACCTTCTCTACCTTTTGGTTTTCCAAAGTAGATTCCAGAAGTCAATTCCCGAAGGATTAAAATATCGAGTCCATCTCCAATGATATCTCCGCGAATGGGACTTGCTTTTTTTAATTCGGGATAAATGATCGCGGGCCGAAGGTTCGCAAATAAATCAAAGTGTTTGCGGAGTGGTAGTAGGGCACCGCGTTCTGGTTGTCTATCCGGAGGTAAGGTTTCCCATTTAGGTCCACCTACTGATCCAAAAAATATAGCACTTGCAGATTCACAGAGTTTTAAAGTTTCATCGGGAAGGGGAAACCCAGTGGCGTCAATAGCGGCACCACCAACTAATGCATGTTCAAAGGTAAATTCGGAAGATTTTTTTCCTAATGCTTTTTTGACCACTTGTAAGGCCACGTCCATCACTTCTGGACCAATTCCGTCTCCGGCGAGTACTGCTACTTTTTTCATTTCATATCCTTTAATACTGATTCTAAAATATCCAATCCTTCTGTTGCTTTTTCTATGCTTAAGATGAGAGGGGGTATAATTCTAATAACATTCCCTGCTGTGCTATTCACAACAAGCCCACGTTTCAAACATTCTTCGACCACGGGCCTTGATTCGGAATACAATTCCACACCAATATGAAGCCCGCGACCCCTCACTTGTTTGATTTTGCCTGTGGATTCCATCATTGTTTTTAACCTTGCAAACATTTGTTCTGAAATCGTTGAAACATGGTCGAGTAAGTTTCGTGATAAAATGATTTTGAATGTCTCGTAAGCGGCTACGCAAGCCAAATGGTTGCCACCAAATGTGGAACCATGCATCCCTCGTTCTAAAACGGACTCGTATTCTTTTGCAACCACAAGGGCACCAATCGGAAATCCTGAACCAAGTGCTTTGGCAAGGGTGAAGGCATCTGGATACATTCCATAATGTTCAAAACAAAACATCTTTCCTGTGCGTCCCATTCCTGTTTGGATTTCATCGAAAACAAGGAGAGAATCTGTTTCTTCTGTTAACTTACGAGCTAAATTGACGAAGGATTGGGTGAGTGGAACCACTCCACCTTCTCCGATGATCAGCTCCATAATGATCCCAGCGATGGACTCGCCGTATTGGTCAAAAGCTTGGATGAGTGAATCTTCGTTATTGGCCTCAACAAAATAAACATCAGAGGCTAGTTCTCCAAATCCAGAACGAACAGATTCATTTCCCGTCATGGTCATTGCAGAAAGAGTCCTACCATGAAAGCTGGAATGGAGAGCAAGGATGACTGGTTTATCGATGTTTTTTTTCACCCCATGTCTACGCATGAGTTTGAAAGCAGCTTCATTGGCCTCTGTTCCAGAATTACATAAAAATACTTTTCCAGGAATACTATTTTCGATAATGACTTCGGCAAGTTTTGCTTGTTCTTCCGAGTAATAGAGATTTGAGGAATGGAGGATTTTGTCCATTTGGTTTCGCATGGCTTCAATTAGGTCGGCTTCCCCGTGTCCCAAATTGGATACAGCAATCCCCGCAAGAAAATCAATATAACCTTTGTTATCTTGATCAAAAATCATTTCGCCGACACCGTATCCAAAAGCGACCGGATAACGATTGTATGTATTTAGTAAGTATTTATCTGAGAGATTTTTGATTTCTTCGAATTTAGTTTTTGTTTCGTTACTCATTTTAGCCCTGCAAGTTGTAGAAATTCTGATTCTGCCTGCGTAATTTCTTTTCCAAGAGATTCCCAAAGGCTTGGGATTTCTGATGATTTTTTAAGTTTTTTCAAAGAGGCAAAGGAAGAATAAACCTTTACCTTCGGTTCTGTTCCAGAAGGACGAATGGTGAGTTTGGCGTTTCCTTCTAGTTCCACCTGGATGACATTGGATTTAGGCATTCCTTTAAAAACAGTGGATTTTGATTTCCCGTCTGCTTTTTGAGTTTCATAGTCAAGAACTCCGACAACCTTTCTTCCTCCAATGGTTTTACCGACTAAAGATTCTGTACGAAGAGATTCGATAGACTTTTTAATCTTTTCTTGTCCAGAACTTCCTTCTAAGGTCAAAGAATACAAACTTTCACGATACAATCCATATTTTAAATAGATGGATTCTAAATAAGAAAGTAGATCACCCTTTTCTGCTAAGATTTCTACAAATAACAATGCACTGGAGAGAGAATCTTTATCACGGACAAAAGGTACGGGTAAGTATCCATAAGATTCTTCACCACCAAAGAGAAATACATTATTTTTCTTCACCTCAATCTGCTTCATTTCTTCTGCGATGTATTTAAATCCGGTAAGAACGTTTTTAATTTTAATTCCGTTTTTTTTCGCAATCGCTTCTTGTAAGTCAGTGGTTACGATAGTTTTGACTAAATGATAGGTTTTGGTTTTTGATTTTTTTCTTTCAGCGAGATAAGCCGCCATTATCGAACCAATTTGGTTTCCATTTAGGTATTCATACTCACCGTCTGCACGTCGTACTCCTACGCCGAGCCTATCAGCATCGGGATCGGTTGCAATAAAGACGGAAGCTTTTTTCTTTTTGGCATGGAACTCAGATAAGGCGAGGGCTTCTTTTTCCTCAGGGTTCGGATACTTAACCGTTGGAAATTCACCGTCTGGTTTTTTTTGTTCTGGAACGAGAAATACAGATTTATATCCAAAGAAGTTTAACATTTCTTTCATATAATCTCCACCGGTTCCATGGAGTGGTGAGTACACAATTCCTAGATCATTTCTTGTTTTGGATTTTACAGAAGAAAGAATCCCTGCTTGTTTTAAATCTTTTAAATAGGTTTTAAAAACCACAGGCCCCACTGGTTTTACGAATTTTTTATATTCCGCGGCTGTCTTTTTTACAAATGGGATGGTTGACCAATCATTGATTTCACTAATTCTTTTTATGATCAGAGAATCATCAGGGGGAACCAGTTGTCCTCCGTCAGCCAGATAGGCTTTGAATCCATTGTATTCGGGAGGATTGTGAGAAGCAGTGATGACAATTCCACCACTGGCTTTGTAATGACGAATGGCATAAGATAAAAGTGGAGTTGGTGTTACCTTGGGAAAAATATATACTTTAACTCCCAGTTTGGCGGCGATCCCTGCAGAGAGTTCTGCAAATTCTTTGGAGAGCCTTCTCGAATCGTAAGCGATGACAATGGAGGCATCTTTTTTAGTGTCTCTTAGATAACTAATAAAACCAAGTGCAGCACGACCTACTGTATAGAGGTTCATTTTGCCGATTCCATTTCCAATCTTGCCCCGAATCCCACCGGTCCCAAAACTTAAAGGTACGGCATAAGCATCTACGAGTTCGGAACTCATGCCAGCCTTCCAATCTTCGTAAGCCTTTTTGGCTTCAATCTGGATTTCCGATGAAAAAGGTGATTTCGTCCAAGATAGGATATTGTCTTCTGGTTTCAACATAGCTTACATACTAATCTTTTGAAGTAGAGCAGTCTGGAAATCAATTTTGGAACCTAGAGAATTTTTCATAGAAGACCGGTTGGAACGATTCCGTCTAAAGGCGTTTTGTAACTTAGGCGAGAGTGGACTTGGTCATTTCCGTTTGGATGAGGTGCTGGCCATGGCAAACTTGAGTGGGGCAGATCTCGATAAAATTCCTATGAATGACGCGCCGAACCAGGGTTCCCTGGAACTTCGTTCGGCCATTGCTCAACTTTATCCGGGAGTTTCCCCTGATCAGGTTCTTGTCACCACAGGAACGGGGGAGGCACTTTACTTAGCGTTTCATATTGCGTTAAAAGCCCAATCAAAGCTGGCCCTGATTTGGCCTGCTTTCCAAGCCCTCTATGAAATTCCGAAAATGCTTGGGGCAGAAATGATCAAACTTCCTTATGAATCAGCTTTCCTTGCCTCGACTTGGAAGGAAGTGGAGGCCGACCTTTACGTTTTGAACCATCCCCATAATCCAACGGGAAAAACTTTTTCTGAATCTGAATGGAAGGCACTCACCACTCATTTCAAAGCGGAAAAGAAAAAAGTTCTTTTTGATGAACATTACCGGTTTTTACCAGGGGAAGGTTTTATGGGAAGGACCGGTGTGGATACAAAACATTCTTTTTATGGAACAGGTTCCTTTACCAAATGTTTTGGAGTCACAGGGCTTCGAGTCGGTTGGCTTGTGGCAGAAGAATCTTTTATCAAACGCGCTCGTTCTTTTAAAGATTATTTAACTCATACTGTTTCTCCCATCTCGGAACGGATTGCCTTAGGACTTCTGAGTGCAAAAGAAAACTTCCTTCCTTCCATCCAAACAAGAGTGCGAAATAATATAAAAGAATTTGATTCTGTATGGAAGGATCTTCCGCATACCAGATCATTCACTCTGCCTGATGGTGGCCTTGTCGGTTGGTTGCAACTAGAGCCTGGGATTTCCTCTGAACGTTATGCGGACAGACTGTTTGAAAAAACGGGTGTCTTTGTTTTGCCAGGGATCAATTTTGAAGAAGAGGGTTTTTTGCGAATCGGATTTGGAGAGAAAGAAGATCGAATGATCGAAGGGCTTTCTAGGTGGAGAGAATGTTCGGATCTCATCTGACATCTAGCCTTCAACTTTTTCCTGGTATCGGCGAAAGGAAAGAGAAACAATTATTTGGTGCTGGTGTGTATGATTGGAATTCGCTTATTCAATACCAAAAACAAAAAATGGATCCCTTACTTCCTTCAGTTTCTATTTTAGAAGAACGAAAAGAAGAGTTAGAAATCCAATTATCTGAATCTAACTTTATTTTTTTTACAAATGAACTTCCCAGTCTGGAATACTGGAGGTTATGGCAAAATTTTCCAGAAAGGTTTTGTTTTTTAGATATTGAAACCACTGGGATCTCCGAATCTTCCGTAACAACTGTTGTGAGTATTTATCAAGACAAAGTAATGTTAACGTTTGAAAGAGGAAAGGATTTAGAATTTCTTTTTGATTCCATCTCACCTGAGGACATCCTTGTTACTTACAATGGAAGAAGATTTGATATTCCTTTTTTAGAGAAAGAATTTCATTACCGAGTGAAGAACCCGCAGTTAGATTTGATGAATCTTTTGCATTCCATTGGAATCAAAGGAGGATTAAAAAAATCCGAAGTACAACTTGGTCTTGTTCGACCAGAAGAAATCGCTGGGATGGATGGAAGGCAAGCTCCACTATTATGGTTTGAATACCAGAGAACGGATAACAAAGAAGCCTTGGAAAAACTAATCGCTTATAATAGAGAAGATACTAAAAACTTAGAAATTGTTTTAGAAAAAACGATCGATAGGCTTACAGAAAATCGTTTGTTCTAGTGAGGTCCATACATATACTCTCTGAGGATACTCATCTCGGCTTGGGTTCTGTTTAATTTTGTTTTGACCGCATCACCAATCGAGATCAGACCAATGATTTTGTCTCCGTCGAGAACCGGCATATGGCGGAATCTTTTGGTGATCATGTTGTTTAAGATATCATCCACATCTTCGTCGGGACCTGCCACTGTGAGTTGAGTGGTCATAACATCTTTCAATTTGATTTTGTCTACGTTTGTATGGTCTTTGGCAACCACTCGCATCAAATCTCTTTCAGTAAAGATTCCCACAAGTTTCCCTTGGAAGGTAACAATTAGAGATCCCACTTTGGCACCAACCATCATCTGGGTGGCTTCCAATACATTTCTATCTTCTTCGATGGAAAGAACGGAGGATGCTTTGTCTTTGAGGATATCTTTTACGGACATGTCTCTTGGTTTATAGGAATTCTAAAGAGATAGCAAGAAATTTTTACAGGAGTGTGACAAGAGAACGGGATTTTGGAGCGTATCGGGATCGAACCGATGACCTTCTGAATGCAAATCAGATGCTCTCCCAGCTGAGCTAACGCCCCGTTTCTTTATGGGCCTGACAAGACTTGAACTTGTGACCCCTCGCTTATCAAGCGAGTGCTCTAACCAACTGAGCTACAGGCCCGGGATACGAACAGTATTTTTCGAGAGGGGTCTATGGGCAATCTTTTTTTAAGATAATTTTAAGAAAGTAATCTGGAAAATTTAGAGAGAAATTTCCAAGATTAGATCATCTAACAAGAGTAATGCCTCTTGGTTCCATTGGAATACTCCCGCATCAATTGAACACAACCCTCTTTTTTCCCAACCTTCAATGGTTTTTAAATACTTTGGTTTTGTTTTTGCATCCAAATAAGTTTCTATAAAATCCAAATACCGAAAAGGAGAGAACAATCGAAATAATGTAAGACTGAGTTCGGTTCCCGGGTCGACAGGCTCATACTTTGTGTTGGTTTGTTTTTTTTGATAGAGATTTGAATTTCGTGGATTGCCATATCGATTTCCGGCAATCATTCCATGTGCTCCTGGCCCAATGCCTAAGTAAGGTTCATAAGTCCAATACTTCAAGTTGTGTAAGGATTCAAACCCAGGTTTTGCATAATTGGAAACTTCATACCACAAGTAAGCATGTTCCTTTAGTAAGTTTGGTAATTGTGTGAGGATATTTGATTGTGTATCTTCTTCAGGTTCTTTCTTTTTATGGTCCGAAACGTCTCGAGAATACTGGGTTCCTTTTTCTAAAGTTAAGGAATACAAACTCAAATGAGGTAATCCCGCTTCTAAAAAAAGGTTTAAATCTCTATAAAAAGATTCTTTGGAAACCCCTGGAATTCCATACATTAAATCGATTCCCACTCGTTTGATTGGAGAATGGGTGAGTACCTTCAGCAGAGATCCGTAACGATCGCCATCGTAATGGCGACCTAAAAATTCGAGTCCTTTCGGTTCTAAGGTTTGGACTCCCACATTCACTCGGTTGATTCCAATGGAATGGTATGCGGCAAGTAGATCGGAACTTAAATCTTCTGGATTCACCTCGATGGAAATCTCCGGATTGTCTGAAAAAGAAAACTCGGAACGTAAAAAATCTAAAAGTTCTTTCCAGTGTTTGGGCGAAGCTTTGGAGGGAGTGCCTCCACCAAAAAACACGGTATCGATGGTTCGATTTTTAATTTCAGGAAAATGATTTGTCCTATCTAAAATTTCCTTTTGGTAAGATTGGAAAAGCGACTTTTCGTCGTTAGCTGGTCCAGGACCAATCCCTTCGGAATAAAAATCACAATAATCACATTTTTTAAAACAATAGGGGAAGTGGACATAGACTCCTAAGTAAGAATTTCTGACTTGCCAGATAGATTGTTTGTCTAATAATTCCATGGTATGAAAGGATTTCTATGGACTCTTTTTGTTTTCGGAATCTCTACCTCATCTATCCTTTCACAGACACTTGTAGAACCAAACCAAAACTTTGTTTGGGAAGGATTTTCTTTTGTATTTCCAGAACCTGTGGTGGTTAAAACGGAATCTTTGATGAGTCAAAAACTCACGGTTTATCCTGCAAAACGAGATGGTTTTTTTATGGTGGTTCGAACCCTTCCATGGTTGGAACCCTTCGATCCAAAATCGACTTGGAAGGATTCTGTCTTTACGCGGGGGATTGAACCAAAAGAGTTCCAGAAAACTCTGGGAAATCTAAACTTCCAAATTTTTCAGGCAGACCAAATCCGCAACCAAAACGCACTTCGTAACCAAGTGTGGATTGGGCTCGAGTCCAATCCTGGATTATGGATCTGGATCCAATGGAAGAGTGATCGTAAAGACCTTACCGAATTCTTTGAATCCAACCGCTTTCTTTCGCTTTAGGCTCCAATCTTTTGTTTTGTGCTTGTCTCTACTTATTTCCTCGAAAGATTGGAAGTCAGTGGGGCCTATAGCTCAGTTGGTTAGAGCAGCAGACTCATAATCTGCGGGTCGAAGGTTCGAGCCCTTCTGGGCCCACAAAACAGGAAAGGAATCGATATTGTATGGAGTTTTATGAAGTAAAAATCTCTGATATCAGCCTGACCAATGTAGGCTTTGCCGTTTTTCTTCGTCCAAAGGATTCGGATGACAAACGTGTAGTTCCTATTTTTATCGGGCCATTGGAAACTCATTCCATCACCACCGTGATCGATGGAACCAAACCTCCTAGACCTATGACACATGACCTCATGTTGTATATGTTAACCTCTCTAGGTGCCACTGTTCTTAAAATTACCATAGAAGAAATCATCGACAGTACGTTTTACGCCAAAATCCAACTCCAAAAAGACGGTGAGATCATCACTCTTGATGCAAGACCTTCTGATTCGATTGCCCTGGCTCTAAGAGCCAATGCCCCTATATTTATCGCTAAATCAGTGTTAGATGAAACGGGGATCATTATGAAAGAAGAAGATATGCAAGGGGATAGTATCTCTTCTGAGAAAAAAATCCAAGCCCTTCCTAAATCCAACCTTCAGATTTTGGAAGAAACTTTGGAAAACGCTCTGAAAACCGAAGACTACGAAACAGCCGCCAAAATCAGAGACCAAATCAAAAAGCTTATCGAAAATAGTTAAGACTAGTTTCGCTCTTAACTATGTCTCATAGAAATCTGGTACATTAGAATTTTTTAATTGTAATCCCATCTTTTCTTTCTTAAACTTGGAATCCAAAAATAGGTGCGTTTGCCCTTTATAGGAAAGTTGTATGGAAAAATTGGTTATGGATGTTGTGAATGCTGGAATTGCTCTTTTTCGTTCTGGCGAGGAAAAGTTAAAAACTGCAGTTGTTGATTTAGAAAAAGTTTATAATGACCTAAAATCAAAAGGGGAATTGGACAAATCAGCCGAGTCTCAAAAGATTCGTGACCTTTTAAGTAAAACCATTGCAGATGCTCAAGGGGCGATTGGAAAAACTAATGCTAGTTATGATGAAGTTCTCGCAAAACTTCAAACAAATTACCAGTCCATTTACCAACAAATTGATACGGCAATTCCTCCTCAAGTAAAGGAAAAACTAAAACAAACGTTAGATGAGTTGAAGGCTTTGATCGAAAAAGCAAAAACGAAATAATCTTTCGTTTTCTTAGTGAAATTTAAGAAATTGCCACAGAGATTTCTGTGGCTTTTTTTATTTGTACCTAGAAATTTGTCTAGATGAGTACGTCTCCCAAACGAATCAAATTCATACTTTTCCTAATTGTTTTTACGGACATGATGGGTTTTTCCCTTTTATTTCCTCTATTTCCCAAAACCTTAGAATTCTTCTTATTAAAGGGTGATGATGCTCTGTTTCGAATGTTCTATTCTTCTGCGAACCTTTTGTCCTTTGGTGGGGACACAAAATATACCTTTGTATTGTTTGGTGGGATACTAGGGAGTATTTATAGTTTTTTACAATTTATTGCAGCTCCAGTTTGGGGAAGGTTTTCCGATCATTCGGGAAGGCGAGCCATTTTACTTTTTACCACTCTTGGCAACACTATTGGGTATCTTCTTTGGTTGTTCTCTTCACAGTTCTGGATGTTTGTTTTAAGCCGAGTGATCACTGGGATGATGGGTGGAAATTTATCAGTAGCTTCTGCCGCTATGGCAGACCAAACAGACGAAAAATCGAGAGCCGCAGGGATGGGGTTTCTTGGAGCTGGAATTGGTCTTGGGTTTGTGATGGGTCCACTCCTCGGAGGAATCAGTTCTCAGTGGACCTTTCTGGATTCCTTTTATAAGGAAGGATCTGTGGTTGTGTTTCCTGCTTCTGCATTTTTTGCGATTTTGGTTTCTCTACTCACAGTGATTTTAGTTTTTGTATTTTTACCCCATAACAAACCAGAAGTGGTTCCTGAAAAAGAAATCCATCCATTCCTTTCTTTAAAGAAAATTGAATCTAGGAATTTGGTTCGTATTTCTTTACTCAACTTACTATTTGTACTTAGTTTTTCTGGATTCGAATTTGTTGTGAACTTTTTTCTTTCTGATAGTTTTCAATTTTCTCCCAAAGAGATTGGTTTTACATTTTTATACATTGGAATCATCATCATACTCGTGCAAGGTGGTGTGGTTCGAAGGCTTTCTGGTAAAATTTCAGAAAAAAGAATTTCTCTTTATGGAGCAGTCCTTGTGGTGATTGGGATGGGGCTTCTGGTTAGTTTTGGAACTAGTTTTACGGGACTTTTTATTTCTTTATTCTTTTTGGCTTTTGGGAGTGCACTTGTCAACCCAGGGCTTTCTTCCTTTGCTTCCCTGGAGAGTGGGAAAGGGGATTTGGGGAGGTCTCTTGGACTCTTCCGAAGTTTTGGTTCTCTCGGAAGAGCCATTTCACCAGTCGTATTTTCTTTGTTATACTTTCAAAAAGGGCCTAGTTTGGCGTTTTTTGTTTCCCTAATCCTTCTCATTGGATTTGGAATTTTACTTTATACTCAAAAAGAAAAAACAACTTAAAGAAAAGATTCTAATTTCGCACGAAGCATGGGAAACACAAGTTTCTCATCTAATTTTTCTCCCGTTAAGGAAGTGCGAAGTAAAAAACTATCTCGAATTTTACCGTCAAAACTATTGGCTGTAAAACTGATGATATCAATTCCTAAGTGGAATAGAGATTCAGTGATCTGAAAAAGAATTCCCGGAGTGTCTTTCATTCGCAAATCCATAACGGTAAAATCTGAAGAAATTGGATTATAAAGTTTGAGAGTGGCTTCTGTATCTCCCACTTTACGAACCAGTACTTCTTCTTTTGCATTTTCACGTAAGTACATCGCCACCGTTTTTCCTTCATAAAAAAGGGAATAGAGGTCAGTCCGGATTTGAGACAAAAGTTCTTCTGTCATTTCGCCCCCGTCCCAGCTGCGAATCACAAATAGATCTTGAACATGTCCATCACTTGCAGTTTCCGCGACGGCTTCTAAAATATCCCAACCGTGGTTGTAAAGGACAGAAGTCACTCGGTAAAGGATTCCTAAATCGTCCTGAGAAAGAGAAATTTTCAGTAGGGTCGTATCTTTTCTTGGGACACAAGAAACATGTAGGATGGGTTTTTTGATTTCTTGCATAGTTTGCGCCATAGAATTCTCCCTTAAAATCGGCATTCTGCTTAGAACTTAAGCAAACGATGGCAGGAAATCCCTGGATCGGTTCTAATAAAGCCGCATTCAATGGATTTGCAAAAAAGATGCCAAGTGTTCGTTAGAAGGAAAATTTTGCTCCAACCATCACCGATTGTACATTTTGAGCTACCACTGCCTCTACGGTGAGTTTGGTGATGAGGGCGTTGATTTCGATCCCTGCAATCAGAAAGTTTGTTGTGTTAGGTGCTTGTGCCTTTCCACTGAGGTCCATGGCTAAGGTTCCCGTTTTGGTTTGCCCAAGGGAAGAAGCAGGGATGAGAGCCGCAATTTCTGGAGACAAGGAGGCGGAAATGGCCGAGGAATCTAAGGCTAGTGTTAAGGGGCCGGATCGAGATAAATTGAGAGTAGAACTTCCAAAGTTCATCGCAGTCCCGGCACCTGCAAAAATAGTAAAGAAGTAGAACATTCGAAAGCCGGTTCGAATGTCTAAGGGAACACTTGTTACCGTACTAGAATAGTTAAATGTGGTGGAACCACCCCAGGTTCCAATCGCAGGACCTAAAGTGAGTGTTTGTGTTTTTTTATCGTTATAAGTGACGTCGATCTCTTGTCTTTGGTAATGGAGGCCAAGCCCCATCGAGATTCCAGAAAATTCAAAAAGCCCAATTCCATCGGAATAGTTTTCAATGATATGAAATCGTAATGTAAACCCACCGTTGGTAATGTCTCCACCTAACTCGACATTTTTGTTTTGAGATTCTACTGCTTTTTGGACATCACCTTGGGCAAAGTTAAATTTAAATCCGTGAAGGTATAAATTAAATCGATGGAGAAAGGTTTTTAACTCAGGTTCTGTATCAGAAGGGCCACCACCCATCAGCCATCCTAAATTTACCGCCACGATAAAGTTAGGTGCTAGGGAAGCTCCAACGTTTGGGAGTTTTTGGAAACTTAAATTTTGGTAAGCTACATTGATATCTTCTTTTTGTTGGCCAGCCACTGTCATACCGGCACCCACTTGGAAACGGTTTACAATTCCAGGTCCCATAAGTGAGGAGTTGATATTGGAAATCACTGCGGCTTCCGACATAGAGGTAAGGACTTTGTCTGTGTATTGGAGTTGGAGTGCAGAGTCTACGCTATTGATTTGGGATTGGATGCTTGCAGGAAGAATGGTACAGGCATCTCCTGTACATGTTACCTTTGCCTGGAGCGAACTGCTGAAAAGGAGACCCGAGCAAACTAAAACAAAAACTACGCCAATTCGGAATTTCATTTCGACCCCATTATACCAAATATCGGAGATTGGTCTATGTTTTCTTAACAAATGGAGACGATTCTATTTCCTGGTTTACAATCTGGAATTTCCTTAGAATATGAGAGTATGGCCCCAATCCAAGAAAAAAGGAAATATGTCCGCGTAAAACCACTAGAAACCGATCCAGTCGAAATCCATTTGATGGGAACGGCGCTTCTTGATGTTTTAAAAGCGAGTGACATAAGTGTTGGCGGTGTTGGGATCATCGCCCCCAATCATTTTGATGAATGGGATATGAACGAAACTGTCGAAATCTTGGTAGCTCTTCCTGGTGATTTGGAAGATTTTCTTGCTCGCGGTGTGATCAAACAGATTGGAAAAAAATCCAAAGAAACGGGAGTTTATGGGGTTCAGTTCACAGAGATTGGTCCCAAGGGCAAACAAGACCTACAGGTCTATGTCAATCGTATGGTAAGACAAGGCCGAGAATTAAAGTAAAGTCATTCACTTATTGGATCAGTATATCTTAATTTTCTAATCTATTTGGTGGGTTAGAAACATTTAGCTGTGCCAAAATCTTTAAAAAAACTTGTAATCATTCTAAGTTTCTTTCCTTTTTCCCTCGAATATGGATTGTCAAAAAATGATAAACTAGGTAAATGTTGGGTAACCGTTAGGGGTGCCAGGTTTTGATCTCAAAGAGGAGGGGAACCGGCTGAGAAATACCCTTTTTGAACCTGATCCTGGTAATGCTTGCGAAGGGAAACGTGAAAAATGAAAGAAATTCGTTTCAGGTGTTTTTCGCCTGAATGTTTTAGTTAGAATTTTTTTCTCCTTTTTTGTTTTCTTTGTTAGTTCTCTTTGGGTTGGTTCCGGCCAAGGAAAAACCGACCATGGAAACCAAATCACCAAATCCCATCACCATTCCAGAAACAACCATTACACTTTCTAACAATACCAAGTTTCAGTCTTACCGAACAGAAGGAATGTTTTGTATTCATGAAAATGAATACGATTATAAAAAAGGAATTCCTAAACTCCGAGAATCTTGGATCCAATCACGGGAATCTCGAGGTGATAAAAATTTTTCCCAGTTGTATTATGCAAAAAGAGATATCATCACTGAAGAGATGATGTATGTGGCAAAACGGGAAGGAATGACTCCTGAGTTTGTTTTGAATGAAGTAAAAATTGGTCGTGCCATCATTCCATCAAACAAACGTCATACGGAACTGGAACCAATGATCATTGGGAAAAAGTTTTTAGTGAAAATTAATGCCAATATTGGTAACTCAGCTATCTTGTCTTCCATTGATGATGAAGTAGAAAAACTGAGATGGTCACTGCACTGGGGAGCTGATACGGTAATGGATTTGTCTACGGGAAAAAACATCCATGAAACAAGAGAGTGGATCATCAGAAATTCTCCGGTTCCGATTGGAACTGTTCCTCTTTACCAAACCTTAGAAAAGGTGAAGGGGAAAGTAGAAGATTTAAACATCAATGTATTTTTAGAAACCTTGGAAGAACAGGCCGAACAAGGGGTAGATTATTTTACAATTCATGCCGGTGTGCTTCGTGATTATATCCATCTAACAGACAAAAGGATTACTGGGATTGTATCTCGGGGAGGATCCATCCTTGCGAAGTGGTGTAACCATCATAAAAAAGAAAACTTTCTTTATGAACATTTTGATGCGATCACAAAAGTTATGCAAAAATACGGTGTTTCCTATTCTCTCGGAGATGGACTCCGTCCTGGTTGTATCAACGATGCCAATGACGAAGCCCAGTTTGCCGAACTAAAAACCTTGGGAGAACTTACAAAACGTGCCTGGGCCGATGATGTCCAAGTCATGGTAGAGGGACCAGGTCATGTTCCCATGCATCTCATCCAGGAAAATGTGCGCCTCCAAGAAGAAATTTGTATGGAAGCCCCCTTTTATACACTCGGACCACTCGTAACAGACATTGCTCCTGGGTATGACCATATCACTTCGGCCATTGGGGCAGCGATGATTGCTTGGTATGGAACAGCTATGCTCTGTTATGTGACACCGAAAGAACATTTGGGCCTTCCGAACAAACAAGATGTAAAGGATGGAGTGATTGCCTATAAAATTGCCGCCCATGCAGCCGATCTTGCCAAAGGCCATCCCGGTGCTAAAGAAAGAGATGATTTACTGAGCAAAGCTCGGTTTGAATTTCGTTGGGAAGATCAGTTTGCGCTTTCTCTCGATCCGGAACTCGCACGTTCGTATCATGATGAATCACTCCCACAAGACGGAATGAAAAAAGCGCATTTTTGTTCTATGTGTGGCCCTCATTTTTGTTCCATGCGACTGACAACAGATTTGCGAAAGGAAACAGCGGAAGTAGGAGCAGTGGAGGGGTCAGAAGTATAACCAGAATTGTCTGTTTTTATAATAGGCTAACTCCTGTTATGTTTTTTGATTCCAATAAAAAACCCGGCAATGCGCCGGGTTTTTGTTTAACCTCTATTGTTTTCCAAGTGTTAGAATGGAAAAATGGAATGAGATTAGGAAATTAAAGACCTAAACTACGACCAATGATTTCCTTCATGATCTCTGTGGTTCCTGCATAGATGGTTTGGATCCTTGCATCGAGGTAAGCTCTTGCAATGGGATATTCCATCATATAACCATATCCACCAAAGAATTGTAAACATTCATCGGTATGACGTTTTTGCATCTCAGTTGTATACCATTTACACATAGAGGCTTCTGCAGTTGTGTTTTCACCTTTCATATGTTCCATGACCACTTTATCGCAGAATACTTGAGCCATTTCGAGTTCTGTTGCCATTTCCGCCATTTTGAATTTTGTATTTTGGAAGGAACCGATCTTTTGACCGAAAGCTTTTCTTTCTTTGATGTATTGGAGAGTTAAGGTTTGTACAAGTCTTGTTGCTTCTACTGCAGCCACAGAAAGAACCAATCTTTCTTGGGCTAGCTTTTGCATGAGGTAACGAAAACCTTGTCCTTGTTTTCCGATAAGATTTGTTTTGGGAACAATCACATCATTGAAATACAATTCGGAAGTATCTTGGGCTTTCAGTCCGATTTTATCTAAGTTACGTCCTCTTTCAAAACCTTTCATTCCTTCTTCAATCATCACAAGGGAAATCGTTCCGTTATCGTGTTTCACAGCCGTGATGATGAGGTCAGCAAGTTGTCCGTTGGAGATAAATGTTTTTTGCCCGTTCACCACAAAGTGATCACCTTTGTCGATGGCACCTGTCCGAAGGGATTTTAAATCAGAACCAGCACCTGGTTCTGTCATCGCAACGGCAAGGATGGATTCACCCGAAGCACATTTCGGAAGCCAACGTTTCTTTTGTTCATCACTTGCATAGGTAGAGATGTATGGGGCGATGACATCGTTATGGAGGGAGATAAAAAATCCGCTATTTCCAACCCTTGAAGATTCTTCAATGATGATGATGTTATAAAGAAAGTCGGCTCCAGATCCGCCGTATTCTGTCGGAACATCAGGACAAAGGAGACCGTTCTCTCCAGCCTTTCTCCAAACTTCTTTGGGGACGATATGATTTTTTTCCCATTCTTCGTGGTGTGGTTTTACTTCTGTTTCAAAAAATTTCCGAGCCATCTCGCGGAATTGATGGTGTTCTTCTGTAAAGGGGAGGATACGCTCCATATTGATTTGTGACTCCTTGATATGGAAATGTTACAGAAATGGCGAAATGAGGTCAATTATAAACAGTGTTCAGCTTCATGTAGACACCGGGATTTTTCTTAATGTACTGAATCGCGTCCTCTTCGGAAAGGACATAGAGTTCGGTTCCCGGCCAGGCAATGAAACTAAAATTGGAAGGTAGGTTCTTGGTGAGGGAATAAATTTCTCCCACAAAGTCACCGGCACCGAGTTCCCGAATGGTTTTGTGATTTTGCATGACAACAACCGTACCGGAGCGGACAATAAAGGCGTTATGAAAGGTATGGCCTTCTTCGATCAGGGCCGCTTCCTTCTTGACGGTTTCTAGTTTCAAAATGAGTTCGAGTTGGGTGACTTGGTAACTGGTGAGTCCTCGGAAAGTCTGAGATTCAGTGAGGGTTTTCCAGGTATTGGTCTCTCGGATGCTATTCAGTTTGGTTAGGTTTTCGTGGAGTTTGGATCCACGGATGAACTGGAAGAATCTGGTTTTTTCAATGGTGAGGGCTAGAACATCAGTCTCAGCAAACACATCGGCTTGGCGGGCCGTATCTAAAATCAGTGAAGCTTCCCCAAAATACTCATAAGTTCCATATCGTTTGACTGCTGTTGGATCTCCCGACAGTCCTTCAAAACGTACGTTCCCAGAAGCAATGATAAAGAATCTATCTCCGTGAGTTCCTTTTTTGATGATTTGTTCCCCACGACGAAATCTTTCTTCTTTTACGATTTGTAAAAACTCTTTGGCCTTCTCAATAGGGAATCCAGAAAAAATATCAATTTGTGAGAGGATCTCTAAAAGTTGGAAAGCCTCTTGGTGTTTGGGAGGAGTGATCTCCGGATACAAGGTATTTTCAATTCCAAACTTAGCAAGAGTTAGGTGGTTTCCCTCTGGCATATCCTTGGCTGCGATATGATAAACGGTAATTCTTTTTTGCACTTCTTCCGGTAGAGAAGCAAGGTAACTGATTTTTGTATGAAGGGGTGGGACTCCCGCTTCATGATAGATGATTTTCCGATCCCAAGGAAAGTCTTTTAAAAACTGGTATCTTGTTTCTGGAAACACACCTTTTTTGTACATCAGTTCAAAGGCTTCTGGATCATTTAAGTGGTCAGAAGTATAATAGAAAGATTGGTCTTGAAAGAAAAATTCAAATCCCACAGAAGGAATAGAATGGAGGGCATAGTGAAAATAAAATTCACCCCCGTTGATGATGGTAGGCCTTCCGATAACCACAGGAATGAAGTCAAATAAGTCTGTAATTTCGCGACGTGGAATCTTTGTTAAACTACAGTATTTTTTAAGGAAAGATTCCATTACGGTAGCTGTGGCATAAATTGTGATTTTGGATTCTTCCAAAATTTTTTGGAAGGTCCCTGCGTCATGGTCTGCGTGGCAATGTGTGAGAATGATGGAGTTGATAAACTTAGGATTTACATTGGATTCTCGTAACCACTCGGTGGAGTTTACCGGTGGATCTACCATAATCCCTTGGCCATTCAGCCAAATGATAAAACCAGAAGTATTGTCTGTGGGGTCAAAACCGTGAGAGGGTCCAAGACAAGTGATTCCGATGAGGGGAGGTTGGAAAGGTTCTTCGAGTCTCTTTCCAATATCATACTTCACATGGAAGTCGACTTCTCCCGGAGTTTTGATTTTTTTATCACCGTCCACAATCAGAAACTCATTGGAGGGAAGTTGTTCAATGGTGATTTTTCCAAATTGTGCTTTATGATTTTCATCAAATAGAACAAATTCCACAACTTCTTCCATGGTTTTGTAACTTCGAAAATGAGCCATTTCGGCTTTGATATCGGGAAATCCAAAACTTTCCGTCCCATCAATAAACTCAGAAGCCAGGTTGAGTTCCTGTGGACCCATAAGTGATTCCCCGAGAACAATAGTTAGCTGTTCTTTTTGTTCGGGAGAACAAATGATAAATGTTTTTTTGCCACCGCGAAAGAAGAAGTTGAAGTAAATAGGGAATTCTAACTCCGCAATGGAGATCCCTTTTTCGACATGAAAGAATTTATTGGGAAGGACAAACACCAGAGGGGTTTTCTTTTCGAGCCCCATGGTGTCTTTAATTGTTTCCGGAGGGGACCCAATTTGGATGTACCCTTCGGATGTATCGACTAAATATCCCCCTCTAGGGAGAGCGGTAAAACCATTCGGTTCTGAACTGACCATTAGGGGATAATTTATTTCCTACTTGTGATTTTCTATAAATTTTTTGATTTGCGGTTTTGGTAAAGCACCAATTGCTTTATCCACTAAAACTCCGTCTTTATAGAGAAGGAGAGTAGGGATGGATTGGATTCCCAATTCCTGCGCTGTCTTCTGATTAAAATCAACATTAAGCTTAGTAATTTTGATATCAGCCATTTCTTGCGATAGTTCATCTAGAACTGGAGCCACCATTCGACAAGGTCCACACCATTCCGCCCAACAATCCACGAGTACAACGCCCTTAGCAGTTTCTGCTTTGAAATTGGCGTCAGTGACTTCCGTAAGTGCCATATTTCGAATTCTCCTTTTTTGAAAAGTATCCCCTTTCTATAAACTAGACTGGGGATTCTAGGGAAAAACGTCGATTATTGTTTCTTTTTTTTCTTTTTATCGTCGGACTCTAGATCTGTGATCTTCTGTTGGAAGGACTCGATGAGAGTTTTTGTTTTTTCCAAATCTTCGGTTTCGCCAGTAATTTGGAAAATTTTGCGGTTCATCTCCAACATTTCTACAGAATGTTTCAAATCTGTGGAATCTTGTGTAGACATTTCAAATTTTGTCCTATAATCCTGTGCGGCTTGGTTAGCAAGTTCTATGACAAGATTGAAGTGTTCTTTGCGAATGTAGTAATAAGGATTTTCAAGGTCTTGTTCCCTTTCGTAGGCGATAAAATCAAAAAGATTTTTCGTACAAGCCGCAACTCTGAAATTGATGTCCGGCCAGGACCATTTCCATTTGGAGTTGGGTCCAAAGGCAGCCAAGGTTTTCTTCATAGCTTGCTGGAGGCCTTTGATTAGGTTTAACCTTTGTGTGGGCGTGAGTCTTTCTATTTTTACAAGTAGTTCTTTGTTTTCGGAAAGAGAACCATCCACATTGTTTCCTACTGTTTTTTCAATATAGGAGATGCAGTTATAAATTTCCTTTCTTGCTGTTTCTAAATAGTTGTTGTTGTTGATTTCTAAGATAGCAGTGGAAAGTTCATTGATCACAATACAGGTGTTAATTGTTTTGATGGAATTGATGGCAAGGGAAATATTGAAATAAGGTTCCATGTCCTTACTTTTTTTGGCTTGGACTTTGTAGATATTGGCTTCTTTTTTCAGCTCTTCTAGGTAGTTTTTGAAATCCACCAGTTTGTCGTTGAAGTCGGCCTTTTTTTCCTTTGTGATCGCCATGGCTGGTATCATTTTCGGCAGATTGGATTGGTTTTGTCCATAAAAAACATCGACCAGGTTGAGATCTTACCGAAACTGGAATAGAATGGACAATTCTCCAAGGAAACAAAGAGATCTACTCGATCTCCTCGACACCTACAAATACATGAACCAGGCCGTTTTCTGGGATTTTTTAGATTTGGATGGTCGTTGGGATTTTGCGAACGGTTGGTTGCATTTGAACCATCCGGAGGACGAGTGGAGGGTGAGGGCTTCGGAACAATTTCCCCCCATCCGCCCGGAAGGCACTGACCACTAAAATCGGATTCGATTTTCTTAGGTCAGCCTTAGCGCTTCGAGTCCAAGACAAAAAGTTTCGTCTTGGACTTTCATCTGCTTAATAAGTAATCTTTAAATCAGCAATATCGATAAACTTTCTAAAAAGAAGGCTGTTGGTTGGTTTCTTTGTATCAAATACAAGAACAGCTACTTTGTTGAAAGAAAGAAAGTTCGGTCGGTATTGGGTATAGTGATGACTTGTAATGGTCGTACGATACTTGTTATTGTAAATAGTATATGTGTGTTTTGGAAGAGTTTCGTGCACTTGGCGTTTTTTCTCATCTTCGGTTTGCGCTACATAGTTATACATTACTTGTTTTTCTTTTGTAGGACCTGTTTCACCGAAGAGAGTAAAAGGTAGTGCTTTTGCATTGTTTTTACAAAGGTAATCTACTACTTCTGTAAATGTAGGTTCTGGCATTTCTGCTTCAAATCCTGCATAGTGGCGTTTTTCTACTTCTGCTTTTTTCTTTGCATAAGTTTCTTCACCCCAGATTTCTTTTGCTGTGACTGGAGTTGGCATTACATTCGAAAAGTATAAAGTTCTATCTTCTTTTTCTGGATCGGACTTTCTCCAAGCAGGATAAGGAATGAGTTTTCTTTCCTCTGCGTTGGTCCTATCGTTTTCGTGTCCAGCAAGAACGTAGATTGCGTATTCTTGGTTGTCTGGAACTCGAGATTCTAATTCTACTTGGACATCCAAAAATTCACCTTTCCCTGTATCAGCATGTCGTCTAACAAAGTTTACAGTTTTAAGGCGGATCCTTGAATCATACATAGAAAGTGGATACAAGTCACGGCTGTCTTTGGAAGCAGCAGTACCCGGTGTCCCTTGTGTATTCCCTGTTTCTTGGGCAAAAAGAGCACAAGTGAGTAGGGTGAATGAAATGGCGAATATTGTTTTGTTCATGTTCCGACTACCAATTTGGTTTATACAGTTAGTATCGAAGAAATGGCCCGGAAAAATTAGGGAAATTAGGCTTTTTTCGGGCGATTGTTCTCGTCCACAAAGACTACCTTGGGTTTGTAATCTACGGAAAGCTCTTTTTCTTCGACTTGACCATAAGTGATGATGATGACCTTGTCCCCTTTCATTCCCAGTCTAGCGGCCGCCCCATTCAGACAGATGGTTCCCGAACCGCGTTCTCCCACGATCAGGTAGGTTTCAAATCGGGCTCCATTATTAACGTTCACTACGGAAACTTGTTCATAAGGTCTCATTCCAGCCAAATCCATCAGGTCTTGGTCAACGGTAAGACTACCTTCGTAGTGGAGTTCCGCCTCAGTGACGACGGCTCTATGGATTTTGCCTTTGCAAACAGTGATGATCATTCTGACCTCTCAAATAAAACCCTAAACATTTTGCCCGATAGATTCAAAAGGCTTTTTTGTACGAGAACATGGATTTTCGTATTGATTCGTTCTACAGAAAAAGGAATGGCATCGAAGAGCGGGGTGACCACGTAGTTTTCATAAAGATTGGGATAATGGCGATTTTCGTCCACAACCCGACCACGGAAGGCTTCGACTACCTTCATCATCACCCGTTTGTCTTCCCGGGAGAGAACCAGTCCCTCCATCGGTTTTAGGAAACGCAAAGTGAATCCTTGGATTCCGTTTCCTTCAATTTTGGGAATGACATCGATATGACCTTTTTCTTTCAAAAATAAAAGTGCTTCGTTCAGTTTGACGGGGTAAGGGGAGTCTTCTAAGTGGATATAGTCTCCTCTTGTGATCATCTCCGCATGTTTTTGGAAATGAACACCATCCGAATAGTAGAGGAGTTTCGCCAAATCGAGGCGGGCTCTACCATTGGGTGATTTTTCGAGGATCCAAAGGATCGCATGACAAAGTTTCTCCATCGAAAAGGACTTCCTTCCTATCTGTTTCCTTCGATTGTTTCGTACACAAGATACGTGAAATTCCAGGAAAATTCCAGGAAAAATCGAAGGGAATCTCTGCTCTTTTTAGAACACAGTCCATGTTTAACAGGGGGCATAGGTGCGAAAGCGGAAAATCTTTTGGTTTCCCTCGGTGTTCTCTCTGCTATGGGGGTGGAGCTCATCACTTTGCCAAGAGGGGGAGATTTTACTGCCCATGAACCCGGTCAAATTGTGGGATACTTACAAATTGATTTGAAAAAACGAAATTTGAGTTTGGGAGATTTTTTAAGGATTCTCAATCGAAGTTTGGTGGATTCTATTTGGGAAACCTGGGGATTGAAACTAGAAGAAAATCCCAAGGCACCTGGACTCTATACAGTAGAAGAACCAAAATTGAAACTTGTTTCGGAAGGAATCTTTGCGAAGTCTTATTTTACAAGTTTTGGATTTGCATTGAATGCAATGAACAACCTATCAACATTTTCTCTCATCAATCCTTGTGGTGCCAAATCAGAAGATATGACTTCCCTCCAAAGATTGGGAAAACCTGTAGATTTCCCGAAAGAAAGAAGAGAATTTGTGGAAAGTTTTGCTAAAACATTTATAGACCTACTTCCTTAATTTCCTCTGTAAATTCAGAGAATCCGCCGAAAAGTATAAGGGGGATCTATGAAATATTCACGTTTTTTTCTATCCTTTATACTTTTCTTTTTCCTCTGTGAAATCTTGGCTCTCAGTGCCGTGGTTTGGACTTTTTATGAATCTTTGCAGAATGCTCTCACCCAAGAACAGTTTGTTTCTGACCATAGAGCTCGTGATTTGACTTTAGCACTCGCAAAAAGTTCAGAACAGAGACTACAGAACGAAGGTTATGTGGAACTTGAGAAAATGTTTGGTCGTTATGTCGAACAATCTAAAAATGATCCTGAAGAGTTTTATATCCAAAAGATTAGTTTATATTCTAGTGATGCCACTCTTCTTGTATCCACTGATACCATTTATACACCGGATGAATTAAAAAAAAGAAAACCGGACGAAACACTTCTTCATTCCACCTTTTTTAAAAAAGGAATTCGGATGAAAAAATGGCAATGGTCAGAACCAGAAAATGGAGAAAATCCTATCCTCAATTCTAAAAGAGATCCGAAGGTTCGATCTGGATTTGAATGGGTACTTTCTTATTTGCCACTGGCAAAGTCTAATACTGTCAGACTCACTGCACCACTTTATAAACCGGGAACACTCGATGTGACAGGACTTGTGATTTTGGTTTATGAAAGAGGAAATCTCGGATTACTCTTTGAAAACCAATGGAAACTTGTAGAATGGATGGTTTTCAATTACATTCTATTTGCTTTTGTTGTGAGTTTGATTTTGACTGGAGCTTTTGTTGCCTATACAATGTTAGTGGCAAAAGATTCTTCTGTAACTCCGAAAGAGTCTTCAGGTTTGCCTTTATTTGAGAAAAAAACTGTAGAACCAAAAGAAAGCAATTTAGAACCAGTTCTTGATTTGACGGAAGAAAAAACAGCGGTCGTAGATACGAAGAGTGAAACTGGAAATGAAGTGGAGATCCTTTCTGGGGAGGCACTTGTTTCGGCAGTTCCTTCTGATTCTCACCAAACACCGATTCGTGATGCGATTTTTTTAGGATAAATTATGGAAGCCCAAGATAAAGTATTTTCAATCCAGTTGAAAGGTGGTTTGGACGGAACCAGTGCCGAAGATTTTTATCGTTACTTTGAATCACAATTAAACAAAGGATATAGAAAGTTCTTATTTCAGTTTGGAGCTTTGGACTTTATCACTTCCAATGGAATTAGCATTCTAGTGAAAATTCATAAACAGATCAGAAAGGTTGGGGCGGTTTATGCGATTTATGGAGTGAAACAAGAAGTGGAAGATGTTCTAAGTCTTGTTGGACTCTTTGAAAAACTTCCCATCTTTCGTGGTCATTCCCAAGCGGAATCCTTTCTTTTACAAATGGACACAAGAAGAGAAGTCGCACCGGAAACAAAACCAGTGGAAAAAGAATCGAAACCTACTCAGACTTCTTCTGAGGAAAACAGGATTCGATTTTATTTTACCGGTAAATCCAAAGAAAAAGATTCTTCCAAAGATCCTATTTCGCAGTTGGAATCGATTCCTGATTCCAAAGAGAGTCCTGAAATTCCCAAAACAAGTTCTTCACCAATGGAATCTGTTTTAGAAGAAAAACTAAATAGCCTTCGTTTGGAGATCAAAGAGACCTTAAACAATGAACTCGAAAGAAGGTTTGCTGTTTATAAAACCTCTCCTGAATCAGAAGAAAAACGTATTGGTGTTGCCGTTCCGAATTACATCCAATCCAAAACCAAACAATTGGAGGCCTTGGAGCGAATCATCCAATGTGAGGTTTGTGGGACAAGGCTTAGGCTTCATAAATTTGGAAAACATGAATGTCCAGGTTGTTCCACCCAGTTCCAAATGAGCCCAGGTGGTTCTATCCGTTTTCTTGAAAAATTGAATCCACTTTAAAGTCTGGTTTTATGACAAAACAAGCCAAGGGGAGTGAGTCTAGCGCCAGACGATCACTTGCCCTTTCTTTTTATACTTTTTTATCTCGAATTTTAGGTCTCGTTCGTGACCACTTTATGGCTGTTAGTTTTGGGACAGGAATGGTCGCCTCTGCCTTTAGTGTGGCTTACCGCCTTCCTAATATGTTTCGGAACCTGCTTGCGGAAGGGACATTAAGCCAATCCTTTATGCCTATTTTTTCTGAATATGAAAAGATGGGTGTGGAAGAAGCTAGAATGATGTCGGGAACCGTTCTTAGTTTTTTATTTTTATGTTTGTCTATCTTTGTGGCCCTTTTTTGGTTTTTTGCAGCAGGGTTTTTACCAGCACTTGTGGGAGGATCTCCTGAATACGGGGCACTTGTCGTAGAACTTTCGTTAGTTTTATTTTTTCTGATTATGACGGCGAGTTTGTCATCGATTTTTATGTCGATTTCCAATTCCCACCATCATTACTTTGTTCCTTCCTTATCTCCCATCATCCTTAACTTCAGTTATTTGATCGTTTTTATCTTTGTATTTCCTTTTTACCATGAAATTCGAGATAAGGTTTTTGTTTTGGCTTATGGAATTGTGACAGGAGGAGTCCTGCAACTTCTGGTCCAAGGTTGGTATGTTTACAAAAGGGGATACGGCCCTATCTTTCGTTTAAACTTTCGCCATCCCGCCATTAAAAAAATCTTTAAACTGATGTTGCCCGCGGCCCTTGGAGGAAGTTTTTATCAAATAGGACTTCTTGTGGATATTTTCCTAGCCAATTACATTCAAAATCAAAACCCAGGACTTGGTGCTGTGGTCAGTTTGGATTATTCACAAAGACTAGTCCAACTTCCGACAGGGATCATTGGGGTGGCCCTTGCGACAACCATCCTTCCTTCTCTACTCAAAGACCTTCGAGAAGGAAGGGAAGAAAATGTTCCGAAAGAAATCGCCGATGTTTTATCTTTTGCATTTTTTTTAACACTTCCGGCAAGCATTGGTTTGGCGGTTTTAGGTGAGACGGTTTTAGATTCGATTTATTTTGGAGGAAGGTGGGATCATTTGGCAACCATTACGGCCTTTTATCCTTTGGTATTTTATTCTTTTGCCATTCCTTTTTACAGCATCAATAAGGTATTGGTTTCTTCTTATTATGCTTTTTCCGATACAAAAACTCCACTTCGGATCCAACTAGTTTCTTTTGTTTTGAGTGTGGTGGTGAGTATTGGGCTTATGTATTTTTTAAAACATTCTGCCATTGCATTAGCATCGGCATTTAGTGCTTCTGTGACTTCTTCTCTTCTATTGTTCTATTTAAAATCACATAAAGTAAAAATTCCGTTTGCGACTGTTTGGTTGCGGATTCTAAAAATGATTCCGGCACTACTCGGACTTCTGTTATGGTTGGCTCTTTCGGAATGGGTAACAAAACCATATTTGGTTTCCTATCTTTCTGAAAGTTTGGGACTTGGTTATGCCAACGTCAGTCGGATTTGTTTGGTGGTTTCCATCCTTCCTGCGACAACCATTTACTTTGTCATTGCGGGCCTTACTGGTTTAGCGGAAGCCGAAATTATCTTAGGTAGGTTTCTTCGTAAGTTTAGAAAGAAAACTAATTGATATAGGTAAAGTTTAACGGACGTTTTGTTTCTTGAGTAAAAGGTTTAAGCGGAAGGTGGATCAATTATCGTGGGGCAAAAAAAATAATGGATACACCGACGAGTGCGATTGCCGCCCCGATTAGATCAAACTTGTTCGGAATGAAGCCATCAAATTTCCAAGCCCATAACAGGGACATAACGATAAAAACTCCGCCATAGCTTGCATAGGTTCTTGCGAAATTAGCTGGTTGCCAGGTGGCAACCAGTCCATACAAACCTAAAATCACAAATCCTAAAATTCCCCATCCAATGGATTTGTTTCCGTGAACCCATAACCATACAAGATAACCACCACCAATTTCACAGAGTCCAGCTAATATAAAAACCAAACTAGGTTTTATAAATTGAGCGATAAAATCTGAATTAAAAAATTGAATCATAATGGTTTTCAATCTATTTCAAAAACTAAATAGAAACTATTTAGCAGAAAGTTTGGAGACAACTCCCTCACAACGAACACAAAGTTTTCCTTCTGTTTCGGAAACATGGCGCCAACATCTAGGGCATTCATGATGTCGTGGTTTTCTAATTTGGATGGAATCCTTTTCCCCTTTCCATTCTGAGAATACTTCACTGATTTCGTTTTTATCGAAGGAAACTTCTGATACCACAAAGAAAAGGCTTAAATCTTCTTTAGAAAACTTTGTATCTTTTAAAGAATCACCGGTTATGAGAACTTCCGCTTCGAGAGATTTCCCAAGTTTGCCGAGTTTTCTTGCTTCTTCCAAAGCTTTTTGTACCACTTCTTTGGTTTGAAAGATCGGTGTAAATTCAGATTCCAAATTTGGATCTATCCAAGAAGAGAGATCAGAAAAATCAGAATAAAATACGGAATCTTTTAAACCAAATTCATTCCAAACTTCTTCGGTTGTAAAAGAGAGAATGGGTGCCAGGAGTTTCGATAAGGTCTCTAAAATCACTGCTAAGATATACTCAGAAGACTTTCTTGTTTTTGAATCTTTGGCATCACAGTACATCCGATCCCGAATGATTTCAAAATAATCTTGAGATAAGTCTACTGTACAAAATACCAAAACACGATGGTAAACTTGATGGAACTGGTAATTCTCATAAAGTTTTTTCACATCTTCATTGAGTTTTGCTAACTTATGTAGATAGTATTTATCGATAGATTCTAAATCTTCTTTTTTTAGCTTCCACTGAAGTGTTTCTGCTTTTGTATTTCCTAAAAGGTAACGAAAGGTATTTCTGATTTTACGGTAAGCCTCTGCTACCGTTTTGATTGAATCTTTACCAATTTTGACATCATCTCGGAAGTCTTGTGTGGATACCCAAAGTCTGAGAATATCGGCACCAAATTGGTTGATGATATCGGTTGTGGGATTGATCACGTTTCCAAGGGATTTGGACATGGCGTGACCTTTCTCATCTAACACATAACCATGAGTAAGGACTGATTTATAAGGTGGCCTCTTTCGAATTGCCATAGAAGGCCAAAGCGAAGACTGGAACCAACCTCTATGTTGGTCAGAACCTTCTAAATATAAGTCTGCTGGTTCAGTATCCAACGATTCACCAAACACCGCAAAGCTGGAAACTCCAGAATCAAACCAAACGTCTAAAATATCTTTATCTTGTTTTAAATCTTCCGAACCACATTGGGAACATTTTGTTCCTTCTGGCAAAAGGTCTTTGGCTTCTTTTTCATACCAAACTTCGATCCCTTCTTTTTTGACAATTTGGATGAAGTGTTTTATGGTTTTGTCATCTAAATGAGTGAACCCACAAGATTTACATGTAAAGGAAGGAATCGGAACTCCCCAGTTTCTTTGTCTCGACAAACACCAGTCAGGTCTTGATTCCACCATAGAACGGATCCGAGTGATCCCCCAATCAGGAATCCATTGAACTTTGTCTATGGCTTTCAAAGAATCTTCTCTGAGTCCCGCATGGTCGATTGCAAAAAACCATTGGGGTGTGGCTCTGAAGATGAGAGGTTTTTTACTCCTCCAACTATGGGGATAGGAGTGAGTGAATTCGGAGTAGTGGACCAGGGCATTTTTTTCCCTAAGGAGATCCACGATTTTAGGATTGGCATCCCAAATTTTGATCCCTTTCATCATTTCAAATTCGTCCGTATAACGGCCGTAATCATCTACTGGAGAAAGAGGAGGAAGGCCAGCCGCGGTTCCCACACGGTAGTCGTCTGTTCCATGACCTGGAGCCGTGTGAACACAGCCCGTTCCTGCATCGAGAGTGACATGGTTACCGAAAAGAGGAATGGATTCACGATCGATAAACGGGTGTAAGAAGGTCATTTGTTTTAAATCCGCATTAGATAGGGATTTAATTTTTGTGAGTGTGATCCCTGTTTTCTGTTCTACGGCTTCTTTTAATCCATCAGCAAGGATGAGTCTGCCATGGGTATCAGATTGGAAAAGAGAGTATTCTAATTCCTCGTTAAAACAAATCGCAAGGTTTGCGGGAAGTGTCCAAGGAGTGGTTGTCCAAATGAGGCAATAGGTTTCTTTTTCTCCCTTAACGGCAAACTTTACATAGATAGAAGGGGATACATGGTTTTGGTATTCGATCTCTGCTTCCGCATGGGCAGTTGCTAGATCGATACACCAATACACTGGTTTTTTTCCTTTGTAAATATATCCTTTTTCAAAAAGAGATCCAAAAACTTCTACGATCCTTGCTTCAAATTCGGGAGCCATGGTGAGATACTTTCGATCTTCTTCCCAAAAACATAAAAAGCGACTTAGGTCATCACCCTGTTTGCCAACAAATTCTGCCGCATACTCACGGCATTTTTTTCTAAGTTCACTAGGGCTTGTGTTCCTTGCTTCTTTCCCAAGGTTCTTTAACACTTGTACTTCGATGGGAAGTCCATGACAATCCCATCCAGGAATCATATCGGTTTGAAAACCAGAAAGGGTTTTGGATTTAACAATGATGTCTTTTAAAATTTTATTGAGAGAGTGGCCCACATGGAAATTTCCATTGGCATACGGAGGGCCATCATGTAATACAAATGAAGGTTTGGATTTACGAATCTCCTTCATCTTTTGGAAGACTTTTTTATCCTTCCAAATCTTAATTTGACCCGGCTCACGATTTGCCAGGTCGGCTTTCATGGGAAAAGAGGTCTCTGGGAGAAGAACCGTTTTAGAATAGGGATTTTCCGTTTCTGGTTTGGCCATATTAAGACCAATGTTTGGGGTCTAGGCCAAAGAGAAAACGGAAAAAAAATCCTTAGTTCTTAGAGTTTGACTCGAACCTTGGGTAGTTCATCCCGTAGCCTTGCAACATCCGATTTTTCAAGTAGGGTCTTTTGCAAAACGAGGTGTTTTAAGTGATTGAGTTTGGCGAGATTTTTCGGGAGGGTTTTGTATTCCCGCATCAGAGTTAGGTCAAGGATTTCCAAATTCGGAAGGCTCGCGATTACTTCAACATCAGCCTCTGTTAGTTGCACCTTGGTTTCGTCCAGGGCAAGAGTTTTTAAGTTTTGCAATTGAGAAAGGACAGGTGGAATTTCTTTGAGTTCGGTTCTTCCCAGAAGTAGAACTTCCAAGTTTTCTAAATTACCAATCTCATCTGGTAAAGATTGTATGGGGTTACCAAAAAGATTTAAGATCTTTAATTGTTTGAGGTTCCCTATTTCTTTGGGCAGTTCTTTTAGAGAGTCGTATTGGAGAGTGAGTTCTTCAACTTTAGTTAAGTTTCCAATGGAAGTTGGTAAAACTCCAAATTCTTTATTAGAAAGACCCAGAACCCGGTCTTCTTTATGGTTTTCAAACCATTCCTCGGCATTCACTACTTCCTTATTGCATTGAAAACATAAGGAGAAAAGAAAAAGAAACGTAACAGTTCGGAATACAAAAACCTTCATAAAACCAACTTTATCATTTCAAATATTTATTATAGCCAAATTCTAATTCTCGAATGATAAACTGGATATAATCCATTTGGTCTCGATCCGATTTATAGATACTTGCTTCTTTTCTGTAATACTCGGCAAGTTGGGTTCGAAATAAAATAGTGCGAAAGTCTGCTTTGGAGAGAATGAGTTCTTTCGGTCTATTTTTTAATTGGATGGCTTCTGGAATTTTCATCACTACGGAGATTTGTAAGATGGCATGTTCAATCTCTGCCACAATTTTATTGGATTCTTTTTTTTGATCTGCCGCTGATAAATGGACTTTGATATCCTCTACACAATCTTCAATATGATTCCGTAGGCGTTTTGAATCGTAAACCTTCTCTGCGATGCTATTGAATTTTTTGGGGTAAATGAAACTCTCCGCAGCCTTTGCAATCCCTAGAGATCTGTTTTCTTTTGGAGCGGTGGTTATCCCTTTTTCTGGGACTTGTTTCTTTTTTTCATCTTTACGATAGAGATAACCCAAGGTGAGTCCGACAAAAAAACTTAAGAAAAAACCATTGGCTATGTATTCCAAGGTTCCGAGTAGTAAAGAAACCACTGTGGTTAAAGAAGCTAAGGCAAGAAAACTAAAAACTCCAATGGGAACATGAAACTTTTCTTGGAGGGCTGAAAAAGAAATTCTGGGTTCTTGGCTTTGTACTGAGTTGGAATCAGTTTCTTCTTCTTTAAGAATTTCTGGAATTTCTTCTTTGTCTATGTTTTCGTCAGATCTATTTTTTAAAATCACACGAATTTGGTCTAGGATGGGAAGTTCGTTTCGATAATTGGAATCGGTTTTGGCGAGACTGAGTGTATTTGCCTCTACCTTGGAAAGTTTTTTCTGATCCAAAGCAAATAGAATATGAAAGGATGGTTCTTTCATTTCCAAACATCCATAGGTTTCGGAAAGAGAGTTTATCATTTGGGAAATGGCTTTTGCAATTTCTGATTCTTGTTTCAAACCTAGTGTTTTTACTTCTGCATTCAAATCCAGTTTTGTAAGCGTGAGGGTGTTTGCTGTATTGTCTTCGATTTTGGTTCCAAGAAGTTTGATGAGTGAGGCCACCGCCTCTTCGGCATTTTCATTTTTTTGATCCTTTAGGCGTTTTTGAAGTTTATCTAAAATGATTAAACTTTCTCTGATCCCATTCCCTACACGTTTTCCTTCTTCTGTGGTTATTTTTTCAAAAGGGAATTCTTGTAATAGGGAAGTGATTTCTGGAACAAAGTCGATGCCTGTTTTTAGAAGGTCATCCGTTTTCGTAGGTAATTTGGATTCTAGATCGTTTAGTTTTTCTAAAAAACTGGAGTATTTATTTTCTATAGAATAACGTTTGAGATAGGGAAAAGAAAAGTTTTTTAACCCATTTAGTTGTACTGCTAGGTGACGAGCATATTCTGGATTATGTGACCCTTGTGGTAAAATGAGATGGTATCCAGGAATGATCTCTACTAGTTTAGCTGTTTCCTTTCCTCTTGTGATTACATCCAAAACAAAATCTTTCATTGGAATGTATCCAAAGGATTCCATCGTTTTTCGAATCATGGCTTCAAGTTCGCTTTCATAACTGAGCTTAGTTGGAAAAAAATAAGTATTTCCTTTTTGGTCAGAACGAACAAGACCGGCTCCTGGGTTTTCTTCATCTAACACAAATTCCCTTCCCGCTCTTGATTTAAAAAGTTGATCGATGAGGTCAACGCTGTATTTGAAAAAAGCTCTGCGAAACGGTATAATATCCGTTCGTTCTTTGTTTTGCGGAGCAATCATACTCACTCGCATGGTGAGTTTTTGGTCCACTAGCAAAAAAAAAGGATAAAAGTAAACAACGGCTTCTTTATTGTGTTCGGTAAGACCTGCCAGTTCTTTGAAGGCCTCCATAATCATCCCTTGTGATTTATGAGAATCGGTGAGTTGTACTTGTCTTGAGAGTAATTCAGGTATCGAGTCTACGGTTAAAAATAAAGAGGGGGTGATTTCTGCACTGCCATGCATTTCGATCCGTCTATGGCGCACTCGGAGTTCCTCTAAAATTGCCTGCGAAGTTAGGGAATAGCTTGCAATGTTTTTAGGTAGCGGGATGAAAAATGAAGGTTCCGCTGCTTCACCAGTGAGTGGTGTATCCGAATTTGTGGGTTCTGAGAATGGTTCCAAAATATACCTTCTGCAAACAACTATCAAAATCTATTTTCGACAAATCAAGAGAGAAAGTTTGGTTTTAGGGCTTCCTTTTTTTCGTCTACTAATATATGGACAATAAATTGGCTGCGGTTCTACTCGAACGCCAAAAGAAAGTAGATACATTTTTTCTCTGGGCAATCCTGGCACACACTCCTCTTGTTTTTTTTCTCTCTTTAGGTTATGGTGCGACAACTGTGGTCACCTTGTCGGCAATCGTTCTTTCCCTAGTTTCCTTTGTGTTTTATCGGTTGGGACGAGGATCCTTCTTTTTAAGAGCCTGGAACGGTGCTACCCTAATGATGTTTAGCGCTATTTTGATCCAGGCTCAATTTGGTCGGATTGAAATGCACTTTCATGTATTCAGTGCGCTTGCTATTTTATTTGTTTATGAGGATTGGAGAGTTCTTCTTGTCGCAGCCCTTACAATCGCCATACACCACTTAGTTGGTAATTACATCCAAGAGTTCGGATATGTTTTTTTTAATACCAAGGTTATGGTTTATAGTTATGGAACTGGTCTTGATATTGTTCTTACCCATGCCTTATTTGTTGTGTTTGAAACAGGGATTCTGATTTATTTTTCTTATCGTTCCGTTTTAGAACTGAAAAAACAAATCGAAACACAATCAAATTTAGAAACCGTAATGGCAGGAGTGACTGCCGCGATAGAGAAAGTTTCTTCGGGAACCAAAACCTTTGTAGAAAATTCTAGTTTGATCTCCGAGAAAGTGCATGCGTTTGAAACCTCATTCAAAACACAATCTTCTTCTATTGAAGCGATCTCTGCTGCCACCGAAGAAACTGCAGCTTCCAGCCAATTGATTTTAGAAGGTTCTGATCGGCAGATTAGCGAAGTGAAAGCCGTTGAAGTACTAAATCACAACTTATTTGTACTGAGCCAAGGATTTGTAACTTCTTTGGATAAGATGCGCGCTAAAATCCAAGAGTCTGCTGATAGTGTGAAAAAAACGGAAAGTGAGTTTACTGGTCTTTACCAATCGATGGAAGTTGCCGTGGATGATTCGGAGAAGATGGAAGAGATACTCGACCTCATCTCCGACATTGCCGAAAAAGTAAATTTACTTTCCTTAAATGCATCCATCGAGGCAGCGAGGGCCGGTGATGCTGGTAGAGGATTTGCTGTAGTGGCTTCTGAGATATCGAAACTCGCGGATTCAACTGCAGAAGCTACGAAGAATATATCTTCCATCTCAGGAAAAATAAAATCAGCCATCCAAATCAGTTTTACACAATCCAATCAAATCAACCAAACCGTTCAAAGTTTTGTGAAATCCATCCTTGCATCGGAAATAGGAATGGGGGAATTGACAGGTCAGATTACCGATACTCTTTCTGCCTTTGAAAGGCAAGAAAATGCGCTTGCTACTTTGGAACAGATTGCCCAAGAGATGCAGGTTTCTAGTAAGGAACAATCCACAAGTATGGATGATATTTCCAATTCGATCATTGACTTAAATGTCAAAACACAAACCAATTTAGGTACGAGTTCCCAAATGATTTCTCTCATTGAAAAAGGAAACGTGATTTTCCATGGCCTCAAGGGATCGGTTGAAACCTTGGCTGCTATGATTGGTCATGATAAAAAGTAAAAAATTCTTTCAAAGGTTTGGATTATTAATCTTTGCCAGTTTTTTACTGATCTCTCTTAGTTTAGCCATTGTTTACTTTGGCGGGAAAAGTCGGTCTGTAGATTGTACATTTTGTACAGAAAGGTTTAAAACAGAACCAAAAGATGTTTGGATTTGGATTTATCCGGGGCTTGTTGGGTGTGGAAAAAAATGCCCCTTGGCCCTCGAGGCCCTTCGTCGGTTTGGGGAAAGATTTCCTGAAGTAAAATCGTCCTTTTATTTTTTAGTCACAGACCCTAGTGAATCGGAAGAAACCATCGAATCTTATTTAGCGTATTACCAAAAGAGCCTAGAAATCAAAGCATTAAGACCTGAATCGGAAGAAGAGATTCTTTTTTATCGAAAGTTAGGAGCTTATATGCCAATCCATCCTTCTTTAAAAAGAAGAGATGAACATGGAACTCAGTTTTTTTTAATTCCACCCAATCGAAATAAAATGCATCTTTTACCAAAATTGGGTGAGAAAGAATGGTTAGAAATTCAGAGAGAACTTGGTGTTGGTATCCACTAACTTTGAGTTAGTGGATCATGTGGTAAACTTCTTTCATTTCTTCACGAAGGAGTTTCATTTTGTTAGGAACATCTGGATGTGAAATGTCTTCAGGGTTTAAAAGGTAATTTTCTGGTCCTAATTCTTTAATCATCATCTTGGTTTGCCAAGTATTGTCTTGAGGCATATTGATGTCAGAAAGAAATGTATAATTTCTTTTTAGTTCTGGTTTTACAAAGTCCAAAATAGAATTAAAGTGGTGGTCGTTATAAATCTTTCTTCCATCCGCAAGGCGTGTGTATCCACGTACTACATAATCAATATAAACTACGTCACACTCAAAGGCTTCAAATAGAAAGTTGATTGAGTCAAGGGGAATGATCTCCCCGCAAGTAGAAATGTCAATGTCCACACGAAAGGAACAAATTCCATCGGGATCAGCCGCATCAGGATAGGTATGTACTGTGATATGTGATTTGTCTAGGTGCATACTCACCTGCGTGGACGGGATAGGATTTCCTCCCCCTTTGACATCACTCATGAGAACCATAGCAGAAGCACCTACAGGATCGTAGTCTTGTGCCGAGACAGAAAGAATATTGGCATCAATTCTTTTGACAATCTCTTTGGAGATCTCTGTAATTTTGCTAGCGTTGTATTTGTCGTGGATATAACTTACGTATCTACCTTTTTGTTCGTCATCCAAAGTGATGCAAAAATCGTAGAGGTTAAAACTCAAAACTTTTGTCAGATTGTTGAAACCGGAAAGTTTGATTTTTTCTTTATCCATTGCTACCTGCTTGTATAAAGAACAGAAATTTGAGTTTTCGGTTAGAGGCAACTGAAATAACGAGAAAGTTTTAGAAAAGTCATGGAAAACAAAATGGAATGGTGGAAACAAACTTCAATTTATCAAATTTACCCTTGGTCCTTTCAGGATTCCAACGGGGACGGGATCGGTGATTTACCTGGGATTCTTGGGCGATTGGATGAGATCCAAGAATTAGGTGTCGAAACCATTTGGTTCTCTCCTTTTTACAGAAGTCCTGGTGAGGATTTCGGATATGATATTTCTGACTACACAGCCATTGATCCCCGCTTTGGAACCATGGCTGATTGTGACAAACTCATCAAAGAAATCCATAAACGTAAGATGAAGATTGTTCTGGATATGGTGATGAACCATACCTCAGACAAACACCCATGGTTTTTGGAATCCAAATCATCCAAAGAGAATCCCAAACGAGATTTTTATATCTGGCGAAAGGGTTCCAAAAAGAAACCAAACAATTGGATTTCTATGGTGGGAACTTCTGGTTGGAATTATGATGAGACAACGGATGAATCTTACTATAGCAATTTTTTATCTTTCCAACCAGACTTGAATTATCGTAACCCCAAGGTCAAAAAAACAATGTTTGGGGTTCTTGACTTTTGGCTTAGTAAGGGAGTGGATGGATTTCGACTGGATATCTTTAATTCCATTTATAAAGATGAAAGTTTTCGCGACAATCCTTCTAGTTTAAGATTTTTTCCAACACCAGATAACCATGATGAGGCGTTCTTTCAAAAGAAACTATACAATCTAAATTTACCTGAATCGTTTCAGTTTGCCAAAGAAGTTCGTAAACATATATCCAAATACAAACAAAAACCTTTTCTGATTGGGGAAGTAAGTGGTTCTGATTCCGTTCTGAAATCTTTTTTGGGAGAAAAAGCAGATGGCCTGAGCCTTGTCTTTCAGTTTGAACTAATTCATTTTAAATACCAAGCTAAGTTTTTTAAAGATCTTTTGGAAAAAAATGAAAAGGAATTTCCAACACCTCTGACACCCACTTATGTTTTGGGAAACCATGACCAAAGGAGGTTCATTGATAGGTTAGGTGGAGATGTGAAAAAAGCAAAAATTCTTTCCGCTTTTCAGTTTTTAGCAAGAGGAATTCCTGTTGTCTATTACGGAGATGAAATTGGAAGGAAAGAAGGTCGGATATCTAATTTTTTTGGAAAAGATCCAATTGCAAAAATGAACCGGTTTGTGCCTTTGTTTTTATCTAATTTACTTGAGATCTATATCAATAGAGACAATTGTCGTCTGCCCATGTTATGGGATGAAACAGATGGGGCCGGATTTTCAAAAGGGAAACCATGGTTACCAGTTGGGAAATTTAAACCATCTGAATCGGTAAAGGTTCAGAAAACAGTGGAAGATTCTTTATGGAATCATTATAGACAATTATTTCATTTAAGAAAGAGTTCTCGTATTTTAAAAGAAGGAAGTATCAAAACAAAAACGACAAACCATGTGGATCTACTTTGTTTTGAAAGGATTCTTGGTAAAAAAGTTGTGACGGTATTTTTAAACTTTGGAGAAAATCAAATCGAGGAACTCCTCCCGAAGGGAAGTCAGTTATTGTATCAATTTGGAGGAGTAGAGGTCAAAGGGGAAAGGATTTATTTGAAGGAACACTCTGGGTTTGTGTTTGAAACCTAAATTAAGGAAGTAAATGTCCGTTTAAGTTTAGAATTTTTAAGATTTTAAAAACTTGTGGATTGACATTGATCAGAAACAAACTAACACCTTGTTTCCGATAGACCATTTTTTTGTAGAGAAGGAGTCCTAGAACCGAAGAGGACACTTCTTCTACATTGGAAAAATCCAAGTAAAGGGAAGTGACTCCCTTTTGGAAAATACTCGTCATATCTTCTTCTAAACTTGCCGCAGAGTATAAGTCCAAATGGTTGGACTCAATGCGATAACAATTTTCCTCTACAGTTTTTGTGACCATGTTTTCCCTCACAAAATAATGGACGGTAAAAGAAAAAAATACCTGAGAGTTTGAAAAAGAAAAACGAATCGAAATATTTTTTATATCTCAATTTTTTTCGAATCCAACCTAAAGTTTTACTTATGGATGGATATGTGAATTTCTTCTTTTCGATCTGAATTGGAAAGAGTGACTAGACCTCCACTGGTTCCATTTGATAGAAATCAAATCCCAAATAAAATAAAAGATCACACCAGAATCTAATTTCGATTGTCCCCAAGTGCGTAGTCCAAAGGTATAACCCACTTCTGCAATTTTTTCAGTCCGAACAGAACCTAAAATTTCAAAAAGAATTTTATAACCACGAGGGTGAAGTTTTCCTTTGGTTTCTAAATAAATTGATTTTCTGATTCCAAAAAATCCACTCATAGGATCGGAAATGGGAACAGGGAATAACCATTCAGAAATCTTAGTTGCAAACTGACTTGCCAACTTTCTAAAAATAGGGAAGTTTCCGTATCCACCATCAGAACTTCTTCTTGTGGCAACAACGATATCGTTTTCATTTAAGAGGCGGATGACATCCGGAATTTTTGTATAGTCATGTTGGAAATCGGCATCGACCACTACTAAATTTTCGCCTTCTGCTTTTCCATACCCGTAAGTGACAGCAGAACTAAGACCTCTTTCTGTTGTACGAACAAAGGGTTTGATCCTTTTGTCGTATTCAGCAAGAACTTTAGCAACTTCAAAGGTTCCATCTGGAGAGTTATCGTCCACAATCACGATTTCAAAATCCATGGATTCCTTTTCTAGAATTTTAGAAATGGTTTCTGCACAGTTTTTGATATTACCGGCTTCGTTATACGTTGGGAGAATGATACTTGTTTTATTTTGCATGACTGGTCATTTAACTTCTTTTGTTTTTAAAAAAGCCCCTTTGTTTGATTTTTGATACATAACTCGCCACTAGTGCAGGATTCAGCAATGGCCTTGGAACATCCCGCAAACATTTGATATTGTTTGGTGCAAAGAATCTCACAAGCAAACTGATACATCTTCGGATCTTGTGCTTTCTTTTGGTCTTCTGATAGACAAAGACTTGCTTTCTCGCAAAGCAATTTACATTCGCTCGATTGTTCGACCTTTGCTTTCTGTCCGAATTTAGGAGCATTGTCTTTGGAGATGTCCCAAAGAGAAACAATGGCGAGTAGGAGAAGAAGGATTCCGTATTTTTTCATAGATTCCCTCTTTTATTCCAAACGTTTACTTCTGATTGAAAGGAACGTTTATCCATCTTTAAGATGGCACGAATGGCTCGGCCAGAATCTAGAGATAGATGGCTTTTCCATTGAAACCAAGAACTAACCTTTTCCCAATCTTCTGTGATTATTGTTGATTCACTAAAATTAATTAAGACTTTGGAACTTGGGCAGGTTTCTTTGTAAGTCAGAGGCAATGCAAAACTTACTTTAGTATTTTTTAGTTTGTTTTGTACGTCCATGGCAGTCCATGGATTTTCTGCGATCACACAAATTTCTTTTCCCTCTGCGACTATGTTCTGTTTTGTGATATCAGGATCAGACATTGGTTTTAAAAGAAAAGCCATAGTGATCGGAACTAAAAACAGTTGGGGAACTAAGGTTCCATAAAATTTTACTTTTTTGTTTATATTTGTAGGAATGATACTCAGTGTAACAATGATTCCTAAAAGCGAAATTGCAAATAAGAGAGGTAATCTTAACACTACTGCTATTGCTATAAATAGAAAATAGATGATAGGGATAGAGTATTGATTGAATCGAGAAAGGATGAGTGTTTCCCAGTTTGTTTTTCTCATTGCAGGAAGTAAAAATAACAATGCAACAAATGGAGTTACATAATAGGGATCTTTTCTATTGGGCATTAGATGGAAAATGGTAACGAAAAGTAGAAAAACCAAGGCAACCATCACCAAAGATTGATTTTTTACTTTCGAAGATTTTTTTAAACTAAGCCAAAGAATATGTAAAATGGGAATGGTGAATGGGATTGTATATAAAAGCCATCCACCCCAAATTCTCAAACCGGATTGGTTAGCAGCATAAAATTTCCCCATATTTTCTGTAATGAAGAAAAACCGTAATAACTCTTTTCCTGAATTTGCAAATACATATAAATAAGAAATCCAAAGGATAGGTATGATGAAAGAAAACCCAAATGCTAAGAGGGTTGATCTTTCTTCTTTTAAGGGTAGGAAGGAAATTTTGAACTTACCTTTTCTCACACGAACCATTCTGATGTATAGGAAACTTAACAAAAATAGAACGATGTAGATATGAAGGATCGGGCCTTTTAGTAGATACCCAAATCCAACAAAAAAACTTCCTAACGAAACATAAGTTAAGTTCCTTTTTTTCTTAGAGAGGTAAAAGAAAAATATATAAAGCAAGGTAAAAAACACCATTGCCCCTTCCATCATCAGAAGTCCGAAAAATTTGAGTGAGAGAAATGAAAATGCAAAAATGAGAGTCGCTAGTTTTGTTTCTCTTTCTGATTTACTGAGGTCAAAGTAAAGTTTGTAGAAAAGAGTCAAAGTCCCAATCCCAAACAAAAAAGAAACCAGACGTTCTGATAAATAACTGACACCAAAAATTCGGTCAAAGAAGATTCCTAACCAAAATAGAAGCGGTGGTTTGTAAGGATTGGGTAGGCCAGACAAAACGGGAAGGGTGTAACTTCCGGCTTCCAAACTTTCCCTAACGGAGCGGATGTGCATGATCTCGTCCCCTTGTGGGAAGGCTAGGTCGGGAACACCAAGGGAGATGGCGTAAACTGCAGACAGAATGACGACAACAGCAAAGAACATTTCTACCCCTTATGTCCATAACAAAGATACTGACTAGTCAGTCAATGTTTTTGCCTAAAAATTGTTCGATGGATTTTTTCTAAAGAAGAGAAAAATTTGTAACAGAACAGTGTTTGAATTCGTCCTGCAAAAAAAGGGATTTGGTTTTGGGAATCGGTCTCAAATTCCGAAGTGTTTTGTGGGATGAGTGTTCGGCGAAATTGACTAAGTGTTCTTTTTTGGGTTTGTTTTAACGAACGAGGCACTGTTTATTTATGATCTTCTTTTTTGTTAGGGAAGATCTATATACATCTCTATTTAAATACGATTTTATCTGATGTTATTGGTTTACCTCTTTATATTAAAACAAAGTCGATAAAGGGAATGCATTGTGATCTATAAGTTGATATTTACAACAGGAAGTAATTAAGGTTAAACTATATTAATTTTATTTTTGCGCAGACTTCTGTGTTTAAAATCAAAAAAAGTTATTTTTTAATTAATAAAATTAAGTTTATGATGACTTGTATTAATAAAAGTGTAAATATAGAACCACCAATTCCGTAAATAATCTTGGTTTGATCTTCTAATTCTCCAATACGAAAGCTATTGATAATGAAATAAGCTTCAGCATTGGATGGTAAATAAACAAAATCCTTTTCTTTATCGGGTGTCTGTTTCACTGTTTTCAAAGTTGCCACTTGTTTTGGTAATTCTTCGTCATGCAGTAGTTTTCCAGAAAGTTCTGTATATCTTTCTTTTATTATGGGATTTGTTCTCCAGCGCGCATAGGCATCACTATAATAAGGGAATGCCGACTTATACTGTTTTTTTGAATAAAGATCTTCACCTTTAGCAATCCATAATTCAGTTTCTAACAGTTCTAGTTTGGTTTGGTCTATTTTCGAATTTTGGAATTTACCAAGAAGATCACCTGCTTCTGAAAATTTCTTTTCTTTTAGGCTATGTCTGTAGAGAAAAATATCTTCTTCGGAGATTGAAATAGATTCTGCTGATAGATACGAACTAACGAGAAAGATACAAAATATAAAAATCTTTTTCATGTTTACCTGCTCAAAATAACTGCTTTATGGCCGAAGCGACTTCTTGGCATATTGAGGGTTTCTGGAACCCAAGGGTTTCCGCCAGGGTTCGCTAAATCTAAAGAGTAAACTTGGTCGATTGGTAAATTGAATTCCGAAGCACCACCCAAAAGGTATAGTTTTCTTTTTTCATATGAGATTTCCATGGCTGGATAATAGAGTGCTATTGGTGTATTCGAACCTGTAACGAAGGCGTTAGATGCATTCCCTAAATAAGAATATTCAAAACGATTTGAATTAGTTACCGCGGTCACAGGTTGTGAAATATTTGTTCCTGTGGAACCTCCTGCAACAAACAAAGTAGGAGTATCTGTTGGATACGGATCAGTGGAAATCGGTCTATAACAAGCATATCCAGAACCATGTCGAGCTAATGAAATAGATGCTTCAATTTTACCTGAGGTTGAATTGAGTGATGGAGCATAAGCATCCGTTGTTGCATAAGCTAGCCCATCAGAATAGAATCTTCCGCCAGTAAAAACTAAACTTCCATTGTACGTGCATCCAGCCATATCGATACGAGGGAAAATATTTGTACTAGATAACAAACTAACCCAAGTTCCAGTCGTTCCGATACTGGGGTAAAACTTGTAAATCGTATTAAAGATGGTTCCTGTGGTCATGTCACTGGTAGTTGTGCCACCTAGTATGACTATCTCTTCATCAAAGGAACCGATGACACCACCTTGTAATGTTGATGGCATATCAGATAGATTTTTATTCCAAGTATTAGTGATTGGATCGTAAGCCTCAACCAATCGACTCATTGTGTAAACTGCTCCGTTTTTAACCATTCCGCCAATTACATAGATTTTGTTTTTGAAAGATACGATTTGAGCATTTAGTCTTGGGGTTGGAACGGTGGTAACAGCAGGGTGCCATATATTTTCCACTGGATCGAAATAGTCGATTTCACTGACTGCATTTTTATCGGAACCAATACCCCCAATGATCCAAATACTCCGACGGAAAATGACTGCATTGTCTGAAAGAGTTTTAAATGTAGAGGGAATACCTATTCCGATTTCTTTTGTACCACAGGAAGGAACATATCTATATTCTGAATCGGTAATTAAGTTGGATAGGGCAACCGCATGAACTTCGTTATCCAAAAAGGATGTATCTACATTATTGTAATTAGGACCAGTTGTCACAAGAAACCCTGGAACTTTACCTGAACATTTCCAGCTAACAATTGCCGAATTGGTAGAAATGCCTGAAACCACTTGCCATTCAATTTTGGCAGTATTTGCTTTTCCTCCGTCGGAGAGGGAGTTTGAGCAATTATAAATAAAACTAGTGATAATGATTGATAATAAAAAGAGGTGATTCTTCATTAGAAATTAATTCCTCCTGATATTTCGAGTCCGGAACCACAATGGATTTTTTCTATTTCGAAAAAACATAAGTTCTTCCAGCCAATCCTATAGAATGAAGGACCGTATTTGAGTCCTTGCCAACCTAGTTCAAGATATGCGGAAGGATTGGAGCCTATTTTCGCGTTGTTTTGATCAAAGCGATAGGAAAGAGAAGACATTCCTATTCCTACAATTCCATAAAAATCTAATAAAGGATTTGAGTTAAAAGTCTTGGATTGGTGGAGGTAGACGTATCCCGATTGCGATGTGACTTCTTTGATTGGACCCGTAGATTGTAAATACTCGAATTTAAATCCTAATTGATACGTATTTTTAAACCGTAAAAATGCAGGTTCAGTGAAGATCGAAAGTCCATAAAGAGGTGGAGTTTGGTTGCCAAGCGGAGGAAATAATGGCAGGTAGGTGAAACTCCCACCAATCCTTGTTTGGTTGTCTAGTTTGTCATTTGCTAAATAGACAATTGGAAACTCTGGACGTTCGTCGACTATTGGGATATCGTTCTTAATTTCATTCTTGTTTATAGTCAAAAAACCGAGTTCCGACTTAATGATCACCTCATCTTTGTTTTTGTCTGCAATGGTTCCTTTGATCACGCTTCCATTTTTTAGGGATAAAATTGCAATTTTGTAAGAATGATTTGTTTGCCCCTTGTTAGATAAATCATAATATTCTAAATCTTTTTTTGGAATTTTGTATTCAGAACCTTTAAAACGAACAACAAGCATACGTTCGTCTTCGTATACGAATTCGGTATGAAAAACTTCTCCATTGGGAAATCGTAGTTCGGCAGCATCCAGGAAGTAGGTGGAAATGCATAAATTAAGGATAATGAATATTGTTAGATAAGGAAATTTAATGTGTTTCATTCAAATTCGAAAGTACTGTTGACAACATAAATGTATCAGTGTTATATGGCAAGTCTATAATCTGTATTTGTTATGTGGGATTCTTTTATGGTTATGCGGTATTTTATATTTAAATTAATTCTAATAATCTTATTTTCTTTTCTGTTTTTGTCGTTTTTAGGGGGACAAAAATTACCTCAGCAAATGCCTGAAGTATCTGTTGACTCGGGAGGGAATGCCACATTTTCAATTCCATTGGAGGTTCCTGATGGCACGGGGGGATTGACTCCTGGTTTGAGTTTGTCTTATAATTCTGGAGGGGGAAATGGATTATTAGGGAAAGGTTGGTCTTTGAGCGGTCTCAGTTTCTTAAAACGCGATCCTTCCTTTGGTTTGAAATATGACTCATCAGATCATTTTGAATCTTCTGACCATGGTCAACTTATTAGTAGTGCGGGTCAAAACTCTGTATTGTATTCTAAGGAAGAAAGCTTTTTTGGTTTTTATCCCCAGGGGGATTTTGGTCTGGGTCCTACGGAGTTTATCGCTTTTGATAAAACTGGCAAAAGGTATACCTATGGTGGAACTGAAGCCAGTGCATTGACTAGCAGTGGTTCTGTTAGAGTATGGGGACTATCAGAAGTCAGAGAACCGCATGGTGAAACTATTAATTATGATTGGGAAGTCATAAGAGGAGAATTGTATCTTAAAAAGATTTCTTATGCCGGAGGTAAAAGGGAAGTCATTTTCGAATATGAATCTCGGAATGATTTTATTAGAAATTATTATGAAAAGCAATTAGTAATACGGGATCTTCGTTTAAATAAAATTCGTTTTTATTCAGAGGGTTCTCATGTTCATAGTTATGAATTAACTTATTTAGAACAAAGTATTACAAAGTCTTCGTTACTTACCAAAATTCAATTTGAAAAAGATAACTTCTTTTCTTTATCTACACATCAACCTTTAGAATTTTCATATTCACAATCTCATGAAGGGGTTTTGCCAAGATTAGCATCTGGTGCTGTCACTCTTTCGGGAGGTTATGGTGAAGAAAAGGATTTCGGTGATCGAATGATTGAATTTCTTAAGCAGGTGTTGTATGCTGCATATTCATCTAAACTTGAGAATGGAAATCAAGGTGGATTTAACGCACCATGGAGAGGAAAGGGGATAAATCATGCAACCTCATCTGCCGTAATTGGAGGTGGCTTGACTGCCGGAACAGACTCTACGGCAACGATGAATCTTGTCCCTCGCTACAATGACCAAACGGAATTTATTGCGAGATACCCTTTGGGAAATGACAACCGCGATGCTTGTCACTGGGGAGCACTTGCTTGTTGGGCTTGGGCAGCTGGAGTGAAGTTAGTCGAGGTAAAGTTAGCCTGTACTAAGTTTCTATTTTTCAACATTGACGGCTGTAATAATGGTATGAACACTCCTGAAAAAATTTCTTTTGCTACAGATTTTGACGGCGATGGAATTTCAGAATATTCTAGATTTTCTGGCTTTATGGACAATGATAACATTAGTATTCGGACAGATGATCTGAAAAACAATAGATCATTTGTTTCTCCGACTTTTCCCATTAAGTATAATACATATTACGCTTTGGGTGATATTGATGGAGATACAAAGTCAGATTTCGTTTTTGAAAAAGCAGGTATGTTGCATGTTTCCTTTTCTAATGGAAGTGGGTTAGATTCCCCAGTAGTTTTTTCAAATGTTCTCCTCAATCCCTACGCTCAAAATTATACTTTATCGGAAAATTATATACCTAGAGATTATTTGGTTGATATCAATCGTGATGGGAGAACTGATTTCTTACATTTTGCCGATGATAGAATTTCTGTTTATTTATCGCAAGGACGGAGTTTTCAAGCGGAAAAAATTGTTTGGATTGGTGGAAATCGGAATCCTAAGCAAGAAACAGTTCAAACTGATCCTTTTAGAATTCATAGAATGAATCAGTTTTCAGATGTTGATGGTGATGGAATCCCTGAACATGTCTTTATTGCCAATATTAATCAGCCATCTGAGCAATCGCAATTAGCAGAACTAACCGCTAGACATTTACTTGAAATGAATGCGGCAAAGGCAGAACGCCAGGCAATAATAGACGAAATTTTATTGGTCATTGGTGGGAAAAGTGTAACGGAAGAAGTAAAAACAAATTTGTCCTTAAAAGTCTTTCTTGATGACAGACCTTTATATTGGACTTTAGTGGAAGCCCCTGGAACGGCAACGACAGAAGAAAAAGAACTATTAGAAAAATCTATTGATAAACAATTTTCTGAAGACGTGTTGAATGAAATGTTCGCTAGGCATAATTCGGAATATAATGCAGAAATTAGTAAAATCAGAAATGTGAACTTAAGTGGAGCAAGTTATCAAATCATTGTTTCAAAAATTAATTTAGCTAATGGAACAATGACACAATCTTTGATGGACTTACCTCAATCTATTGTTGGTTATATGGGAAAAAATTGGCTAGTTGACGTGAATGGCGATGGACTACCTGATTTGGTTTCATTCGTTAATCGGAATAGTCACTTTAATCCATTTGATTATGGTGTTGAGGATGCAAATACTTTCTATAATGAAGTGAAGGTAGTTCTGAATGTTGGAGGGAAATTTGATACATCCAATATAATTTCGAATTATATTGGTACTGTCGTAAGACCCGATCGATTTGCCAAAGGAGAAGATGATAATAAAAAGTACACGGCGAGTTACGATTTTGCAGATGTCAATGAAGATGGTAAAATAGATTTTATTGTAAAGGAATTTCGAACGAATAATTTCCATATATACTTTGGTGATGGGAATGGCCAATTTTCAAACCGTACCCAATTTGCGGTAGACGCAGAAGATATCTCTAGTGCTCAATTTGAGGATAGAAATGAGGATGGAATTCTTGATTTTTATTACCAATATGGAAAAAACTCCGTTACAAGACAGATACTATCTAATACTCCTCAAGCTCTCGGCGGATTAATCACTAAGATGATTAATCATATTCCTGGAAGTGAGACAACAATCGAATATAGTTGGAAAAAAAATATTCCTGGAGCTGTTGTGAAAGGTGGGGGGAATTATAATACCTCTCTACCAAATCTCTATCCCACAATGCTTGTAACGAAAGTATCGTCCGTTTTGGGTTTGGGATTTCCCATTGAGAAAACTGAATATTCATATTATAATTCAAGGTATAAACCTGGAGATATCGAAACTAGTTTCAATTACGGTTTTGAATCAATTTCGGAACGGTCCTTTGTTGCCGGAGTTCCTAGATTTAAAGTAGTCACTAATTACTTACAAAATCCGAATTTTCCTGGATACATTGGTAGTATAGAAACCTTTACTGGAAGTGATCAGTTAATCTCCATGGAATCCTTAGGCTACAGTATTTACCAACCCCATGTTGGAACGAAGCTCAGATTACAAACTTCAAGATCGAAAAATATGTATGAGAATGGTCAGTTGAAAGACCAAGTTGTCAGTAATACGGTCTATGATTCCTCTCATGCTTATGAACCTAGTATCATTGAAGAAGATTTTAATGGTCGAATGACTCGATCGGAAATATCATACGGTTCGAATTTGGCAATGCAAGTTCTTACTCAACCCATTGAATCAAAAAAGACAGTCAATGGCACTTTGGTAGAACATAAAAAATGGACATATACTGGAGTTGATCTGGCTTCCGAAAGTAAACTTGTAGGTGCTGGGGCTTGGTATTCGATATTTTATTCTTATGATTCTCTTGGAAATGTAGCGAGCACTACAGATTCTTTAGGTAGAACATTGTCTTATGAACACGGTGATGTCACTCGCAGTAAACCCACTCTGACTCGGAATGCACTTGGCCAAACGAACAAAACTACATACGATCAGAAGTTTGATGTGGAATTGAGTATGGAAGATCCGAATGGGAATCTTACAACTTATGAATATGATGAATATGGAAGAAAGACTTTCACTTACTTAGATGGAAACAAAGTTGAATCGATTGAATACGGATTTGATGGAACCCTGTTTACAACCAAACAAACTACGCATACCGACGAAGGGGATGTTTGGACAAAAGAATATAAGAATTTAGCGGGAAATGTCCTTAAAAAGGAATCACTCGTTGTGGAAGGAATCGTCTCTACCACAGAGAGTGTCTATGATTCCTTAGGGCGAGAAACCCAAAAGTCTAATTCCTATTTTACAGGTGAGTCACCTGCTTGGTCCTATACTTTCTATTATAACCAATCGGAAGATTCACAAGAACGCCTCAAGGAAACCATTGCTGCTACGGGAGAGATCAGCCGTTTGGTATATGGTCTCCGTTCTACTGCTGTTACCACCACCAACCAATCAGAGGTCATTCGGACAGAAACGCAAAACCAAGACAATTGGGGAAGGCTTACCACAAAAACCAGCCAGGGTGAGAGTATGTCCTATCAATACGACAATGCAGACCGTATGACACGAATTATTGATCCTGGAAATGGGATTACAGAAATCAGTTATGATATTGGTGGGAAAAAAGTTAGATATAGTGATTCCAATTCAGGAACTATTATATACACTTATAATGTGGCAGGGGATTTACTGACTCAAACCGATGCTCGGGGGATCGTCATTCGAAAAGAAGTGGATGGACTCGGAAGAATTACAAAAGTATATCCTGGAAATGAAACGCCTGTTGTGTATGAGTATGATGCAGGAAATTCCGTCTCTAGCACCAATGTGATCGGAAAGTTGACGAAAGTGACAGATGAATCGGGAGTGACTGAACTTGCTTACGACAGAAAAGGAAATGTGGTTGGTGAGAAACGAACGATTGATGACCTTCAGGTTCTTTTCCAAAGAACCTACGATCCTTTTGGTCGAGTGAAAACCATTACCTACCCAGAAGGTACACTTGTCCGCAACCACTACACAGGGACGGGGCAACTTGCTTTTTTAACCATGGATTCTCATGATGGGAATAGCTTAAACCATACGGTGGTGAGTTATGAAGGGCCCAAGGTAGAGGATAACAAATACTATATTGAACGTAAAACAGGAAACGGAATCAAAACAAAAATAGGTTATGACCCGCTTCGTATGCGACCACAATCACTTGTGACTTACCTCAAAGACAGTTCTGTGGAACAAAGTATGAAATATGAATATGATAAACGAGGGAATATTTCTGCAATCACTGACCTTATCAACGAATCTCGAAACCAAAGTTTTGAATATGACCATCTGAACCGAGTGACAAAGGCAATTGGTAAGTATGGAGAGGAGAACTACAATTACCATAGGAATGGAAATCTTTTAAATAAGGGAGCCTTTACGTATTCTTATGATAATGGAAACCATATCCATGCGGTGACGAGAGTGAATAGTCCGAACACAGGAATTGTTGGTTATACCTACGATTCTATGGGGAATATGACCACACGTAATGGTGACACACTCGTTTATAATGCACAAAACAAACTGAAACGCATCGAAACAGATGGTGGAGATCAGTTTGATTATACTTATGATCATTCGGGAATGAGGATTAAAAAAGCCCTTCAGAATTCGAACACAACCACCTATAGTTTTGGTAACTTTTACGAAATCCACCGTAGCCCAGGACAACAAGAGAAACATACGCTTTATGTGATCGGAGTGGAAGGGGATATGGTAGCACAATACAGTCGTCCCGATGCAATTTTGCTAAACCAGATGGCATCAAACAGTTGGATGGTGAATCCATTCTGCAAAGATGTAAATATTGATTGTAATACGTATTGGAAGAATCGAACGAACTTTGCGTTGTTGAGTTTCCTTGAAGATACGAATCTCTATATCGATGGTAAAATTAGAGAAGGCCATAGAGCGTTACCTTGGGTTGTCTTGCTAGGATTGTTATTCTGGGTAGTGTTTAAGACCAAAGAATCTTCGTCAGAAACTGATTCCGATGGAGGACCTTCCAACGACATATTTGGAATTTCTATTTTACCGAATTTTACAAACTATTTCCAAAAACAAATTCCAAGGTATGGGACAGCCCTCCTTGTAGTGGTATTTTCTTTTACCACCACAGCTGGATGTTTTCCCTTGTTACTTGGTGGAGCGGAGGGAGAATCGGGAACTCCGATCTGGCTAATCGGTCTTGGAAATGGAATTCCTAGTGACACACCATCTGTTGCTGATGAACCGGGACAAGGTGGTAGTGGAGGCGGTGGATCTTCTTCCGGTAATGCACGAGTGTCTGGAATGTATTTTTTCCATCCTGATCATTTGGGAAGTATCACGATGATCACTGATGGAAATGGGAATGTTCTTGCCGGGGGAGAACGGGGTGGAAAGAGTCATATCACCTACAAACCTTATGGAGAGATTCTAAGAACTGATTCTTATGGGCCCGATATTACAAAATTCAAATATACTGGACAAGAAGAGGATAAGGAAAGCGGGTTGTACTATTACAAGGCTAGGTACTATGATGCATCATTGGGAAGATTTGCTAGTAACGACGGTATGGTATTTCCAGATAAGGAACAGGGGATGAATCGGATGATGTATGTGGAAGGAAATCCGATTTCATGGCGGGATCAAACTGGGAATAGCACAAATTATATGCATATGTTGAATCAAATGGTTCTCCACGCTGTATTTGGAGCTGCGAAAATAGCTTCTCAACAAATACGAAGTTTGGGCCGTGGACTAGATTATGCCGGTAGAAAGGCTGGTAGAGGAATTGATGGTGGGGCTCGTTGGTTGGCTAGTGGAGGAAATTATTCTAGGAATAAGGGGAATGATTTAGATAATCTTCTAAGTACGGGAAGTTTTTTTGAAAGCATTCAAAAAAGCGATCTAGCTTCTTGGGTGAGTAAGCAATATAATGATATGAGAAGAAAACCATCCGAAGCAGGTCAAAGGAGAAACTTAAGAAAAGCAAATGATGCACATGATCGACGTGCAATTGCTTGTGCGGCCTATTTTGGGTTTAATACACCGGGTTACAAAGATTGTTATATCCAAAGTGAGGGACAAAGGCTAAGGGAACGAAACAATATAAGGCGAAATAATTATTGGAGTGAGACGGATAAGGCTCAAGCGGAAAATACTGCAATTGAAATCGCAACAATCCAACTTCAATGTGCTGTGGGTGCAAATGCCCTAATAATTTCTACATCGCTTTGCCCATCGAAAGAAGAACTTAAAAAGCAAGCAGAACAAGGTACAAATGCTCAATAATAAATTCCATTTCTTTATTTTTTTGATTTTATTCACTATCCAGGTTCCTGAAATTTTTGCCTCTGATAACTTAGACAGTATTCGACAAAAAGGGCGTTTCGGCGTTACTGTTTCGGGTATTTCAATTTCAGGATGGAAGCCGCCTTTAGTTGGGGGAGAATTTGGGGTCTCTGATTCCGATAGAAGTGGACATTATCGAACTTTCGATAACAATGTTGTTTCATTCTTTTATAATTTTTTAGATTCTCACCAGATTGTGTTTAGAGCATATTTATATTCAGGCCAAAAATATTCAGATACTTCAATTTCTCCATTTCCATTTGTTAATTATTATACATATGAAGTTGATTTTAAATCAATTCCATTTGATATTGGGTATCGATACTTTCCTTTTCAAAGAAACTTTTATGGGGGAGTTAGTGCTGGTTTAACAGCATCAAAAAGTATCACTTATGATCGCACATTTGGAACGGGAGTCATAGGTGGTTCTCGGGATATCAATAGGTTAACGCCAAATTCCTTTGAATATCAACTAGCTTCAAACCCTTATATGGGACTTGATATTGGCTATGTTTGGCAAGTTAGCGAATATTTTTTTATGAATTTTGGGGTTAATCTGAAGTATATCCAGCAATCGAAAGTAAGAAGCTCTAATTCTCTCGGGTTTGGAGCGCTAGTATATGAAAACTGGAATAGAAGTTTCGAAGAACTTTTAATCCAAGATAGACTAGCAAGTTCTTGGACAAATCATCTAACGCAACCGAATAATGGTACTACCTCATTATATTTTGAATTTGGTCTTAGTTTATAAATGAATAAGTTGAAATATCTCGGATTATTTTTATTTGCTCTTTCATTGGGCATCTCGGCAAATCCTCGGTCAGCTGAAAAAGAAAATTTAAAAAACATGTTTATGGATTATTATCAATATTCCCCAGAGATATTGAAATTTAGTTTTTTAGACTACTTAGATAGATATCCTGATGATCATTATGTTAGATATAGGTATGCTAATTTACTTGCCTTAGATGGTAAATATTATCAAGCTTATCAAGAACTTGAGAGGCTTAACCAAAAGATTCAATCGGATTCAATAAAAATTAGCGAAAATGATAGAATTTCAATTACTAGTTATCGGCTTTTCTTTTTGGCATTGTTCGAATTAGAGGATTCCTTTGTTAGGAATTCAATTATTAGTAAATATTCTCTGACTAATAAAAGTATTTTTTCTGCCGAAACATTAGTTAAGTCGATGGAGGCTAGTTGTTTTCCAGTTGATGAATGGAAGAATATTGATGAAAATATAATTTCAAGAGGATGGTATTCTGATTATGCTAAGCCGACAGCTTTTGTCTTCTTGTTAAATTTTCATTCTGCTTATTTTAATAAATGTAATAATCAAGTAAATTCAATCAAGAAATCGATAGAAGGAAGTAGGCTTGTTAAAGGGTATAACTTTTATTTGAACTTTTTATACGATATGGTTTTGGTCGATGAATCATTGCTTAGCGAGTTTAATTTAAATAAAGCTAAAATGCAATATAATGAATTGCGAAGTCGAGCCTATCAAGAAAAATTACCGACTTGGGTAGGGGATCAGTTGAATTATCGCCTAAATTTGGTATGTAAGAAGTTGCATTGTGACAAACGGGAGTTGGACGGGTATAATTCCGAATTACTTGGCATTGATGGGTCTGTAATGCGTAATCGAATAAATACTTTTCTGGAATAACTAAGAAAAATTTATAGATAATTTATTTCCAATGAAAGGTTAAGTCCGCGAATCATTATGTTGATTTATATTTACAGATAAAGTATCTACCTTGCAAAATCATCTAACTTAATTTAGATGATTGATTTTCATTCTTTTTTAATTCTCGGATACCACTCACCCCTCCCCGCGAGAAGGATACGGCGGGCTTGGTCCGAAGGACGGAAGCGAAGGCGGACCCCGGAGTAGCCTGATCCCGACAAACAAGAGGAAAGTGATCGCCAAACGGTAGATCATTTATGAGATTAATGTTATGTTCGGGACTCGCCCAGAAGCGACATTGGCAACGCACGAGTGTCAGGAATGTATTTCTTCCATCCTGATCATTTGGGTAGCATCATCATGATTACCGATGGAAATGGGAATGTTCTTGCTGGTGGGGAGCGAGGTGGTAAATCACATATCACGTATAAACCATATGGGGAAATCCTTCGAACAGATTCTTATGGGCCAGACATTACTAAATTCAAATATACGGGACAAGAGGAAGACCAGGAAAGTGGGCTTTACTATTATAAAGCTAGGTATTATGATGCTGGGTTGGGTCGATTTGCGAGTAACGATGGTATGGTGTTTCCTGATAAGGGACAAGGGATGAATCGTATGATGTATGTGGAAGGAAATCCGATAGCGTTTGTTGATCCAAGTGGAAATAATGCGATTGTTCACATGTTCAACCAGTTTTTTAGGCATGCATTTTTTGGAGCTGCAAAAATTGCTACCCAACAATTAAGAAGTCTTGGCCGTGGTCTAGATTATTCAGGTAGGAATGCTGGACGTGGAATTGATGGTGGGGCTCGTTGGTTGGCTAGTGGAGGAAATTATTCTAGGAATAAGGGAAATGATTTAGATAATTTGGTTGGAACCAAGAATTTTTTTGCATCAATTCAGAAGAGCGATGTATCAAATTGGCTAACAAAGCAGTATAAGGATATGAAAAATAAACCAGGGGTCAGAACCGAAGAAAAACAAATATCGCGCGACAAACGTGCTTTAGAATGGGAGTATATAGGTTATATGGGATATTGTCATATGGCATTTGGACAGTCTGGACTTTGGGCAGATCGACCTGGATTGAATACTTGCCTGACTATGGTACATTCTAATTACTCGGTCAAGTTGGATAATATATATCAGTCCTATGCTGTTCTTTCGGGAGTTATGGGTATCATTCAAAATACTTCGGGTCGCGAGCCAAATTGTGGAAATTATGAAACGGGCATTTCAACACCCGATTGCCCTGCCAACGATCCGACAAGGAATATAAAGTGAAAAAGTTTTCTCTTAATAAGCATAAGATTATCGCTAATACATTATTGATCTGTATTACTCTCACTGTGAGCTGCAATCTTGTTAGATCCGATGATACAAAAAATAAAAATTTGATTATTTCTTTGCTAGTATCAGCTTACTTTTTGCCTAATGGTAAATCTGAGATTGTTGCACTTTCTGACAAACCAGGCAGTATATTTCTTATTGGAGGTTCAAGCAAAAGAAATAACGCTATAACCAATATTTTTCATTATAATGACGGAACTTTGAAAAATATAATGAATCTGAAGCATCAACGAAGAAGTCATACGGCAACATTAAATCAAAATAAAGAAATAGTTGTTATCGGTGGTTATGATGGTTCGAATGCTTTGGAAAGTACTGAGATAATTAATATAGAAAATAATCGGATAGTTTTTGGCTCGAATTTGAATCAAAGACGAATGTGGCATACTAGTACTTTGCTAAATGATGGTCGAATTCTTGTGACTGGTGGATATAATGCTGATTCGGGATGGCTCACAAGTGCAGAAGTTTACAATCCTTTGACCAAACAATACTCATTCGTTGGTTCTCTCAACATAGCCAGACGATTACATACGGCGAATTTGTTAGATAATGGTGACGTTGTGATTATTGGAGGAGAAAACAAAACAAATGGATCGTTAAATTCTATCGAAATTTTCAATCCAACTTCAAATACCTTTACTTTGCTTGGTACTCAGATGGCAAGCAGACGAAGTGTCCACACTGCAACTAACATTGGGTCTAATAAGATTATGATTGTGGGTGGTTATATAATCGATCCTATTGACCAAATTAAAAATACTCCAACTGTCGAGATATTCAACGGAAACAATAATAGTGTTTCAGCGTCCCTTTCCTTGCCTAATGGAATACATGCGCAAGTTGCGATACCAAATGGGTTAAATAATATTTATATTTGTGGTGGTGCTGATTTGGATAGTAATCCAACAAAATTCCAAGATACATGTTACGATTTGAATCATGTAAATGGAACAATTGTCAGATCCTTCTCTCTGCAAAAAGAGAGGGCTTACCCAACAGGAAATCAATTACCTGAGGGTAAAATGCTGATTTGTGGTGGGAATAATACAGATTGGATTGACTCTTGTGAAATCATTTTTGAAAATATTTCAAGTTCTTTGGATACTAAGTTGTACTGATAAGCTACCTTCAAATGTTAGTATTTACCTTACACAGTCCTCTAACTTAATTTAGATGATTGGTTTTCATCCTTTTTTAATTCTCGGATACCACTTACCCCTCCCGCGAGAAGGATACGGAGGGCTTGGTCCGAAGGACGGGAGCGAACGCGGACCCCGGAGTAGCCTGATCCCGACGAACAAGAAGAAATTGATCGCCAAACGGTAGATAATTTATAGGATTCGTATTGTGTTCGGGACTCGCCCTGAAGCGACATTGGCAATGCACGAGTGTCTGGAATGTTCTTCTTCCATCCTGACCATTTGGGTAGCATTACCATGATTACTGATGGGAATGGGAATGTTCTTGCCGGGGGAGAGCGAGGCGGTAAATCACATATCACGTATAAACCTTACGGAGAGATATTAAGAACAGACTCTTTTGGCCCTGATATTACAAAATTCAAATATACGGGACAAGAGGAAGACCAGGAAAGTGGATTGTATTATTATAAAGCTAGGTATTATGATGCATCATTAGGAAGGTTTGCGAGTAACGATAGTATGGTGTTTCCTGATAAAGAGCAGGGGATGAACCGGATGATGTATGTGGAAGGGAATCCGATAGCGTTTGTTGATCCAAGTGGAAATAATGCGATTGTTCACATGTTCAACCAGTTTTTTAGGCATGCATTTTTTGGAGCTGCAAAAATTGCTACCCAACAATTAAGAAGTCTTGGCCGTGGTCTAGATTATTCAGGTAGGAATGCTGGACGTGGAATTGATGGTGGGTTTAAATTCATAATAAGTGGAGGAAAATTTAAAAGACAAAATGGGAATGATTTAGACAATCTGTTTCAGTCAGGCAATTTTTTCAAATCTTTGGCTCGTATGAGTGGCTATAATAAACTTTTTGTGAGTAGTCAATTCGATTACGCAAGAAAAATTGAACGTGACGAAAAGAAAGAATATGAAAAAGACTCCAAAATAGCCTTTTTATGTCCGTATACAGGTTATAAAGATTGTAGAACGGTTGCGGGCTTTTATATATCTAAACATGGAAAAGAATCATTTGAAGCGGTTGGATATGATCAATTAATAAAATCAATTCTGACTCAGCAGCAAGAGTGCGAACAGTATTTTGGCACAGGGGTAGCAGTCGGAAACCCATTCATGCAAAATCCTCCCGAAATACCACAGGATTGTATAAATAGATACTAGGAAATTATCGATGACTAAATTCATTATATTATTAATTTTAATATCGATGCTTATCAGTGAGTCTTATCCTGAGAGCAAAAAACAAAAAGGTCAAATAAACTTTTCAGAGGAAAAGCCGATTCATCCATTCTATGAAAAGTATGGAGAAGATGGTAATTTGAATTGTAGTGAAAAGCAAAATTGTATGTCAAATTGTGCTGGGAATATTTTTGTATTTAATAATAAAGATAAGAACCAAGTGATTCCCAGACAGGGATGCATAAATGAATGTAATCGAATCTTATGTAGGCAAGAAGTGAAGAAGTGAAGAAAAAATATAAAATACTAATATCTCTATTTTTTATATCCGTGTTTTTAAATTGCAATATTAACCAAGGAATTAATAGTCCCGATGGCGATTTTTATAGTGAAGCAGAAGCAGAAACAAAGTTAGGAATTGCTGTGTCTTTAAAATTATCTATGCATTTTAATGATTCCCACACCTTTCTTCCTTATGAGTTTCAGGAGGATTCGAATTGTAGAAACCAATCATTCTATTTAAAAAAGGAAGTGAACAATTGTGCTAATTTAATATTAATAACTGATTTCAAGAGTAGTGATATTTCTGATTATTTTGGAAAAGTAGGAGCTTTGGTTAGAGAAGTTTGTAAACTAGAAAAACAAATTTTTCTTTATAACTCATTTTCTGGAGAAATAAATTTTTGTAACCCTTATTGAACAATAGCTTTTGGGTCAAATGGATTTCATAAGAAATGACTGCGAGTAATAAATCTAAAGTATTTTATTAAAAGTGCATTCGCCTTATAGAATTCTTTAACTTAGTTTAGATTATTGATCTTTTTTCTTTACTTTTGGAAATTCCATCGATGAAAACTTGATTGGTAGTTCCTCCACTCCTGTTTTTATATTGGTGAGATATTTCGTTGTTATAAAACATGAGATCAACCAGAAAATCTTTTTTCATTTCATCAATTGTTTTATAAAGTTAGTTCTACCCGCGAGAAGGATACGGCGGGCTTGGTCCGAAGGACGGAAGCGAACGCGGACCCCGGAGTAGCCTGATCCCGACGAACAAGAAAAAAGTGATCGCCAAACAGTGGTGATGTTTTATTATAAGCGTTATGTTCGGGACTCGCCCAGATACTTTCAACGAATCTCGAAACCAAAGTTTTGAATATGACCATCTGAACCGAGTGACAAAGGCAATTGGTAAGTATGGAGAGGAGAACTACAATTACCATAGGAATGGAAATCTTTTAAATAAGGGAGCCTTTACGTATTCTTATGATAATGGAAACCATATCCATGCGGTGACGAGAGTGAATAGTCCGAACACAGGAATTGTTGGTTATACCTACGATTCTATGGGGAATATGACCACACGTAATGGTGACACACTCGTTTATAATGCACAAAACAAACTGAAACGCATCGAAACAGATGGTGGAGATCAGTTTGATTATACTTATGATCATTCGGGAATGAGGATTAAAAAAGCCCTTCAGAATTCGAACACAACCACCTATAGTTTTGGTAACTTTTACGAAATCCACCGTAGCCCAGGACAACAAGAGAAACATACTCTTTATGTGATCGGAGTGGAAGGGGATATGGTGGCACAATACAGTCGCCCCGATGCGATTTTGCTAAACCAGATGGCATCAAACAGTTGGATGGTGAATCCATTCTGTAAGGGTGTCAATATTGATTGTGATACGTATTGGAAGAACCGAACGAACTTTGCATTGATAAGTTTCTTAGAGGATACGAATCTTTATGTGGATGGTAAAATTAGAGAAGGCCATCGAGCGATCCCTTGGGTTGTCCTACTTGGATTATTATTTTGGGTAGTGTATCAGACAAAAGAAACTTCTTTAGAAACTGATTCCGAGGAAAGAGCTTCCAACGACATATTTGGAATTTCTATTTTACCGAATTTGACGAACTATTTCCAAAAACAGATTCCAAGATATGGGACAGCCCTGTTTGTCGTGGTATTTTCTTTTACAACAACAGCTGGATGTTTTCCCATCTTTGGAGGAGCGGAAGGAGAGACGGGAACCCCGATTTGGCTGATAGGGCTTGGAAATGGAATTCCATCAGATACTCAATCTGTCGGCAATGAACCAGGACAGGGCGGTAGTGGTGGAGGGGGATCTTCTTCCGGTAACGCACGAGTGTCTGGAATGTTCTTCTTCCATCCTGACCATTTGGGAAGTATTACCATGATAACCGATGGGAATGGGAATGTGCTTGCTGGTGGAGAGCGAGGAGGTAAAAGTCATATCACATATAAACCTTATGGGGAGATACTCAGAACGGATTCTTATGGTCCTGATATTACAAAATTCAAATATACGGGACAAGAAGAGGACCAGGAAAGTGGATTGTATTATTACAAAGCACGGTATTATGATGCTAGTTTGGGAAGGTTTGCAAGTAACGATGGTATGGTGTTTCCAGATAAAGAGCAAGGGATGAACCGGATGATGTATGTGGAAGGAAATCCGATTGCATGGCGGGATCAAACTGGGAATAGGATATCTACACCTCTAGCATGGGGTTTGATGGGAGCTGTGGCAGCTAAAAATTTTGGTATATCTGTCGAAGAAGGTTTCTTGTTAGGTTATGGGTTTGGAAGAGGTCAACAGAGGAATTTAAATAGTTCAAGATTCAGAAATACCTTACAGAATACATTAGGCAAAAATGGGCTTTTGGGTTGGACAGCCAATAACTTTTATAGTTTAAGGAAAATTGGTAGCCACTTATACAAATTAAACCATGACTATATTGAAACAGGTATGGGAGAAAGAAGAAAAAATTTGACTTTATTCTTAGAAGTGGCATGCAGATCAAAAAATGCAGATCAAACTACTTGTCGAAATCTAAGGATTTGGAATACCATTAGCTTTAAAAATGAAGAAGAAAGGTTTACCCGTACCAGGGATCCCTTTTTAGGAATGTGGAATTTTAAAGTTGATCCAATTAATGAAAGTCGAGTAACAGAGGAAGATGTAGGGTATAAAAATACCGCCCTCATCTGGAATTTTTATGAAGCCATTGTTTCTTGCTCTAACAAGGAACCTGATTGTTATGGAAATGGTATGATTAGAGGTTGGTATATTGCGAGTATGAAATGGTAAGTAAATTTATAATAGTTTTATTTCTTTCTGGTCTTTTATTAGTAGGCTGTGCTAAAGGAGATGAAGGATGTTTCAGTATATATGGTGTATCTGCATTATCCGATTGTGATAATCCATCTAATGACCCCGAAAAACAGAATCTGTGTTTACTATGGTTGTCTTTTTATCAACAATGCAAAAAGTGAAATTTTGGTTTAAATCTTAAGAATTTTTTTTGAGTATTGCGTCTACGGATTTTACCAATTGAAGTGTTGTTGTTAAACACTAATCAACAGGTTCTTCATCTTCTAGAATATCTAAGCTCGAGAATCCAATCATTAGATCAAATAATTCATTCAAATTAAAACCAAGTCTAATTCCGTAATATAATCCAATAGATGCCTCTAATTTTAATGGTGCATTACATTTTGCTATTTTTTTATTTGAGCTGGGTATTGATGGAACAGGTACGATGGTTAAAATATTTAAAATTTGATAATCTTTGTTTTTAGTTCGTTCTTTGGGGCGGTATTGACTATGTCCGCTAGAATTGACGAAAATGTTCGAAATTCCAACCTTGTTTGCAGGAGATTCTTTTCGAATAATTGGAATTATATCTAAAGTTGCACTATTTGATATTTCGTAGATCCCAAAATGTCCATCTCTCATGCCAATCCCTCTTGAATTACTGTTAATAGTCAAGCCACCTCCGAGGCACCAAAAGAAAACATCCGTTCCTATATTACCTTTTTCGATACCGATAGTAAAAACGTCAGCAGTATCGTAAGCTCGATTAAGAGAATATCTTTGAATACTTTCGCAGTGAATTAGGAAAAAAAATATTACAAAATTAATTAAAAAGATATGTTTCATTTCATTACATCTGACAATAAATCTTTCCGAAAAATTAACAATACTTTTATTATATTCCAGAATACTCTTAATCTGGAGGTGAAAAAAGATTCCGATTGTTTAGAAAACTATCGACTCGATTCAAATTAATTTAAAACTTGCGATTCCTAATTATATAGAAGGTGGTAGGTAATTAGGAATATGCGAAATCTGATGAAACTTTTTTATGCTCTGGTTTAAAAAGAGACTAATGGTCTGAAGAATCAATCTGAACTTTATATTCTGGAACGCAAACTATTACATTGACTGGTTTTTTAAAGGATACGAATCTTTACATCGATAGGATACATTTGTAGATAAAGTTGTGGGAATCCTTAAAAGTTTTCGATATGAGCGTGGCTCTGACAATAAGTAGATAAAGAATATTTGATTATTATGAATATAAGATTGATAAATTTGATTCTTATTTTGGGTTATACAACATTTTCATTTGGATTGATTGCTGAAAAAAAGAAAAAAGCAGAACAGAATTCTCGTCCTACTACAGCTTGGATTTTCGACTGTAAAGAAAAGAGAGAGTGTGTAAAAAAATGTGTGGATATGAGAGTATTGCAAGGGCATTGGGGAGGTGACGAATATGAAAATACAATCCGAACAGAATGTGTTAGATCTTGTCAAGAAAGGATTATTTGCACTAAAGACGATTTGTAGCTCAAAAAGTACAATTTTATACGCATTTTGGTTTATGCTTGAATCCTGTAGCAATAGCACTGGTATCTATGAGGATCGTTTGATTAAATTAGGAGACGCAGAAAAAGATCTAGCTATTTTATTTATTGCTAAACAAATAGAATATTTTCCAACGTCAACAATTGTAACGGATATTAATTTATCGAGTTATTCAAGATGTAATAGAGATGTCTATTACGATAAGAGTGATTTTCGGCGATGTATTTCCAATTTGGCTTTATATCCATTTACTTCTAGGAATACTGTTGATCTGGGACTTGAGTTTCATTTTTACATTAAAAACTATTGCAAATTAAAAAAGATTATAATGTTTGAAAATTCAATTTGGGGCGGAGAAATTAACTTTTGTGAAATTAATTGATTAACGAATCTCCATTTGTTTTTGATTAGATTGCAACTCTATATAATTAAACTTCAATATTTTTGTATCATTCTCCGCGAGAAGGATACGGCGGGCTTGGTCCGAAGGACGGAAGCGAATGCGCACCCCGGAGTAGCCTGATCCCGACAAACAAGAAGAAAGTGATCGCCAAACGGGAATGCAATGGTAAGTTCTGTATCATGTTCGGGACTCGCCAAAACACCTTTTACGAAATCCACCGTAGCCCAGGACAACAAGAGAAACATACTCTTTATGTGATCGGAGTGGAAGGGGATATGGTAGCACAATACAGTCGTCCGGATGCGATCCTTTTAAATCAGATGGCATCAAACGGTTGGATGGTGAATCCATTCTGTAAAGGTGTCAATATTGATTGTGATACGTATTGGAAGAACCGAACGAACTTTGCATTGATAAGTTTCTTAGAGGATACGAATCTTTATGTGGATATGGTAAAATTAGAGAAGGCCATCGAGCGATCCCTTGGGTTGTCCTACTTGGATTATTATTCTGGGTAGTGTATCAGACAAAAGAATCTAATTCAGGAGTTGATTTGGATGATAGAGCTTGCAACGACATATTTGGGATTTCAATTTTACCGAATTTGACGAACTATTTCCAAAAACAGATTCCAAGATATGGAACAGCACTTCTTGTAGTGGTATTTTCTTTTACGACAACAGCAGGGTGCTTTCCATTGTTACTTGGTGGGGCGGAAGGAGAGACGGGAACCCCGATTTGGATGCTGGGACTTGGAAATGGAATACCATCAGATACTCAATCTGTCGGCAATGAACCAGGACAAGGCGGTAGTGGAGGCGGGGGAGCTTCTACTGGCAATGCACGAGTGTCTGGAATGTATTTTTTCCATCCTGATCATTTGGGAAGTATTACTATGATTACCGATGGAAATGGAAATGTTCTTGCTGGTGGGGAGCGAGGTGGTAAATCACATATCACGTATAAACCTTACGGAGAGATATTAAGAACAGACTCTTATGGATCGGACATTACAAAATTCAAATATACGGGACAAGAAGAGGATCAAGAAAGTGGGCTTTACTATTATCAAGCTAGGTATTATGATGCTAGTTTGGGAAGATTTGCTAGTAACGACGGTATGGTGTTTCCTGATAAAGAGCAAGGGATGAACCGGATGATGTATGTGGAAGGGAATCCGATTGCATGGCGGGATCAAACTGGGAATAGCACAAATTATATGCATATGTTGAATCAAATGGTTCTCCATGCCGTGTTTGGAGCTGCAAAAATAGCTACACAACAAATGCGAAGTATGGGCCGTGGACTTGATTATGCGGGAAGGAATGCCGGTAGAGGAATTGATGGAGGGGCTCGTTGGTTGGCTAGCGGAGGAAATTATTCCAGGAATAGAGGAAATGATTTAGATTCTTTATTTCGGATGAAAAATGTTTTTGGAGCACTAGAAAAATCAGATTTGAGTAATTGGCTATCTAAACAATATAACGATTTTCGTAAGAAACCATTTTGGAATAGCGATGATAGAAAAAATAGAAAAAATAAAGATCAGTATGAAAGAGGAGAGATTGTATGTTACGCATTGTTTACCGGGAATTCTTTACAGTTAACAGCATGTCTCCAAGCCAATTTGGCACAGTATCAAAATGAGAATAGCAGAATAAATTATGTAAATGATTTCGGTAGTTCTTCACCACCTTCTAGCCAGGGAATTATAATTAATATTGCTATCGCTTGTACTTTTCCAAACGACGATGAACCTGGAAAAGCCACTTTTTGTAAATCGGATCCTAAAAATCCAGAGAATAATAAACCAAAGCCATAGGATGCAAGCAACCAAAATATGAATTATAAAATTAAACTATTAATCTTTGGATTTCTAATATTTACTTCAACTATTGGAGCAACCGAAATGAGCACGTTATATAGGGAAAGCCATTTTGGTTTTTTCTTTAATATCAGTGGTAATGATGATATTCGGACTTTATCTCCTAGTTCCGAGTTCAGGCAAAAGCCTTGGGAATCCTATGGAAGAGGAACCTCCGTATCGTTTTTTTATAATACCTTTGACTATCAAAGTATCATTCTTAAACTGTATTCGAACTCCACTCCTGCAAATTCCGGTTATACTAGTTTTGAAAGATTCGGTCAGTCCTTTGGAATTTATGAATATAAAAGTAAAACAGTAAGGCCTGATATTGAGTTGGCTTATAAGTTCTATATTTTTAGAAATGGATTCTATCTTTCGCCAGTTGTGGGTCTGGCATCTCCGCGAAGCGTTGAATATCAGAAATCAACTCCTTTTTTTGTAGATAAAAAAGATGGATTATACACTTTTTCTTATGAATCTAGTTCTAGACTTTACGGCGGAGTAGATATAGGTTTTACTTGGACGATATTTGAGAATTTCTTGATTAATCTAGGTTATGGGCTGAAATATTCAGATTCTCCTAGAATCCGATACAACTCAGAATATACAATAAATGATTCTCTATTACATGGCGATTTTAATATGCTAAACTTGATTTCTACTGCAATTATCACTCGTTCGAATGATACAGAGTATACTTTTGTAAAAAGGGGCTCTAGTTCGCTTTATATAGAAGCTGGTTATGTTTTTTAAAAATAGAAAATATTCGATTTTTGTTTGTATGCTCGTCTTTGTTTTAGTTTTCAGACTATTTGGTGTTGATGTCTATTTGAATCCAGAAGAAGAGAGGAGTTCTCTTATTCATTTAATAGAAGAAAGATATCATTTAAATGAATCTTATCTGAAGAATAGAGTTAAGAATTATTTGGAATTTAGAAGTAATGATTATTATATTTGGTTTCTTTTTGGTTCTATTTTATCCAATTCTAACCAAGATGAATTTATTTTGTTTAGTAAACTTGAATCCTCCTTGAGGGCAGAGGGATACAAAAGTCGTGAGTGGCTATATTCCTCTTTAGTTGGTGCAAAACTAGCATCTGGATTATATGAATTATCAGAACAAAGCTTTTCCAATCTTGAGGAAATTCATAATTCGATTCGAAGGCAATTTAATTTTAGAAAAATCTATAATCACACCTTGCCTTTGAATAGCTTTGCGGGTAATTGTCCTGAGAGGGAGGAATGGATTGACATTATGGAAAAAGATGTTAATCCATCTAATTTTTATAATGGTACAAAGCCTGTTAGTTACTTACTTTTTTCTCACTTCCCGATGGTATTTATTGGGAAGTGTAGGCTACATTCCGATAGTATATTAAATGCAATTTTGAAAACAAAAAGTGATCGGGAAGAAAATGAATATTCGAAAGCCCTTGTATCACTTTTTAATGCAGATCGTCTATTCTTCACCTATGGAGACCCGGAATATAATCTTAGGGAGTATCGGAGAATAAAGTCGAGTTTAAGTGACGAAAATTTCCCACGTTGGTTTATCGAAAATTTAAATTTCCGAATAGGTTTTCTGTGTATCAATCAGGAAAGAAATTGTAGTGAATATGAACGAGGATTAAGAAATGATCCAAATTTATTTGCTCGAAAAGATTCGATTTTGTATAATTATATTCTACTAGGTTATAAAAAATTTGTCCAGAGATAGGATACATCTTACACAATCAAATTCACTAATTTAGATTATTGATTTTTTATATATTTGCCTTAGACTCCATTTCATTGGCAGTTTCATAACGTCCTGTCAGTGATTAGGACATACTTTTGAAAAAGGTTCGATGAAGCTTTTCGCATATACAGTAGAACTTCTTTGGACACAATTACAAACCGAACTAACCGAAGAAAAGAGCTTTCATGTTTAGTCTTAAGGAGTTCACCTGGCGAAGAATTTGATTCTAAATTATCAAAAGATATGAGTCTTTACTTCCCCCCCCCCCCGCGAGAAGGATACGGCGGGCTTGGTCCGAAGGACGGGAGCGAATGCGCACCCCGAAGTAGCCTGTTCCCGACGGACAGGGAAAAACTAGTCGCCAAACGGTTGATCATTGATCAGATTGGTTTCATGTTCGGGACTTGCCCGGATGATTAGGTGAGATAATAGTAGGTGAATCGTTTTGATATTTGGAGAAGGAACGTTGAAGTCGCGTCAGATAATTAAGGTTTCAATTTTTTCCTTTTTGCTTGAAATGTTTTCTTTAGTTCATTGCAATCGTTTGAATCCGACCGAACAGTCTCCACGGAAAAGAGGAGAATCTTTTATTAATTGTTATCTACTGAGCCAAACCGATTTTCCCACTAAATCGAAAGAAACTATATTTCAAGAATGTTTGGTTTGTTATGCTAGAGTTTGTAATTTCCCCAGCTTATCATCTTATTAGATTCCTACTCATAAATCCTGCTTAATTCATTGTTCGAATTTTCATTGGACTGGATGGATTGATTCTTTTTTCGTTTTTCTAAAAATTCAAGTCTTACTAAACTCTTGGCGATTACGGCATTCGAAGATTAAGTCCATTCCAAGGGCTTTATTTTTCTGATGAAACTTTTTAAGATAATTTTCTCTGCTTTTTTTGTTCTTTTGCTACTTGCGGGTATCCTGTATTACAATCGTTTGCTTTTGTTACGTTATTCGCTTGGTTGGATCACCGACATTCGTCATCCTAGAGAACCAAACCATCCAGTCCCTTGGTTGTCTGGGCCTTTGGAGCCAAACGGAAAATTAAAGAATCGTCCTCCGAATATCATCGTGATTATGGCAGACGATTTGGGATTTAATGATGTTACAACGTATGGCGGTGGTTATGCGGATCTTGGTGTTCCCACTCCTCATATTGACTCCATTGCAAAGGCGGGAGTGCGTTTTGATTCTGGTTATTCTGGAAGTGCTGTGTGTACTGTCTCACGTGCGGCACTTTTAACTGGGAGATATCCGTCTCGGTTTGGAGTGGAATACACTCCAACACCTGGAGCCTTGGCTCGAGTGGGTGCTGATTTATATGCAGATCCCAACCGATTGTATCCAGTGATCATCGATAAAGAAAAGGCAGAGAAATCTAAAAGTTTTAATGAACTGGGAATGCCAACTTCGGAAATTACAATTGCTGAAGTTTTGAAGGAAAGGGGATACCATTCCGTTCATATAGGCAAATGGCATTTGGGAAGTACGGAAGAAATGCGACCCAACAAACAAGGGTTCGATGAAACTCTTTTTATGGAAAGTGGATTGTATTTACCCGTTGATGATCCTAATGTTTATAATTCAAAACAAGATTTTGATCCGATTGACCAGTTTTTATGGCCGAATATGCGGTTTGGTGTGAGTTATAACGGTGGTAAGTGGTTTGAACCGAGCCGGTACTTAACAGATTATTTTACAGATGAAGCTGTCAAAGTCATTGAAACAAATAAAAATCGTCCTTTCTTTTTATTTTTAGCACACTGGGCAGTACACACTCCCTTACAAGCAAGTAAGGAAGATTACGATGCACTCTCTCATATCAAAGATCATCGAAAACGAGTGTATTTGAGTATGATTCGTTCTCTGGATCGGAGTGTAGGAAGAATATTATCTTCACTCAAGGAAGAAGGTCTAGAGGAAAATACCATCGTGATTTTTACCAGTGATAATGGGGCTCCTAATTACATTGGTTTGCCGGATGTGAATCGTCCGTTTCGTGGGTGGAAGTTAACTTTATTCCAAGGAGGAATTCGTGTTCCTTATATGGCTAAGTGGCCAGGCCATATCAAACCAGGTACTAAGTATCAAAATGCCATAACTAATATTGATATCCTACCTACAGTGGTGAGTGCTGCTGGTGCGAAGTTACCAGAGGATAGACAAATTGATGGGGTCAATCTGTTGCCTTATTTAAAAGGACAAGGGATTCAAAAGTCTCGTCCTCTTTTTTGGAGTGATGGATACTACCAAACGGTGCAGTCGGATGGATGGAAATTAATTCAAACAGAACGACCTAAAAAGAAATGGTTGTTTCATCTAGATTCTGATCCTTTGGAAAAGAAAAATGTAATTTCATCCTTCCCAAATAAACTGACCGAGTTAGAAAATTTATTAGTAAATTATAATAAACAAATGCCAAAAGCACTTTGGCCTTCATTCATTGAGTTTCCTGTGTCGATTGATAAAACCTTGGATCAGAAGCAGGAGACAGACGATGAATATACTTATTGGGTGAACTAATTTGTTTTTACACAAAAGAAAGTTAATATTCTTTTTTCTTTGTATTGGTTTTTATCAGTGTAATTTAGTTTCCAATATTTTTGAAACCAAAAGAAATGTTTGTCATTATTTAAAATCCAATCAGGATACCAAATATTCTGGTATGGTTTTTATTCCTTCTGGGAAGTTTAGGAAAGGAGATTCTGTTTATCCAGAAGAATCGCCTGTATACGAGACTTCTGTATCTAGTTTTTGGATGGATGAAACTGAAGTGACGAATGATCAATTTTCAGAATTTGTTTCGAAAACTGGATATATTACAGAAGCCGAAACCAAACTAAGTACAAAAGGTAAAGGCGAGACCACCCTGGACTCCGATTTATTTACACCAGGCGCTGTGGTGTTTCATCAACCTACAAACCAAAGAGAAAAGAGTTCTCCACTGGAATGGTGGAATTACATCCCTGGGGCAAATTGGCGTCATCCAGAAGGTCCAGGATCTTCGATCGAAGGAAAAGGTTCTTACCCAGTAGTTGCGATCACATATCGGGATGCAGGCTTATATGCAGAGTGGAAAGGGCATTCACTTCCCACTGAGGTGGAATGGGAATGGGCGGCTCGCGGTGGAGGATTCGAAAAATCATCTAACGAAAACATCTCCATAAAAGAGGCCAATACATGGCAGGGTGAGTTTCCTTTTTTGGATGAAGGAAAAGATGGGTTTATTGGAATATCACCTGTTGGATGTTATGCGAAAAATGGATTTGGCCTTTATGATATGATTGGTAATGTTTGGGAATTTACTTCCGACTCTTGGATTCCAAATCAGAAACTTGATAAAACAAAATACCATACAATCAAGGGTGGTTCCTTTCTTTGTGCACCAAACTACTGCAAAAGATATAGGGCAGCCGCAAAACAACCGCAAGAAGATCAGTTAGCCTCTAGCCATATTGGTTTTAGGACCATCTTACGGATGAATTCATATAAAATGAAAATTAAGGAAAATTTATGAAAAAAAATCCAATCAAACTTTCAAAACTCTGTATTTTGTTTGTTTTGTTACTTTGTCTCTCTTGTTCTTGGGATCAAATCGTACGCGGTCGAGTCATTGAAAGTATCAATGCGAAAGCAGATGTCGCTCGTGATCTTTTGGATCCAAATAAAATTACGATCATTCTTACGGGAACAGGATCTCCTATTCCTTCCGATAGAATTCAAAACTCCACAGCCATTTTTGTGAATGGACAGTTTTTGGTTTTTGATTGTGGGGATGGGGTAGCCTTCGCAATGGAAAAACTTCATTTGCCTGTCACTGATATTAATGGTATATTTATCACTCACTTTCATTCAGATCATTTTGCTGATTTGGGAGAAGTGATTGATCGAAGTTGGTTACTCGGTAGAAAACAAACTCTAAATGTGTACGGACCTAAAGGAACCAGTGAACTAGTAAATGGTTTTTTAAAAAGTTATGGGCAAGAGTATTTTTATCGAACCAAACATCATGGAGAAGCGGTCGTACCTTCTCAATGGAAGGGAGCAAAACCAAATGAATTTTTACCAAACGCAGATGGTTCTTCTAAGATTGTTTATGAAAAAGATGGAGTCATCGTTCGGTCTTTTTTTGTGAATCATGTCCCGGTGGAACCGGCCGTTGGATATCGAATCGAATACAAGGGAAAGTCGATTGTGATTTCGGGTGACACAGCGGATTCAGAGTTTTTAAAGAAACAATCATCGGGAGCAGATTATCTAATTTCAGAAGTGATGAGTAAATCAATCGTTGCAAAAATTGGAGAATCTTATCAATCTCTGGGAAGTCCACGTTTTACTAAAATTATGAAAGACATTCAGTTGTATCATATTGATGCAGAAGAATTGGGCAGACTGGCAGAAGCTGCAAAGGTAAATACTTTAGTTTTGACTCATATGATTCCTGTTTCTAGGAACTTTATTCAGACAAAGTCTTTGTACAAGGATCCCATTCGAAAATCATTCCAAGGAAATTTGATCATCGGTGAAGATGGTAAAAGAATCGAAATTCCTTTACCATAAGAAGTTATATTCTGCAATCAATACCAACATTCATTTAAAATAAATAAGTGAATGTTGGTCCAATTTCCCATCCGCGTAAATTAAGTGGATTGATTTCAGCTTCTGCATAAACCCCACCTGCTGTGATTCCAAAATATTTATTAAAAAACATAGTCACTGATCCGCGTACTTCCCAAGCAGCTAAAACAGGATTTCGTCTCACATCAGAACGGAAGATTAAAAATTTAAAAGGACTGTATTGTAACCGAAGTCCCACGTTTCCAAATTCTTTATTGATCGAATTGTAAAGTGGAAGGGCATAAGCACTTCCTAAACCTTGATAGGCCCAAGCGTTGGCAATGGCACTTGGGTCGGATGGTAATAATAGTTGGTCTGACCTTTGGGCAATTCCTACCGTAGAGAAAACATTCGCATAAAACCTTGCGTCCCGATACTGAAGGTATGGTTCGATTTCCCAGTTTTTGAAATATGTAGATTTGAATCCAATTGTGAAGCTATTAATTCTCATATTATCATTCAATTGGATTTTAGGAAAGGCTACATAATGGTTGGAAACATTTGTTGATTCCAATACATTTTCCCATTGGTAATTGCCTGTTCTTTGAAATTGTCGAACAGAGAATACAGTGGCAAAACTATCTGTGATTTTTTGAGTATAGTCAACTCGAATGTTTCGAACAATATGTTCGGAAGAAGAATCAAAAGAACGAACGGGAACAGTTCCTTGGTGTGCGGGAGACATTTTTAAATCCAAAGATGTATACCCATAAGCAAACAACCATTTGTCGTTCATAAGTGTAAAAAGAGATCCTTGGTTGGTTCCTGTTCCTTCTGAAGGAAAGTTTGTGGTTCCGGCACTGGTAAGGCCAGTCCGTTTCCCTATGCCTGGATTGATTTGTAATCCCGTATTTGGATCCCTATGAGCGAAGGGGATATTGGGATTGGTTTGGATATCTGCCTTTCCCGTTCCTGCATAAAAGAGAAATCTCCACCTTTCTTTCTCCGATTTCTCGTCATCCGGTGTAGTCGTAACCGTTTGAGGAAGATCGTTTGTTTGGGGTAGGCCCTGCGGTGTTTTTGGCGTAGATTGTGCCAAAATAGGAAAAAAAGCGAAAAGAAATAAGGTTAGGGTCCATCGAAATTGTTTCATTAGGTCTCTCTATAAGTGTTTTGGACACTGTTCTCTTAAGTGGGTAGAGAGATAGGCCGAAATCTGTTATTGCAGAAATATATCCAATATATTGTATATTGTGCATAGTGATTCGTTTAGGATGGGAAGTTTTTTTTAATTGGAATTGGATCATTGGAGAAGAGGTATATAGCAACTGTTTGGTGATTTAAAATTCTCACCTTTTGCATCTGCAAGATAACTTAATTCTCTCTCTCAATATATATATGAATTACAGTGTTTGGAACTAATATTGTTTTTAGAAATCTTCGGTATATCTGATAAAGTTTTTTTCTTTGTTCGTAACTCCGATGGATTATACAATTCGTACAATTGAATGTATTAAACTGGTAAGTTCCCATAATTGAATTTTAAAACTAAGTTTCATTTCTAGTCTCTTTATTGGTTTGATAGATTCAGCTTATGAAATCCATTTTTCGATCCCTATGTATATTTATTTTTTTACTCCAATTCCATGTTTGTCATTCGGCAAAACAAAAAGAAGGAACAAATGATACTCACAAACTGCATTTAGAGGAATTTAATGTAGAGTTTGAAAAGAAAATTTATGAAGTGGCGCCGGGAGTTTATTCGGCAGTAGGGTATGGGATTGCCAATTCCATCTTACTTGTTGGTAAGGATGGATTAATCGTTATCGATACTTTAGATGAGATAGAAGCATCCAAACAAGTTCTAGAAGAATTTAGAAAAATATCAAAACTACCAATCAAAGCAATTATCTATACCCATAGTCATCCAGACCATATTTTTGGTTCTGTAACTTTTGTTTCGGGAGAATCACCAGAAGTATATGCGCATGAGAGTTTGTTACCTGCAGTTCAAAAACTGGCAAGTGAGACCACTCCCATCATTGGAACAAGAAGTGCTCGGATGTTTGGAAATTATTTAGAAAAAAGTGATTTGGTAAACGTAGGAATTGGTCCTTACCAAGGATACAATGCCGATACAAAATTGGATTTTGTTCCTCCTACAAAAACATTTAGAGATAGTTTGGAAATTGAAGTATCTGGAATTCGTTTGAAGCTGATCCACGCACCAGGTGAAACAGACGATCAAATTTATATCTATCATCCAGAAAAAAATATTTTATTTGTCGGAGATAATTTTTACAAAGCCTTTCCAAACCTTTATACCATCAGGGGGACTTGGTTTCGTAGTTTAAAAAATTGGTATCAATCTTTGGATATCATCAGGAATTTAAAGCCGGAACATCTAGTTCCAAGTCACGGCAAACCAGTATCAGGAAAAACATATATTTATGATATTGTTACCGATTACAGAGATGCCGTACAATTTGTACATGATCAGTCCCTTCGTGGAATCAATGCCGGATACCACCCGGATGATTTGGTTGAATTTGTAAAACTCCCCGATCATTTAAAAAAATCTCCCTACCTCCAAGAAGTGTATGGAAAAGTGTCTTGGTCGGTTCGTTCCGCATTTACCGGGAATCTGGGTTGGTTTAGTGGTGACTCAGCAGAATTACAACCACTAGATCGGAAGGCTTATGCGGATTTGATTGTGGATCTTGCGGGAGGAAAAGAGAATCTATTAAAATATACAAAAAGTAAATTACAATCCAAAGAATACCAAGCGGTTTTGAGTTTGTCTGGGTATCTACTTCGAAATGATCCAAAATTAACAGATGTGGTTCCTTTGCGAATTGAAGCTTTGGAAAATTTAGGCCAACTAGAATCGAATGCGAATGCAAAACATTATTATCTTACAGAGGCTTTGGAATTGAGAAACAAGTTTGTCGCTAAAATCAAAGTAAGGCCAAGTCCTGCTCTATTACGACGTTATCCTGTTAAGGTAATTCTTAGCAGTTTTGTTACAAACTTAGATCCAAACGCTAGTATCGATTCTGATGAAAAAGTAGGTTTTGTTTTTTCTGATACAAAAGAATCGTATACCATTTATGTCAGGAAGGGTATTGCAGAAGTGATCCCTGGTTTACTAGAGGATTCGAAGATTGTTGTGGAACTTGATTCCCAAGATTGGAAAGAAATGTTAGTAAAAATTAAAAACCCAATTACTACTCTACCTAAATTTACTTATAAAAAAGGTGGGCTTTTGGCTTTTACTCAGTTTTTGAAAAAGTTTTCTCCGAAAGAACAAATTCTCTCTTCGCAAATTCCTGTTTACCAATCAATCGGGAAGTAGTCTTTTAAAAATTTCCCGATCCAGTGTTTCCCTGTATTGGCACCGTCAAACAGGGGATCAACGACTCTCGCAGCTCCATCCACAATATCAAGTGGTGGTTGGAAATCATGTAAGTCTTGTTTTCTTTTCGCAAGTTCCACTGGATCTTCGTCGGTAACCCATCCCGTATCCACCGCATTCATAAAAATTCCGTCCTTCGCAAAATCTTCTGCGGAGGTATGAGTCATCATATTCAGGGCAGCTTTTGCCATATTGGTATGAGGATGGCGGTCTTCTTTTTTGAATCTATGGAATTTCCCTTCCATGGCTGAAACATTAATGATATGTTTTTTTCCTGTATTGTCTCTTCGCATTAGACCAACGAGACGGTTACAAAGGACAAAGGGTGCAACGGCATTCACTAATTGAACTTCCAACATTTCGGAAGTATTGATTTCTCCAAGTCGCAGTCGCCAACTGTTTGTTTTGCGAAGATCTACTTGTTGTAAATCGGCATCCAATTCTCCTTCTGGAAAAACCGCTTCCAATTCATTTGAATTGTCATGAGAATAGGGGATTTGTGAAAGTGCCGCTGAGGAACGGATCCCCACACCCGGTGTTTTGTGATTCCAACTGACTGCCAGTGCGGTGGCAGTATCTTTCATTTCTGAATCAGACCGGTAAGAATCTAATTCTTGTTTGCAGTGTTGGTAAAAACTAAGTAACTTTTGTGCATCTGTAGGTAACTCGGAAATACTCAGTTTTTCTACGTCAAGTAGATGGCCATAAAAGCCGGGAGGTCGTCTTACCGTTTGTGCTGCATTATTGATAAGAATATCTAATCTTTCTAAATGAGTTTCTAAAAATTTACAAAAAATTTCTACACTTGGTGTATGTCTCAAGTCCAAACCAAAAATTTGTAATCGATCCTTCCATAAATGAAAATCAACTTCTTTGGAAAAACGTATTGCCGAATCATTGGGAAATCTAGTTGTAGCAATGACTCTAGAACCAGAGCGTAACAAGAGTAAGGTTGCTTGATACCCAATTTTTAAACGAGACCCTGTAATCACTGCCACGGTTCCTTTTAGATCTGCTGTCTGAAACCTTTTCGAATAATTGAGTTCTGAGCAATTAGGACACATTGCATCATAAAAAAAATGGAGTTTAGTAAACGGTGTTTTGCAAATATAACAAGGTTTTGGGGTCAGGAGTTCTTCCGCTTTGTCCCAAGACCATCCCGCTGAATTGGAAATTTGTAAAGGTGCTTTGAAAACGGTAGTTTCTCTTGCTCGTCTGATTCCTGTTAAAGCAGTTTTTTGTTTTTCCTGAATTTTGAGTGTTTGTTTTTTTTCAACGCGAACAGTTCTGTTCCTTTTGCGTACTTCGTTACGGTCAGGGCGTGAAATTTTTCCACATAGGATCATTAATTCCAATCGTTTTTCTTCGGAAATAGTTACAAGTTCCTTGGGAGAATCCAAAAGAGCCTTTAGATCTTGTAACAAAGAATCAATGTCCATAGAACCAGAGTTTTGGTAGGCGATGGTGAATCAAGTATCTATCACAGATACCCTCTTGAAAAGAGGAGACCTATTTTTTAAGAATGGAGAGTAAATTGAATTCTACAAGAATGCTCCAAGGTCTTTTGCTTTGTCCAATTCGTACTGGTTTTAGAATCCTTGCGGTATTTGTTTTGTCGATAAAAGTAAAACTTTCCCCTTTCTGAATGGCTCTTTTGGCTTCTTCACTGAGGAGTTCGGCAACAGTGCCTAAAAATTCAATTTCTGGATGAGAGGCAAAGTTTCCGTTGTAAGTGATCAGGGAAGTTTTACCAATCCCAAATAGTTTTTTTGGTGAAAGCTCTGCTTGTAATTGTTCCAGGGAAAAATCGGCTCCCAGAATCCCTGCAAATTTAGAATGGAGAAATAGATTGGTCATTAGACTTGTCATCTTTACTGTTTTTCCTTCGATAGGATAATCGTAAGGTTCCATCATCACATCTTCCCCTAAATCACGAGGAAGAGTATACCATTCATCTTCGCCGGCAGTATCATAACCCTGTAATGGTTCTATCGAAATTTTTCCAGTATGTCTATGGCAATAAGGAACAAATCTTCCTTTGGAATCGTGACCTTCCTTGTTTGAATAATCAGTATCCATAAAATCAATGGCATTTGGTTCACAACAAATTGCATAAGCAAGTTGTTGTTCATTTTGTATTAAGTATTCTTGTAGAATGAGAAGTAAATGTTCTCGTTTCATTCCTACGTTTGCATGGACTAAACTTTGGATTAAAAACTTTAAACCATATAGCGATGTTGCCATAATATAAAATTTTGATTCGAGTTCTTTGGCAATATTACTCGTCCAAAGTTCTGCATATTCTAGGATGGATTGTTTTTCCATCTCAATGACATCAAAGTTTGCTGAAGAGTTTTCAATGTTAATACGAGATAAAATTTCCGAAATCTTTTTCGTTGCTTCGGAAGTTTGAAAAGATAACTTAGTCACTTCATTTGCTACAATTTCAAACCCACGTCCATGTTCTCCTGCTCTTGCTGCTTCAATCGAAGCATTGAGTGCTAGGAGATTGGTTTGTTTAGCAATTTGTTGGATAGATCCTGCAACGGAACCAATTTCTTTAGATCTCTCTCCGAATGAATCGATAAGATCTTTCAGTTTTCTCATTCCTAAGTTAGAGTAATTGTCTTCCATATCTTATCCTTGTCGTTTGAAATAAACCTTCTTATATAGTATCGGATATTTAGACTCTGCTATTGATATCCAGCTTGTTGTAATCGAAATAGTTTTTCATATTTTCCTTTCTTTGATAGAAGTTCTTCATGACTTCCCCATTCTGTTTTTTTACCTTGCTCTAATACTAAAATTTGATCAGCAATTCTTACAGTAGAGAATCGGTGTGAGATTAAAATTACAGTTTTACCTTGTGTGTGTTCTCTAAAATGTTCGAAGACTTTCATTTCTGCTTCTGCATCAATAGCGGATGTAGGTTCATCCAAAATTAAAATGTCTGCATGAGAACGCATAAATGCACGTGCTAGTGCAATTTTTTGCCATTGTCCTCCTGATAATTCTCTTCCATCTTTGAACCATTTTCCAAGTCTTGTTTCATATCCATTTTCTAAATTTGTTACAAATTCGTGTGCCATTCCTAATTTAGCTGCAGGGATCCATTCTGTTTCTGATTGGACTTTGTGAACATCACCCATACCGATGTTCTCTCCCACTTTGAATTGGTATTGGACAAAGTTTTGAAAGATAACACCAAATCTCTTGCGTAATGTTTCTTCATCCCAATCTTCTAAGTTAATTCCATCTAAGTATATATTGCCAGATGTAGGAGAATACAAACGAGTGAGGAGTTTGATAAGTGTTGTTTTTCCTGAACCATTTTCACCTACGATAGCAAGTTTTTCTCCTGGTTTTAATTCAAAACTAACATTAGATAAAGATGCTTGTTTAGAGCCAGGGTATTGAAAGGAAACGGAATCAAAAACGATTCCTAGTTTTTGGTGATTGCCTTTTGCATTTCCGTATTGTTTGAGGATTGGCAGATCTAAAAATTCCATAAGATTTTCTATATACAGATGATCTTCATAAATACCTCCAAAAGCAGAAAGGGCATTCGAAAATGTGCTTTGTCCTTGCCTGAAAATGACAAGGTACATTGTCATTTCTCCTAATGAAATTTTATGTAGGAGTGCCAAACATACGATCCAAACATAGGACCCATAAAACGCAAATTGGCTTAGTAGTCCGAGTAAAAAGCTGAAAATTCCTTTATAGATAGTAAGTTTTTTATCCTCCTTATAAATCCTTTGGAAGTTATTCTTATATCGATTCAAGAATTCTTTACCCAAGTTAAATAGTAAAATTTCTTTAGCATTGTCTTCTCTTGCCATAAGAGTTTCTAGATAAACTTGTTCTCTGGTTTCTTTTGCTTTCCAACGGAACAATCGAAAACTATGATTGGAGAATTTTGTTTCTGCAATAAAAGAAGGAATCGAAGCGATAACTAAGATAAAAGAGGCAAGTGGAGAAAGTTTAATCAGAAGTCCAAAAAAACTAATGATGGTGACAGATGATTGGAGTATAGTGAAAAAACGAGTTACCATGGACAGTGGTTTTGAGGAGGCTTCCGTCCTTGCTTGTGTCATTTTATCGTAGGTTTCAGAATCTTCAAAATGAGTGAGTTCTAAACGAATTGCCTTTGATAAAATCCTTTCATTCACTTCTTGTCCTAAACGAATGCGAAGTAAAGTGTAAGAGATATTGAATAATTTTTGTGTTCCAAAAAAGAGAATGGTAAGTAGTCCTTCCACATAAACTAATTGAACTGCTTTAGATTGTAATAGATCAATCCACTGGTATGGTTGTAATCCAGAAAGCAAAATTGAATCAATGATTAGTTTCCCAATCCAGACAAGTAGAGAAGGAAATAAACCATTCGTTATGGTCAGGATGGAAATGAATAAAGTTAAAAAAGGAGAACTTTTGTAAGCCAAATCAAAGGCAATTCTCGAAGATTTCAAAATCCTTAAAAAGGTACTGAACATACAAGTTAGATTGTTTTTGGCATTCGTTTTCGATACCTTTTTTTAGAACAATTCATCATTTGCTTTTAGAATTCTTGATTGCAATATCTTCTCGGAGAAGTAAGGATGATTACACAAGTATGACAAAAGATCGTTTAGATAAAGTTCTTGGTAATTTCGGGTTAGGGTCTCGTTCAGATGTTAAGAAGGAAATTCATCAAGGGTTAGTCAAGGTGAACGGGGTGGTGGTCAAAGATCCAGGTTTTAAAGTTTCTCTTGCAGATGAAATTGTCTATTATGAAGAGACATTGATTCGCAAAGAGTTTTATTATTTTATGATGAACAAAGCCCCCGATTGTATCACTGCAACAGAAGACCCGCGTGAAAAAACGGTAATGGATTATCTAAGTGAAAGACATCGAAATATGAATTTGTTTCCGGTAGGTAGGTTGGATAAAGAAACAGAAGGTTTGTTATTATTTACCACTGACGGAACTCTTGGTCATTATTACACCTCTCCTAAACATTTTGTAGAAAAAGAATATTACGCCGAAATTTCTGATTCTGTAACAAACGAGGATATACTTGCTTTTGAAAAGGGAGTTGTTTTGGATGATGGTTATCAAACTTTGCCAGCGAAACTTGCGATTCCAAATCTTGATTTTCCAAACGTAGTGACTGTTTGGTTAAAGGAAGGTAAGTATAGGCAAATTCGAAGGATGTTTCAAAGTTTAGGAAAAGAAGTCACTTATCTTAAACGAATGAAAATGGGAACCTTGGAATTGGATCCTTCGCTGCCACTTGGTAAATATAGAGAGTTAACCATCGATGAGGAAGTCCTTCTCAAACAAAAAACTCCAATCATTCAATAAATCTTTCTATTTTATTAAAAAAGGCTTCTGGCGCTTTTCTGGGACGTGACTTGGAAAGTGAAACAAATAATTGTTCGTCTTTCATACTGACAAGTAAACGTCCACTCAGGTCTACTATGTCTTGCCTAAAGTAAAAACGAATTTTTTCAAAACTTTCAATCCAACTTAAAATTTTTACATGAGATCCTGGTTCCGGTTGTTTGTAGATTAAAATCTCCCCACCCATAAAGAAAGTGGTGGCATCTGTCTCTTGAATTAAATTTAAATCTACGATTTCTTTAAAAAATAAAAAACGACCTTCTTCGAATATTTTCCAAATAGAATCAGAAGGTAAATTCCAGAAACAGTTCATATCACTAAAGGGAATATAGTATTCGTGTTCCACTGTGTTTTGTTTGGCGGGTTTTGGGTGAATGGTAAATTGATGAGGTGTTATATTGATTAAAGGGATATTTTCAATAATTATGTTTTTTTCATCCTGAACCAAACTAGATGTTGTTTCTAATTCACAAGCCTTTTTACCATTTGGTCCCAGTATGTTTTGTTTCCATAATAGTAACCCTGAGTCCAAACGAAATACTTGTGTTTCTACTACCATTTCGGCATCTGCAAATTGTTGGTCCAAAAATCGCACATAAGTTGAGCCGGAAAGGTAACGAATATTTGCACTTAGCATTTGTTCAATGGAGTATCCGAATTCTTTTAATAATTCACATCTGGCATCGTAACCAAATTTTTCGTAGGTTCTGCTTGTGACATGGCGGTTCCAATCCAAATCAAAATGGCGGGTCGTTAAGTTTTTTCGAAAAATTTGACTCATTCCACTTTTTTCCTCGTTCTCTGTAAGTGGTAAAGTAGAATTCTACTTTAGTTTCTTTTATTGAAAGTGGCTCCCTAAAAGATTTGTAAGGAAATCTAAACTATCCTTTTCGTCTATTAACTCGATAAAAAAAGGTAGTTGCCATTTTTGTGTTGTTAGTCCTTGTTTGTTGTTAGGTTTGTCCCAGGTCGGATAAACACGGAACCCACGTTTTCCTTCTCGTTTTCCAGAAAGAATTCCTTTTTCATTTAATATCTGTTTTGTGAATATGAAAAATCCTGTTTTGGTTTTATTTTCTGTTACAATGATAAAAAGGTCTATACCGTCTTTGATATGAAATGGTTCGATCGGACCTAGTTTACTTCTTTTCCAGAGCGTTACAAATTGTCCGATTTTTTTCGGTGTGATTTTTGCTTTTCTGTGACTAATCAGTTTATCTTTGATTTGAAACTGACATGCATCATATTCTAAACTTTCGCACTCTAAGAGAATGTTTTGGATAGATAAACCAAGTTTATCGAATAAACTTTCTTTTGTATTCTTCAAAAAGGATGGGATTTTTTCCATCTCAGTAAAATTTGTTTTCATAGACTTTGATTTTTTGCCTTTAGTGGGAAACAAATTTTAATCCAACCACTGATAGAACGAGGGTGGACAGGAAAAACATTCTCCAAAACTCGATAGGTTCTCTAAAAAAGAAAATCCCGATCAGCACGGTTCCGACAGCTCCGATCCCAGTCCAGACTGCATAACTTGTTCCGATTGGTAGGGATTCGGTCACTTTGATTAATAAAGCCATACTGATCAGTAAGGAAACGAAAAATCCAAAATACCAAAGAAGGGCTTCATTTCCTATGGTTTCTTTTGCCTTTCCCAAGCAGAAGGCAAACATAACTTCAAAAAGACCAGCAATAAAGAGTAAAATCCAGTTCATATTCACTCCGTAAGTGATAACTTTTCTTTTTATCTTTGACTGTAAATCTTATATAACACGATTCTTTTGGGTTGGCCCATTTAAGATTTCCAATGGAATCAACTTTCAAAAATGGAAAAATACCCTTGGATTTCGCAAGGCATATTTTCTAAAATATTCAACCATTTGGTTTAATAATTGACTAAAAAAATGAATCTAAATATATTCAACTAAATGGTTGAATTAAAGAAAAAGGAACAAGTTTTAGATAGGGTTTTTGCTGCTCTTGCAGACCACACGAGAAGGCAAATGCTTGCTCGTCTTCGAAAAGGGTCCCTAAGTATCTCTGAACTTGCGGAAACCTTTACGATGTCTTTTGCAGGAGTGGCAAAACATATCGATGTACTGACGGAAGCTGAACTTGTGAAGAAAGTAAGAGCTTCTCATGACGGTAGAAGTTTTCGTTTGGAGTTACAGAGCCAAACACTTTTAGAAGCAACTAATTGGATTACTTATCATCAAGAATTTTGGACAAATAAATTGGCAAAACTGGAAGCTTTTTTAGAGGAGAAGGGAAATGAAACCAGAAGTCCTAAGAATAGAAAAAGAAATTAATGCAGATCCAATAAAAATTTTCAGAGCATGGCTAAATGCGGAAGACTTTGCGCTTTGGTTTTTATCTGGTGAGGGAATTGAAATCGAATCAGTCATTATGGATCCAAGGCCAGGAGGTAAGTTTATAATCAATATGGAACTCGATGGAAAAATTTTACCTCATGAAGGTGAATACATTACTATTGATGAACCTAATAAGTTAGTATTTACATGGCGTTCACATGCAACCGATAACAAAGACACTTTAGTTACGATCACTTTTGAAGAGATAAAAGATATAATATCCAAAAGTGGCAAGGTTGGAAAACAAAAAACTTTGGTGACTTTAGTGCATGAAGAACTGACAAGCGAGATCCAAGTAAAAATGCATAACCATGGTTGGACAAATATTCTAGAAGGTTTGGACCAATGGATAAATTCGGGTAAGTAAAAAAAATAAACAAATGAAACCGTTGAAAGGTTAACAGAAGGAGAATTGTATGAATGGGATTTACCATAAAGTTGGAATTAGAGCTGATGAAAGAGAAGTGATGGATGCACTAACTACAAAAAAAGGTTTAGCCGGTTGGTGGACAAAGGAAGTAGAAGGAAATTTTTCTTCAGAAGTTTATGGAGTTGGTGATTTGATTCATTTCGGATTCGGGCACAAGAATTTCATTGAAATGAAAGTGGAAATTTTAGAATCCAAACATCTGTTATGGGAATGTGTTGCCGGTCCAGAGGATTGGATTGGTTCTCATGTTGACTTTCAATTGAGCCTTAGTAAAGCACCCGATGGGGAAAGAATGACCATCCTTTATTTCCGGCACCAAGATTGGAAAACAGAGTCGGATTTTACTGCTCATTGTAGTATGAAATGGGCAATCTTTTTACTCAGTTTAAAAAACTTAGTTGAAACTGGGGTAGGTAAACCGTCGCCCGAAGACATAAAGATTGACGATTTAAATTGAATCAGTACAGAGTTGGTGTCGTTTTTTAACGGCACTTTTTAACAAAGAAACCCTTAGAAATATTTTTTTCATTTTAATCATCAAAGAACAATGGGTTGACGTTTGATAAACACTATTTCATTTCTTTAATTAGAATGAAAAAAATTGTTAATTCAACTCCGTTTGAAGTTTATGGTGCCACTGCGATCATTTCTCATAGAGTCCTAAAAGGTGAAGAAACCAAATATGAGAGTTGGTTAGAAAAAATTGCTCCACTTTGTAAAAAAGCCACCGGTCATCTTGATTGGCAAATGATTCAACCTATTCCCAACCTAACTACCACTTATACAATTATCATTCGATTTGATTCAGAGACCAATTTAAATCTTTGGATGAATTCTGTTGATCGAGATCAACTAATAAATGAAATTAGTTTGATTCTTGATAATGGTGATCAGTATTCTACACGAACGGGCCTTGAGTTTTTGTTTTCCTTTGAGAATCAAATCACTAAGCCACCGTTACGTTGGAAACAATTTCTCGTGACTTGGTCAGCAATTTTTCCTTTGGTATGTCCGCGAGCATTACCGGGGGTCCCGATGAGCGCTAAAATCGTTACTGAATTTCAGATTACTTAAGATTTCTTA